>DVMR01000016.1 GCA_018714845.1 Candidatus Ventrousia excrementavium
GTCGTGTCGCTGAAGGTGGCGCGTTCGGTGATTTCCGTACCCATGACGGTCTCGTACAGCTCGACAGCCAGTGCGCAGAACTCAGCGCGCGTCGTGGCCTGTGTGTAGGCCGACTGCAGGGTCTCGGGCACAATGCCCGCCTCGACAGCAGTATTGACGTTTTCCACTGCCCAGCTCGACGGCGTGCCGCCTGCCGGCTCGGTCGGGGTCTCAGGGTCGGTCGGGGTGCTTCCGCCGCCCGTAATCTGCCCGGTTGCGGCGTTGTAGACTTTTCCGCCGCCGGTATACGTCCCCTCGTGCACCTCAAGCACATAATACCATTTGTCCACCACCGACATGCCATTGGACCACAGCTCAACTGTGAGCAGCGAAAGTCCGTCATCAAAATTTGATACTTCCATGTTGAAGGTCAATACAGCAGCCGGTGCATTATAAGCTGTACGGGCTTCCGCCATAAGCGTGTCTGCGTCCACCCCCACAGCGTCGGCAAAAGAGCCGGGTAGCACTGCATTGCCCTTTTTGTCGATTACCAGACCTACCGAAGGATTCCCCGGGGCAACTCCACTGTCAAAATAAGCGTTACCGGAAGACACCCTGCCCGGCTCTACGACAATATTGCCGTGGATGTCGACAGCGCCTATTCCGCCACCGCTGCCGCCTTCGGTATTGGTAAAACGCACGATAATCAGCCCGTCCTGGACCACGCTGTAGGGTGCCGCTGTCATTGGCGCGCCGGGATCGATACGCCCGACCTCATTGCCTTCAGTGTCAATAATGAGATAAATCGGGTACTTTCGCCCATTGCGCTGATCTTTGACAATAGCATAGCCTTCGGAAAAGTGGCTGCCGGTTGTGTCAGGGATATACAGGCCGGGATCCATCAGCTCAAGCTTATCCCCGCCAGGCTCCCCGCTATAAAGAGTGATGGCCGGCTCGCCCTGCTGATCAACATAGCCGACAAAATAGTTATCTCTGTCCAGATAGTCGCTTTGCGGCAAAAGCCCCTCGCTGAAAAAGGCTGAGAACTCGTTGGCAGCTGCTCTGCCAAACGGGCCGAGCACCTTATTTCCGTTTTTGTCAATGTAATAATGTTCCGACCCACCATAAACTTCTGAAACGGCGGCCAGACCGTTGCTGAAAGCATATGCCTCGGTAAACTTCGGTTCAATGGCGACGTTTCCTTCTGCGTCCAGATAGCCGAAGCGCTCTGTTTCCCTGTCATAAAACGCGCACATTCCATCGTAGAAATTCAGAGCAATGCTTTGATGGGGATCTGAGTAATTGCTGGTTTCCACAGCGGTGTCGAGCTTCCGGCCATTGCGGTCGACGTAATGCAGAGCCCAGTATGTGTCATCCAGATAACCATACTGATCGCGGGTCTCTTCCTGTGTCACGAAGCCGGCCCATCCCTCATGAAAGCCGCCTTCGACCCCGCTGACCGCGACATACTCGCCCTCAATCTGCGGCTCAAGCGGAGTGGCAGTAATGTACAGTCCGTCGCCCTGAAAGACATCGGGCAGCGCGGGCGGCGTATACTCCGCCGCAGCCGCCGAAACCGGCAGCAGGGTCATCAGCAGCACCGCGGACAAAAGACCTGCGAATAGGCGTTTTGCTTGCATTTTATCAGCTTCTTTCCTTTTAAATTTTATATAATTTTATCATTCATTTCCAGCTAAGTCAACTCATGCGGCCGGCCAGGTCAGCATGTAAAAAGGACTGTCCCGCTGCAGTGCGGGACAGTCCCCTGATAGCTGATTATTATGCGCGGAGCTTTCTGTAGATATGCTCCAGACGGTTGAGCGCCTCGTTCAGTGTTTCTTCCCGCTTGGCGAAATGCAGGCGGATATACCGGTTTTCAGGCTCGTGAAAAAAGCTGGACCCCGGTACGGCCCCGACGCCGACCCTGCGGGCCAGGTCCTCGCAAAAGGCAAGGTCACTTTGGTACCCGAACGCCGAGACGTCGACCATGACATAATAGGCCCCCTGCGGCTCGGTATGGGGCAGTCCGATGTCCCGCAGGCCGCGCAGAAACAGCGCGCGCTTTTGGGTATAAGTCTGCTGCAGATTGCGGTAATATTCTTCGCCAAAGCGCAGGCCGGGCACAACGGCCTCCTGCAGCGGGGCGGCAGCGCCCACAGTCAGGAAATCGTGCACCTTGCGCGTCCCGTCAATGATGTTGGGCGGGGCGATAACATAGCCCAGG
This sequence comes from Candidatus Ventrousia excrementavium, assembly GCA_018714845.1. Classification (GTDB taxonomy): domain Bacteria; phylum Bacillota; class Clostridia; order Oscillospirales; family Butyricicoccaceae; genus Ventrousia; species Ventrousia excrementavium. Next base: position 2,204 of record DVMR01000016.1, read on the forward strand.
CGCCAACCGGTGATGGAGTAGGTTTTGGACAGCGAGCTGGTTGACAGCGTGCGCTCAAACATGCGGGGCAGGCTGGCAAAATAGATGTGCTCGTACGGCTCGTACACAATGTGCTCGTACACCTCATCGGTGATGACGTAGGCGTCATACTTTTCCGCAAGGTCGGCAATAATCTGCAGCTCGGCGCGGGTAAAGACCTTGCCGCACGGATTGGACGGATTGCATAGAATCAGGGCCTTGGGCCTTTGCTGAAAGGCCGCCTCGAGCACGTCGGGGTCAAAGCCGTACTCCGGCGGGACCAGCGGTACATAAACAGGCTGTGCTCCCGACAGAATGGCGTCAGCCCCGTAGTTTTCGTAAAACGGCGAAAAGACGATGACCTTGTCGCCCGGATTGACCACTGTCATCATGGCGGCCATCATGGCTTCGGTGCCGCCGCAGGTGACGACGATTTCGGCATTGGGGTCAATGTTCCGCCCCATCAGGCGCGACTGTTTTTCGGCCAGCGCCTCGCGGAAGTTCTGCGCTCCCCAGGTGATGGAATACTGGTGCGGGCCTTGGCGCGCCACCTCGGCCAGACGGTCGAGAATGGCCTGCGGCGGGTCAAAATCCGGAAAGCCCTGCGAAAGGTTGACGGCCCCGTATTCATCAGAAATGCGGGTCATCCGGCGGATGACCGAGTCGGTAAATCCGGCTGTGCGGTCAGACAGTCTCTGCATGGCTCTCTCCCCCAGTGATGTAAGATTTGCGGTCATTCAGAATATGGCGCTCGTCGAGCGCATCCTTAATGCGGTTCATGGCGCGCAGATTTCCCTCTGGCGTATGGCACAGGAACCAGTCCCGCTTACTCAGGCCGATACCGTGCTCGCCCGACGCCAGTCCGCCCAGCTCATATGCTTTGGCGTAGATCTGGGGCATAACCGTGCGGTGCACCTGCTCCCACTCTTCCTGCGTGCGCGCACCGCGCACCACGCACAAATGGACATTGCCGTCGCCGGCGTGGCCAAAGCTGACCATCTGCACCCCGGACTGCCGCTCCAGCTCACTGACAAAGGCGATGAAGTCGGTGATGCGGCTGATGGGCACAACGATGTCGACCGGCTCCTGCTCGCTCGTCGCTTCCACAGCCTTGACGAGTGCGCCGCGCGCTTTCCAGACATCGGCCGCAGTTGCCGGGTCGTCGAGAATGACAAAGTCGAGCGCACCGCCGTCCAGCGTCAGCCGGCGGGCCTTTTCCAACCGGGAACGCACCGAGGATGCGTCGCCGTCAAAGGTCAGCAGGATGTACGAGCCCGCGTCAGGCCGCGGAAAGCGCACGCCGGCATACTGCTCGCCAAGCTCGACCACCTTGCGGTCGATGAACTCGACTGCCGTGGGGTCGACATTCTCGCGCAGAACAGCGGCGACGCCGCGAATGCCGTCTGACAGGCTTTTGCAGCACACGACAGCGCTGACCGCCGCTTCGGGGCGCGGCACCAGGCGCAGGATACATTTCGTAATGACGGCCAGCGTCCCCTCGGACCCGACAACAAGGTTTTTCATCGACAGGCCGCTGGCGTCCTTGACGCATTTGCCGCCCAGCGTCAGCACTTCGCCGTCGGCCAGCACCACCTCGAGACCGCGCACATAGTCCCGCGTCACGCCGTATTTGACGGCGCGCATTCCGCCGGCGTTCGTGGCAATGTTTCCGCCAATGCTCGAGGCCTTTTCGCCCGGGTCGGGCGGGTAAAACAGACCGCGCGCCTCGACATAGGCCTGCAGGTCCTGCAGCAGGATGCCCGGCTCGACGGTGACGGTAAAGGTGTCCTCATCCAGCTCGAGCACGCGGTTCATGCGCGACAGATCGAGCACAATGCCGCCCTGCGGCACGGTCGATCCAACCAGATTGGTCCCCGCTCCGCGCGGCGTGACGGGCACGCGGTGCTCATACGCCCAGCGCAGCACCCCGCTGACTTCCTGTGTTGAAAGCGGAAAGACCAGCGCCGAGGCCTGCCCGCGCAGGCGGCCAAGGCCGTCGGTCAGATATTTGTCCTCAATGCCGTCAAACACGACCCGTCCGGGGTCGGAGATAATGTTCAAAAGCTCGCGCATGCTTTAGTCCTCCCATACCGGTACGAAAAATCCGTCAAACGCATCGGTAAAAATTTGCTTGGTCTCGTCGCTCTGGTACACTTCGACAATACGCTGATACGCTTTTGCGTCGGCTTCGTCGCTGCGTGCGGCAATCAGACAGAAATAGCTGTTGTCCGTATAGTCCTCTTCAAAGAAAATGGCACTTTCAGGGTCCAGGCCATTGTCCAGCGCGTAATTGCCATTGATGACAGCGGCTTCGACATCGGGCAGCAGAGCACATACGCCGGCCGCATCGACTTCGACCAGCTCAATGTCGACCAGATATTCTGTGATGTCGCTCGTCTGCGGGTTGTTGCCGGCCGCCGGGTCAACGGTCAGCAGGCCGGCCGCCTCGAGCAGCTTGATGGCGCGGCCGCCGTTGGTGACGTCGTTGGGGATAGCAACCTGGTCCCCGTCCTTCAGCTGCGAAACATCGTCAATGACATTGGAATAAATGTTCATGGCAATGACATAGGTGTCACCAATCGCGGTCAGCTCAAAACCGTTGGTCGCCACGGCGTCGTCAAAGAATGCGTGGTGCTGAAAGGCATTGAGTTCGATATCACCGTCATTGAGCGCCGGATTGGGCAGTGAGAAGTCAGCGAACTGCACGGTTTCAATTAAAATTCCTTCGGGCTCGAGCTTCTCGGCAATGGGAGCCCAGATGTCTTCGTAAATGGCCCCTGTCAGGCCGACCCGAACGGTGACCGGCTTTTCCGGGCTGTAGTCGTCGACAGTTCCCGCCGAAGCATTGTCTTCGCCCCCGCCGCACGCGGCCAGCGCAAAAATTAAAATCACGGACAGGAGCAGGGCCGTCAGTTTTTTCATGGTTTTCATACACTCTACCTCCAGTTTTTCTGATTCAAAGCCAGCAAAAAAGCGGGAAGCACAAACGCTTCCCGCTCCTGACCGGTCAGGGGTTCATCCCCGTTTCAACCGCAGGGACCTTCCGCCTGCATGGGCGGAGAAAAGCGCCTGTGCAAATTGGGCAGCCCGCATCATGGGCATTGGCATCGCCATGTCCATGCACATGCGCTCTTTCATTGTGCTGCACTGCTTCAGCATCAGGGCTTCTCCTTTCTGCCTTGAATCAACTGGTTCACATGATACCACACCGGCAAGCAGATGTCAACTATTTTTATCGAAATCCATAGTTTATTTTTATTTCTATGCCCGCCCGACGATGAGCTCGACGGCACGGGCAAACTGTCCCCATTGCTCGCGCTTTTCGCTGAGCAGCCTGCGCCCTTTGGCTGTAATGGAATAATAGCGCCGTGTGCGGCCCGACGGGGCTTCCTTTTCATACGAGCGCAGGGCCCCCTCTTTTTCCAGCGCGTGCAAAACAGGGTACAACGTGCCCTCTTTGAACTCAAACACGTTTTCAGACCGCAGTGCGAGATCGCCTATCATTTGATAACCATACTTGTCGCTCTCGCTCAGCAGCGACAAAACAAGCAGCGCCGTGCTGCCTGAAAGCAGGCTTTTATCGATTTTCATAATAACGCTCCTCCCATTCTGATGTGGTGCGCGCCACGACATTGCCGTCACCGTCATAAGCAACAGCGCCCAGGTAGTTATGAGCACCCAGTTCGTCATACACACTGACGGAGCTAAACGTTTCATATCCGATGTCGGCTTCCGCGATGAACATCCCGTTTTCCACTGGCTCCGCCAGGTGAACGGTCGGCGGAATGTCGGGCTCTGTATGGGTCACCTCGACCCGTTCGACCGTCGGGTCAAGCGCCATGACGGCCACCGTCCAGCCGCGCATGTACCCGTCATCCGTCGGCAATGCCCCATACAGGGGAATGATAAACAAACCGTCACGGTTGGGATATTTTTTCACATAGCGGTTGGCATTGCCAGATTCATTTCCGAGCATACTCATGACCCCGACCGTATCCTGCCAGCGCACGATGTACACTGTTTCGTCTGTACCGGGGGGCCCTATGCCCAGTCCGTCGGGCACGCGCTCAGAATAAATGATGTCTGCGTTTTGCGCCAGACTGCGGCGCAGCGTGTACTGCAAATCCTGCTCCCAGCTCAGGTACGGGAACCCGCGGAGTGCGTACCACAAAGCCACTGCCAGCGCGACGCACACCAAATCGAGAATAACCCGCGTGCGCCAGCGCAGCCGGCGCAGTGACAGACGCGCCGTGCTGCCTGAAAGCAGGCTTTTATCGATTTTCATAATAACGCTCCTCCCATTCTGATGTGGTGCGCGCCACGACATTGCCGTCACCGTCATAAGCAACAGCACCCAGATAGTTGTGCGCAGTTAGTCCGTCATACACGCTGGCGGCAAAGACTGTGGTATACCCCATATCGACTTCCGCGATGAACACCCCGTTTTCCGCCGGCTCCGCCGGGTGGACCGTCGGCGCGGCCTCAGAGTCAGCTTCGTCTTCTTTATAAACCACCTCGACGCGCTCGACCGCCGGGTCAAGTGCCACAACGGCAACCGTCCGGCCGCGCATTTCCCTGTCGCCTGTCGGCAATGCCCCATACAGGGGAATGATAAACAGCCCGTCACGGTTTTCATATTTGAGCACCTCGCGGTTGGGGCCGCCGAACCAGGTGTTGCCGTCATGATGCTTCATCATGCGCATGGCGCCAACCGTATCCTGCCAACGCACGATGTACACCGTTTCGTCCGCGCCATCGCCCCAGGTCCCCAGTCCGTCGGGTACGCGCTCGGAGTAAATGATGTCTGCGTTGTGCGCCAGGCTACGGCGCAGCGTGTACTGCAAGTCCTGCTCCCAGCTCAGGTACGGGAACCCGCGAACCGCATACCATAGAGCCAGCGCCAGCACGATACACACCAGGTTCAGGATGGCCCGCGTGCGCCAGCGCAGCCGGCGCAGCGACAGCCTACTCCTGCGCATACTCGATTCCCCCTTCGACCGGGAAACTCAGCTCCCAACTGACGCCATAATCGTCAAAGCCGAGGGTTATCGACGTCGCTTCGGGATCGACACCTGTAATCCACATTTCATAATAACTGACAAAGTCATTGCCAATTGGCCCGTTGCCCGTGACCTCGCGTCCGCCGACATTTGTATGGTCGCGCGGCGGATAGACGTTTCCCCTGTCGTCGACGGCGTACAGGTTGTGGAAAAACATGGGACTTCGCAGCCACGGGTTCCAGTTGCTCACCCGCAGGACAAAATACGCATGTCGGTAGCCGTTGTCCGCTTCGCGGAAACAGATCCGGGCGATGGAGATTTTGTACCCCTCTGCCTCGGCCGTATCCTGCGGCGTGAAATCACTGATGACGTTATCGTCGTCCGCGTAAGTCGGATGGACATGGGCTGCCATATCGTCCTGACCGTACCACAGGTCTTCATCGTTCAGCAGCATCCCAACCAGCCCAAACGCCGGGATAACGGCCAGATGCCATGCCAGATAAATCACGGCGATGACAGCCAGCACCCGCGTGTACTTCCAGACATATCCCCAAAATGGCCGGTACACCCTTTGCAGCTGCTCGGCAACCACGTCTGCATCGCCCATGCGCTCGACCACGCGGGCAATGGCTTCGCGCGACTCGAGACCGGCGTCGAGGCAGGCTTCGTAGGCGTCTTCCAGATGTTCCATCATCTCGGCCTTGACCCGTTCGCGGTCGGGCGTGAAGCGAATGAGCCTGCACGCATTCCCCACCCATGCCACGAACTCAGGCTTTCCAATCCACTCGCGCATAAAACCCCTCCCTTAAGCATCGAAAGTCTAGGTATATTATACCTAGACTTTCGATGTATGTCAAGCCGCTTTTTCGAATAGCTGTCAGTCAGCCTGCTCCTCTACATCGAGCAGGCCGCGCAGCAGGTCAATGTACTCTTCCGCCAGCTGGCCCAGCGTAATGCCGCTGCGCCTGACCCAGCCGACATGCACCTCAATCCCCGTGCCTGTCAGCGGGACAATGCAGATATCAGGGTCGTCGTCATCCTGACGCTCCAGCTTGAGCGCCGTGACGCCAAAGGCCCCGGTTACTTTCATCAGTTCAGTCAGCCCTGCGCGGCTGTTGATATAAATTTTGTCTATCTCTCCCCCGATGTGCAGGGCATCTTCAAACATGCTGTTGCCCGCATTGTCACTGTAAATCATCTGCGCGTATCCCTGCAGGTCTTCTACTTCTACGCTTTGCCGCTGTGCAAGCGGGTGGTCACGGCTGACCGAAATGGCGGGCGGCGTTTGCAAAAATCCGCTGTATTCCAGGCCCTTGAGCCGCAGCAGGTGGTCGAACAGAGGCATTTCTGCTGACACAACAGCAACCACTGCGATTTCGCTGCGCCCCAGCTCCACATCCGTGATGGCTGTACTGGCAAAGCACTCCCGCAGCCGCGCGTCCAGCATTCCGCCCCGGTGCCTCTTGAGCACGGCGGCATAGGCGCGGCAGCAGGCTCCGACAGGCGGCACGCTGACCGTCAGTTCCTTGCTGCTTCTCCGGCGCAGATCGGCGACAGCCGCATCCAGCGTGCCGAACTGGTTGCAAATCGGGGCAATGTACCGGATGAACCGCCGCCCAAACAGGGTGGGCTCGGTCCCCTTACGGCTGCGCACAAAAAGCCGCTCGCCCAGTTCGTCTTCAAGCTGCCTGATAGACACCGTGAGCGTTGGCTGTGAAATATACAGGTTCTGAGCCGCTTTGCCGATTGAATGAGTCTTATAGACCTCCATGACCTGTAAAAGCTGCCGCATTTCCATTTTACTGTCCCCCTTGCATAGCTGTTAACTATGTTATATCATAGAGCACAGATATTTTACAATCCTTTTGTTTCTTTATATAATAATAGAATCAGGATATAATGGGTTTTGTATACGCAAAACCCATTATGCCAAAAAGAATGAGGGAGGTCCTTTTATGAAAAAAACTGCACTGCTTCTGGTGCTGTGCATGGTACTCTCTGCCGCTCTGTTCGGCTGCAGCGACACAGGCACCACCGAAGGCGACAGCACCACGCCGCCGGCGTCTGACAATAACGAAAATACCGACGAACAGACACCGGCACGCACAGACCTGAATCTTGCCCTCACCGAAACGCCGGGCACCTTTGATCCGCACTATACCTCGCTCGCCGTTGAGCAGACCATTCTCAAGCAGGTGTACGAGCCCCTGATTCGCATTGTCGGCGACGGCGAAGAGTTCCCTGTGCTGGCTACGGATTATACCATCAGTGAGGACGGCCTCGCCTACACCTTCAACATCCGCGAGGGCGTCACCTTTCAAAACGGTGACGAGCTGACGGCCTCTGACGTTGTTTTTTCCTTTGAGCGCGCCAAGGCGTCAGCTTATCTGTACACGGCCACTGAGGCCATTTCCAGCATCGAGGCCCCGGACGATCACACGGTCGTTATCACTCTGTCCCGTGTCTACGCCCCTTTCCCGCAGTATCTGGAGCAGGTTTATATCATCAGCGAGGACTATTATAACGAGGTCGGCGAGGACACGTTTGCCGCAGAGCCCTGCGGCACCGGTCCGTACACCCTGGCTGACTACCAGACGGCTGTCAGCGCCACCATGGAAGCCTATCCCGATTACTGGGGCGGCGAGGCTGCCATCAAAACGCTCAACTTCAAGGTCATCAGCGACACTTCGACGACTCTGATTGCCTTTGAGGCGGGTGAGCTCGACTGCATCGGTGTTCCCCCTGCCAACTGGGCGGACATCGAGGCCAGCGGCAAGTACTCGACCCAAATCGTATCGGGCGTTAACGTCGGCTTCATGATGATGAATCACGAAGTCGAGCCCTTTAACGACAAGCTGGTCCGCCAGGCCATCAGTCACGCCATCAACCGCGACGACGTCTGCCTGATGGCCATGGACGGCATGGCGGTTCCGGCCTATATGCTGCCCAACCCTGACCAGGTGACCGGTGCGACTGAGGATACGGTGATGCTGGAGTACGACCCTGAAAAAGCCATGGAGCTGCTGGCGCAGGCCGGTTTCCCCGACGGTTTTGACGCAGGCCCCATCAAGGTGACCAGCGGGCTTGTGGAAAAAGTTGCGCAGGTCGTACAGTCCAACCTGGCAGCTGTGGGCATTGATTCCACCATCGAGATTGTCGAGCTGACTGCGTATTCCACCGACCTGACCAACGGTAACTATGGCCTGGGCATCACGGCCGCCACCATTGGTTATGATTTTTCCATGTACAGCATCGCCTATACGTCCAGCGCCATCGGCAGTTTTAACTTTGCCCGCTATCAGAACCCCGAGGTTGATTCGCTGTTCAGCGAAGCCCTGAGCACTGTCGATTCAGAAGCGCGCAACGCTGTGTACAAACAGATTCTGGACATTATTCAGGACGACGCAGTCTATGTGCCCATTTTCTACCCTGCTACGGGCAGCGCCGCCAACCCGAACCTCAACTACAACCTTGACCGCGGCAACGTCTACTACGACTGGAGCTGGAAATAGCAAACCCGCCCTCTTCCGGGCGCCTAGGGTGCAGTCCCAACGGACTGCACCCTTTTTACATCTTGCTTGAAAAAAGCTCTGCACTCGTGTAAGATAGGGAATGGATTTTTACCTCATTTCGGGAGGCACTGCGGTATGGACCTGCTTATAGCATTTGGTTTGTTTCTTGCCGCCATGGCAATCTGCCTGAGCACCGGCGCTTCAATGCTCATCGCCCTTGCCATCGGTCTTGTCTGCTTTTCGGCAGTGGCGCTGCGCCGCGGCTTTTCACTGCGCGAGATTGGGAAAATGATTGCCGGCAGCACCAAAAAATCCCTGATTGTCGTGCGCGTGCTGCTGCTCATCGGGCTGGTCACCGCACTGTGGCGCGCAAGCGGCACCATCGCCTTTTTTGTCTATCACGGCATTCAGCTCATCACGCCGTCGCTTTTTATCCTGATTACCTTTCTGCTGTCCGCCGTGCTTTCCTACGCGCTGGGCACCAGCTTCGGCGTGGCCGGCACAGCCGGCGTCATTTTCATGACCCTGGCGCGCAGCGGCGGCGTCAGCGAGCTGATGACGGCCGGCGCCGTCATCTCGGGCGCCTACTTCGGCGACCGCTGCGCCCCCGCATCGTCGTGCGCCAACCTCGTAGCCGCAGTCACTGAGACCCGGCTTTACAGCAATATCCGCCTGATGCTCAAGACCGGGGCCCTGCCCACCCTGATTGCGGCGCTGGGGTTTCTGTTTTTGTCGTCGCGCAGCCCCATCTCTGTCGTTGACCCCGCCATGCTCGAAGCGCTGCAGAGCAGTTTTGACCTGTCGCTTTGGTCGGTTCTGCCGGCTCTGCTCATGCTTGTTCTGCCCCTGCTGGGCCTCGAAGTCCGCTGGGCGCTGGTGGCAAGTATTCTCTCGGCGCTCGGTGTGACCGTGTTTTTGCAGGACCTTTCGCTGTGGGAAGCGCTCAAGGCGGCTGTCGTCGGCTATGCGCCGCAGAGCGGCGCGCTGGCCGATATTCTGTCGGGCGGCGGGCTTTTGTCCATGCTCGAGGTCTGCCTGACGGTTTTTCTGTCCGGCACTTTTTCCGGTATTTTTGAGGGCACGCACATGCTCGATGGCGTGCAGGAAAAAATCAGCCAAACCGCAGGGAAAATCGGCCTGTTCCCCACGATGGTTATCACCAGCATCGCGACCTGCGGCGCTTTCTGCAACCAGACCATTGCCATCATGCTCAATACCCAGCTGCTGACCGGCGTTTACGACCGCGCCGGCGCTTCGCCCAGCGAGCTGGCCATTGACATGTCCAACTCGGTCGTCACCATTGCGGGGCTCATTCCGTGGTCCATTGCCTGCACGGTTCCGCTGCAGATGTTGGGGGCCAGCCTGGCTGCGATTCCCTACTGTCTGTTTTTGTGGCTCATTCCGCTGTGCTACGGCCTGACACGGCGCTGGTTTTTCCCCCGTCATCCGGCCCCGGCCGCTGCTGAAACAACAAAATCCGCCGTTTGAAACGGCGGATTTTTTATTGCTCGTCAAGCAGGTAGCGCAGCATACGCTCGGGATTTTCCAGAAAACTGCGGGTCAGCTGGTAGTGCTCGGTTTCACGATACGGAACCGGAGAGATTCCCCGGTCGCTCAACTCAAAAATGACAGATCCCGGCATTGCCATGAGGATGGGTGAGTGCGTGGCAATAATAAACTGGGAGTCACGCCTGACCAGCGCGTGAATTTCAGCCATCAGCGTCAGTTGGCGCGAAGGCGAAAGAGCAGCTTCCGGCTCGTCAAGGATGTAAAGCCCCCGGCCGCTGAAACGGTTCTGCACCAGCGCCAGAAAGCTCTCGCCATGCGACTGCGCATGCAGCGACACGCCGCCGTAGCTGGCGATGATCGGCGCGCCGAGACCGCCTTCTTCATCTATTTCGTCAATGTTGGTCGCCACGTTGTAAAAGCTCTCGGCGCGCAGAAAAAAGCCGTCTTTGGGGTAACGCTTTCGCGCTACGGTCAGCGACTGCCACAGCGGTGAGTGGGTCGCACGGGTGGAAAAGGTAAAGTTGCGCGTGCCAGCCTCAGGGTTAAAGCCGCAGGCCACAGCGATGGCCTCGAGCAGCGTCGACTTGCCGGTCCCGTTCTCGCCGACCAGAAAGGTGACGTCGCTGGTAAAGTGCAACCCATCGCCCGCCAGCGCCTGCACCGCCGGCAGATGAGAAAGATAGCTGTCTGCCCCTATCGGACGGCTCAGACGGACGCTGTCGACATACCTTCCGTCCATGGTCAGCGGAACATCCAAACAACCACGCCCTGCGAAATCTGCAGCCCCATAGAGCGCGACAGCGCAAGTGACGGCTCGTTGGTCGTCACAATCTGGCCGAACGGCGTCTCCCCGCGGGCAAGGGCCGCATTGATGCCGGCTGCCATCAGCGCCCGCGCAAGTCCGCGCCGGCGATACTCCGGCAGGACCTCCAGCATTCCCAGCGCGCCCTCAGTGTGCTGACCAATAAATCCGGCCAGCTCACCGCCCCAGAAAATCCCCAGCATGACGCCCGCTTCAATACGCCCGGCAATATACTCGGCCGACGCATGTTTGTACACCGTTTGCACAGCTTCGGTCCAGCGGCCGTCGAGCGGTTCGATATGCGCTTCCCGGGGCAGTGCCGCATCGAGCGGCTGCTTTCTGGTATATACCGAATGATAACACCGCATACGGCCTGCTCTTTCAGGAAGCACCGGAGCCAGAAACTCTTCGGCAAAATCCTGGTGAACGACAACGTCCAGACCGCTCTGCGCAATGGCGTCGACCCACGGCTCGAGCGCCGCAGGCGAATCAAAGCTGGCCTGCATGGTCTCGGCAACAGGGTCGCGCAGCAAAACGCCGTCCTGCCCGGCATACAAAACCTCGGCATGGCCGCGGCGAATACTTTCGGACATGCAGACGTGCAGCAGCGGGTCGCGGTTGAGCCATTGCAGGGCGGCGTTTTTCATGTTACTTTCCTCCGAATTTCTGCTTCATGCGCTGCTGGTTATTGAGAATACGCTTGCGGATACGCAGATTTTTGGGCGTGACCTCGATAAGCTCGTCGTCCTTAATGAACTCAATGCACATCTCAAGGCTCATGATGCGGGGCGGCGTCAGACGCAGCGCGTCATCCGAGCCGCTGGCGCGCATATTGGTGACGTGCTTTTTCTTGCACACATTGACTGTGATATCCTCGCTCTTGGGCGACTGGCCGACCACCATACCTTCATACACCTGAGTGCCGGGAGTGATGAACAGCGTGCCGCGCTCCTGCGCGTTGTAGAGGCCGTAAGTGACGGCTTCGCCCGTTTCAAAGGCAATGAGCGAACCGGTCGGGCGGGTCGGAATCTCACCCTTATAGGGCTGAAAGCTGTCAAAGACCGAGCTCATGATGCCCTCGCCGCGCGTATCGGTCAAAAACTCGTTGCGGTAGCCAAACAGCCCGCGCGAAGGGATGAGGTATTCAATGCGCATCCGGTCGCCCTGCGGGTTCATCTGCTGCAGGTCGCCCTTGCGCGCTCCCAGCTTCTCCATAACTGCGCCGACGTAATCTGCCGGCACGTCGCAGACAAAGCGCTCGACCGGCTCCATGGTGACGCCGTTTTCTTCGTGCAGCAGCACTTTGGGGGCGCCGACCATAAACTCATATCCTTCACGCCGCATGGTCTCGATAAGAATGGACAGGTGCATTTCACCGCGGCCCGAGACGCGGAAGCTCTCGGTCGTGTCGGTGTCCTGCACACGCAGCGAAACATCCTTCAAAAGCTCGCGCTGCAGGCGCTCGCGCAGATGGCGCGACGTGACATACTTGCCCTCTCTGCCGGCAAAAGGACTGTTGTTGACCGAAAAGGTCATCTCGACCGTGGGCTCGGAAATCTTGACAAAGGCCAGCGCCTCAGGCTTGTCCACATCGCAGATGGTGTCGCCGATGGTGATGTCGGCAATGCCCGACAGACAGATGATATCGCCGGCCCTGGCCTCTTCAATGGGAGTGCGCTTGAGTCCCTCAATCTGGAACAGGTTGACGGCCTTGGACCGGTAGTCGGGATGGTTCTGGTGGTAGTGCGTGACAATGATTTCCTGATTCTTGCGCAGTACGCCGCGCTCAATGCGCCCGGTACAGGTGCGGCCCACATAGTCATTGTAGTCGATCGACGAGACCAGCATCTGCAACGGACCGTCAGGGTCGCCCTCGGGCGGGTCGATATGAGACAAAATGGTGTCAAAAAGCGGCGCCAGATCGACCATCGGTCCGTCGGGAGACAGCGACGCCGTCCCGTCGCGGCCAGAGCAGAAAAGCACCGGGCTGTTAAGCTGGTCGTCGCTCGCATCCAGGCTGATGAGCAGGTCGAGCACCTCGTCAAGTACTTCGTCGATGCGGGCATCAGGCCGGTCGACCTTGTTGATGACGACAATGACCTTGTGTCCCAGCGACAGCGCCTTTTGCAGCACAAACCGGGTCTGCGGCATGGGGCCCTCAGCCGCGTCAACGAGCAAAAGCACGCCGTTGACCATTTTCAAAACACGCTCGACCTCGCCGCCGAAATCGGCGTGTCCCGGCGTATCGACGACGTTAATTTTGACGCCTTTGTAGTAGACTGAGGTGTTTTTCGCCAGAATGGTGATGCCGCGCTCGCGCTCGAGATCGCCCGAATCCATCACACGGTCGGCCACCGCCTGATTCTCGCGGAAAACGCCGCTCTGCTTGAGCATTTCGTCAACCAGCGTCGTCTTACCGTGATCGACGTGCGCGACAATGGCAATGTTGCGCAAATCGTTTCTAATCATGAACAAAACCTCACAAAAATTGAATTTTCAACGGTTTATTATACATCCTGCACGCCTTTGCTGTCAATTATCCTGTACAAAAAGCGCAGCAGAGCAAAACAGAGGTAGCCCAGCAGGGCGCCCAGCGTGTTGAGAATGACATCGTCCACGTCTACCGAACGGAACGTAAAGACCTGCAGGCACTCAATGATGACAGAAACCCCCAGGCCGAGTAAGGTTGTTTTATACCATTTTCTCCACCGCTTCCACAAAAGCGGCGGAAAAAAGCCCAACGGTGCAAAAATGCCCACATTGCCCAGAATGTTGACGAGGAACAGCTCAGCGTTGCCGCGTGTAAAGTATTCCGAGATGGTGAAAAAGGGTTTAAAGTTCATGCCCCACTGCCGGCCATCCCAGCCCTGAGAAAAGACGGTAACCGCATGCAGGCCGGTCTGGTCCGTATAAAGTTCGGGCAGCACGGTCTGCGACGCCAGGCCGATGCAGAAAAGCACAAAGCACAGCAAAAGTCCCTCGCGCAGCCATGAGATGCGCGGGGGCACGTTCCGGCGCAGCCGGACATAACGGGCAATCAGGTAGACCGGCAGGCCGAGCAGCACCCATGGCAGCATTTCACCTGCATAATACAAAATCGCGCTCAATCACTTTCTCCCCTTTTTTCCGGTCTGCCTGTCCCCGGACAGGCTGCTGAGCAGCCGGGACGCCTCGGGATCGCCCAGCCGGGCCATTAAATGCACGGCGTCAAGGTCTCTTTCTTCGCACCGGCCAGCGACATAGCTTTTGGCCAGTGCACTGCCCGCGCGAATGGCGCGGCCGTAATACTCATACGCCTTTTGCTGGTTCTTTTCCACCAAATCTCCGGTTTCAAAGGCACGGCCGACAGAGAAAAGCGCCCCTGCATCACCGCGCTTCGCGCGCTCGAGCCTGCCCATCAGCTCGCGCAGCCGGGCACGCAAAGCGCCGGCCTCGGCACTGCCTGCCTTTTCTGCACGGCTCAGCCATTTCAGCGCGCGCGGATAATCCGGCCTGACAGCTCCACCGCAGTACAGGCGCGCCAGAAAAAGCATGGCAGGCACATATTCCTGTCCTGCCAGCTCAGTGCACAGCCTGACTGCGTCAGGCGCGCGGCCTTTTTCCACAAGCTCAGCGCACTGCAGCATCTGCCGGTCATACGGCTGGGCCGGCCGCTGAGAGACCCAGCCGTCTCCACCGGTCAGACGGTGCGCAAAATCGTCGATGCGTTCATCCAGGTCGCGGTCAAAGCGCGCCAATCCAAAGGCCGACGCAGCCAGCGCTGTCTGTCCGAACAAAACGGCGGTCAGGGCCAAGCGCTCGCGCGAGGTCAGTTCGGCCGCATGTGCCATATCGTTGCGCGCTTCGCGCAGGGCGTTGAGCGCATCAACCCCTCTGTCGCCGTAAGCGCGGGTCAGGTCGGCGTATTTTTCGTCATACAGCAGCACAGCGGCGCTGACTGTAATATCCATCTGTCCGGGGCCAAATCCCTCGCCATGCTCGCGCACAAAGGCGCTGTAGCGGCTTCCAACACCGGGCGCGTCTCCTTTGAGCATGCGCGGCCGCAGCTCCTTTTCAAACCAGTCCGGCCCGTATTCCCCGCCCAGCATGTGTCCCATGACGCTGACAAAGAGGTCAGCGGCCAGAGCAAGGGCGTCGTCAAGCTCGCGCGAATAATCGCGCATCACAGTCCCGGCCCCCGCAGAAGCCGCTGCATCAGAGTATGCGCCTCATTGACAAAAATGCCGGTCTCTGCTGCCTGCTTTTCAGTGAACCGCCGCGGCTCCAGACCACAGTCCCCCTTTCGCACCAGCGCAAAGGGCACGGGGTCAGATGTGTGCGTCATCAGGCTGAGCGGCGTGGGGTGGTCCGGCATGAGCAGAGCCGCGTAATCCTCGCCGCA
>DVMR01000017.1 GCA_018714845.1 Candidatus Ventrousia excrementavium
TGCTCCGGGCTTTTTTATGTAGCTTACAGCTTGACGATATCCTTGACATGCTCAAAATCGTTTTCAAATACCACCGTAAATCTGCCGTCGTCATCCTGGTCGACGCGCGAAATTGACGTGTTGCGCACCCACGGAATGTCATTGAGCCCCTCAATGCCCTTGCCGTGGCAGAAGCACAGCGCATTGCGGATAGCACAGCCGTGGGACACAATCGCGACGGTCTGACCCCGGTGCTCATGGCAGATGCGCTGCAGCGCACGGCTGACGCGGTCATAGACCTGCTGCATGCTCTCTCCCCCTGGCGAGCGGAAAAGCCACGGCTTTTCCCGCCACAGCTCCATCTCGTCGGGATACTCTGCCCGCAGCTCGTCCCAGCTCTTTTCCTCCCAGTCACCGCAGTGCATTTCAGCCAGATCAGCGTCGATACGCATAGGCAGGCCGTGATGGCGGTTGGCGGCTGACGCCGTTTCGCGCGCCCGGACCAGAGGGCTCGAAATGAGCACCTCAAAAGGAAGGTCACGGCAGCGTTCACCCAGACGTTCAACCTGTGCATAGCCCCGTTCGCTGAGCCCGCAATCAGTGCTGCCCTGAAAACGTCCGGCGTCGTTTCCTGTCGTTTCCCCGTGTCGAATGATGTAAAGTGTCGTCATTCCCAGCTCTCCCCTTCTTCTGAACAAATAAAACTTTTTGGCAAGGCCTGCAAAAACGCCGAAGGAATCAGGTCCTCCGGCGTTGTGCTGTCACATCATCTGGCGCTTACGGGTCAGGTTCATGGTCCCGTCCTGCATGATATCAATGTTGTCCAGCGCTTTGCCGGTACCGTACGCGACGCAGGAAATCGCGTCGTCCGCAACACGGGTTGCAATGCCTGTTTTTGATTCGATGAGCTTGTCAAAGCCGTAGATCAAACTTCCGCCGCCCGTCATGACGATGCCGTTGGTTGCGATATCGCCCACCAGCTCAGGCGCCGTGCGTTCGAGCACCGAATGAACGGCCTCGACGATTTTGGCCGTCACCTCTTCAAAGGCTTCGATCATCTCGGACGAGCTGACGGTAAAGATGCGCGGCAGACCGGTCATCAGGCAGCGGCCCTTGACTTCCATGGTCTTTTCCTCAGGCCGCGGATACACGCAGCCAATGGTCATCTTCATTTCTTCGGCCGTGCGTTCGCCGATGAGCACGTTGTGCTTGCGCCGGATGTATTTGACAATGGCTTCGTCAAACTTGTCTCCCGCCACTTTGATGGAAGTCGACTCGACAATGCCGCCCAGCGAGATAACCGCGATATCGCTCGTGCCGCCGCCAATATCAACAATCATGTTGCCGTTGGGCTTTGAAATATCAATGCCCGCGCCGATGGCGGCCGCTACCGGCTCTTCAATCAAAAAGACGCGGCGCGCGCCGGCCTGGGTACCGGCGTCGATGACGGCGCGTTCCTCTACCTCGGTGATGACGCTGGGGATGCAAATAATGATGTTGGGCTTGAACAGCCGGAAACCCAGCACCTTTTTGATAAACTCCTTAATCATCTTTTCCGTCATCTCATAATCAGAAATGACGCCCTCGCGCAGCGGGCGAATGGCAATAATATTGCCCGGTGTTCTGCCCAGCATGCTCTGCGCATCAGCGCCGACTGCCAGGATCTTGCCTGTTGTCTTATCTACAGCAACGACAGAGGGCTCGCACAAGGCGATCCCCTTTCCTTTTACAAACACAAGGATGGAAGCAGTTCCCAAATCAATTCCGATATCTCCCGACGACATAATGCTGCACCTCACACTTTCCTGAATATTCTGTTGCTTTTTATTGTAAAACAGCCCAAAATGGCCCGAAAAAACATTCTGTATTTGCAGTGAGTTTATTATATCCAATTTCGCGCCACTTTTCAACAGCATTTTGCGTATCAGCGCGTTTTTTTGGCAACTGCCAGTACTGCTGCACAAACCCGCTCCGCACCGGCTTCTCTGAGCGTGCGTGCACACTCTGAAAGCGTGGCCCCGGTCGTCAAAACATCATCGACAAGCAGCACATGCGCCCGGGCAATCGGCGCGTCTTTTTCCGCGCAGAAGGCGTCAAATACGTTGGCGCGGCGCTCGGCTGCGCCGAGGCCGAACATGGGGTCGGTCCGGCGAGTGCGCCGCAAAGACGGTATGGCCGGCACTTCCAGACGTTTGGCCGTCTGCTCGGCAATCAGGCGAGCGTGGTCGTAACCGCGGGCGCGAAGGTTGTGCGCGCTGGTCGGCACCCAGGTGACAAAGTCAAAAGCCTCATCCATCTGCTCCCTGACCTGATAGGCCAGCAGGCGGCCAAAGGGAATGGCGATGCTCTGCCGCCCGCGGAACTTGAGACGGTGCACCGCCGTACGCGTCTGCTCCACGTAGTCAAGTGCGCCGACACACCGGTCGACGTACTGCGGCGGCTGGACGCTGCCGGGCGGCAGAAAGCGCAGCTTTGCCATGCACCGCGCGCAAACTTCACTCTCTTCCCTGCGCAGCAGCGCGCCGCAAAAGGCGCAGCGCGGCGGAAACAGCAGCCGAAGCACACGCTCAATCATCGCCGCACCTCTGCCGGATGCGGCGGCGCAGAGCGCTGTACCGCCGGGTCTTTTTGTCAGACAGCACCATTTTCTCCACCGTCGCTTCGCTGCCGACCAGCACCAGAAGCTGACGCGCGCGGGTGACAGCGGTATAGAACAGACTGCGGTTGAGCAGCCGTTCGGGCGCGCGGAAAACCGGCAAAATGACCGCCGGATACTCGCTGCCCTGCGATTTGTGGGCCGTGACGGCATACGCATGCTCGAGCTGCGCCAGCTCGTCAAAGCTGTAATCGGCGTCGCGATCCTCAAACCGCACCGTCAGCACGCGGGCCTGCGGATCGACCATGACAATCTGTCCGGCGTCGCCGTTGTAAACGCCGCTGCCCACCTCGGGCGGGTCGAGCCGGCGCCACAAAAGGTCATAGTTGTTGCGCACCTGCATGACGCGGTCGCCCAGGCGAAAGACGACCGGACCGAACCGCGCCTCGGGCCGTCCTGCGCCGGGCGGATTGAGCGCCTGCTGCAGGACACGGTTTAAGTTTTCTGTGCCGCAGGCCATCTGGCGTGACGGGCAGATGACCTGAATATCGGCCGGGTCAATGCCGAAATAATTCGGGATGCGTTCGGTGATGAGCGACGAAATGGTGCGCACTGCCGCGTCATCTGACCGCACGGTCGTAAAGTAAAAGTCTCCGCTGTTTTTGCGCAGATCGGGCATTTGTCCGTGATTGATTCGGTGGGCGCTGATGACAATATCGCTGCCCTGCGCCTGCCGGAAAATCTCAGTCAGGCGCACAGCGGGCACGCACTCGCTGGCCAGAAGGTCGGCAAAAAAGCTGCCCGGCCCGACAGGCGGCAGCTGATCGGCGTCGCCGACCAGCACCAGACGGGTATGTGGCTTCATGGCGCGCAGCAGTGAAGCCGCCAGCATCAGGTCGAGCATCGAGCTTTCGTCGACGATGACAACGTCGGTTTCAAGCGGGTTCTGCTGGTTGCGCTTAAAGCACAGCAACCCGCTTTCCGGTTCAAAGCCTGCCTCGAGCAGGCGGTGCAGGGTCTTGCTCTCACGCCCGGTCAGCTCGCTCATGCGCTTGGCTGCACGGCCCGTGGGGGCGCACAAACTGGCGCGCAGGCCCGCCCCCTCAATCAGGTCAATCATGGTCAGAAGGGCCGTTGTCTTGCCCGTTCCGGGCCCGCCGGTAATGAGCGAAATCCCGCTTTCAAAGCACAGGCACATGGCCTGCTTCTGCCCTTCGGCATAGCGGATTCCCCGCTCTTTTTCCTGCCGGCGGATGCGGCGCTGCAGGTCATGGGGCGGCTCGATGTGCATTTCACGCAGCCGCCTGACCTCGTCGGCCAGAAAACATTCGCACTGGTAAACCGGCCCGAGATAGCAGGCCACGCGGTCGCCCACCGGGTCACAGACAACGTCTCCGCGGTCGCGCAGCGCCGCCAGGCGCTGCGCAATGGCAGGAGCTGTATCCTGTCCGCACAGCTGCGCCGTGATGGGCAGAAGCTTGTCCTCGGGTATAAAGGCATGTCCGTTCTGCATGTTAAAGCGCAGCTCGTACAAAATTGCCGCATCCAGGCGAATGGGACTTTGCTCGTCAATGCCCAGCTCGGCAGCCAGCTCGTCAGCCCGGCCAAAGGGAAGGCCAAACTGCTCGGAACACAGGATATACGGGTTTTTCTCGAGCATGGCAACGGCATTTTCACCCCACAGGTTCAAAAGTCCTGCGGAAAAATAGACCGGCAGGTCGTACCGCGCCAGAAACTCGACGAGCGAGCGCATGGCGCTGACCCGCAGAAACGACTGACTGATTTCTCTGGCGCGCGCCGACGTAATGCCCCGAATCTGCTGCAAAAGCTCCGGCCGCTCGGCCATGACCTCAAAAGTCTCATCGCCGAACCGGTCGACAATGGCGCGGGCCGTTTTGGGCCCGACGCCCTTGATGACGCGCGAAGCCAGATACTCGTAAATGCCAACCCGTCCCCTGGGCATCTGCCGCTCATAGCTCTGCACTGAAAGCTGGCTGCCATGCTGCGGGTGATTGACGAGCGCTCCAATGGCCTCGATGCGCTCGCCGGCCCCCAGATATGGCATGATGCCCACGATGGTCAGCTGGCTGCCATCGTCGAGCATCACACGCGCCACCGCATAGCCGCTTTCATCATTTTTGTAGATGAGCGCCAGTACGGTACCTTCGATTTTAATCTGTTCGTTCGGCATGAAAGCACTCCTGACCATCCCGGCCGAGGCTGAGCGTCAGGCCCGGGAAATAGTAATGACGAATCTCGTCACAGGCGCCCAATATGTAGCCCATCTCCTCGGCAGCCGGCGGCTGCTCCATCGTCAATACAACAGACAGCGCTCCGTGACGTCCGGGCCTGCGCATCAGCCAAAGCCACGCTTCGCGCACGATGGCGACAATGCCGATGGCCGCCAATGTGTAAAGCACCGTTTCAGCCTGAAAACTGTACATCATGATGATCCCTCCTGTTTCAGCATATGTCACAGGGGGGATTTAGGTGTTTTTATCGCGTCAGCCCAAAAGTCCATAGGACAGCACCGTCATGATGCCGCCCGCTGCCGCGACGCCAAAGAAAATACTGATCAGCGCATGCTTGAGACGCATATTGAGTGCAGCAGCGACCAGCGCCCCTGTCCATGCACCGGTGCCGGGCAGGGGAATCATGACCAGAATGAACAGTCCCAGGGCACGGTATTTTTTAACTGTGACCGCCTTTTTGCCCATGCGCCGCTCGACCCACTGCACCGGTTTTTTCAGAATTCCGCGGCGCAGATAGTTAAAAATGCGGCGGCTGAAAAGAACCAGAAAAGGCACGGGCACCATGTTGCCCACAACGCACAGAACATAAGCCTCCGGCCACGGTACATCCATGAGCGCCGCGACGGGAATACTGCCGCGCAGCTCGACGACCGGCAGCATGGAAATGATGAGCAGATACAAGGCGCGTCCCCACGCCGTTGTCTGCAGCGCAGCAAACAACGCTGGCACCCTCCGTTTCGTAAAGCGGCAGGGGAGAAAGGTGGGAACCTCTCCCCTGCCTTGCGTTTCAGTAACCTATGCGCGGTGCCATTTGACGCCCTGCGGCGTATCCTCGAGCACAATGCCGCGCGCTTTGAGCTCGTCGCGAATACGGTCGGCCTCTTTGAAGTCTCTGTTTTTGCGGGCGGTCTGACGCTGTTCGATGAGCGCCTCAATCTCGCTGTCGTCTGCGCCCTGTTCTTCGGGCTTTTCAATGCCCAAAACGCCGCACAGCTCGCTCAGAATGGCGAGCGCAGCCTGCGCATATGCGGCTGTGACGTCGGGCCGGGCCGCCACGGTGTTGACGGCGCGCACCAGCTCGAAAATGACCGAAACGGCGTCTGCCGTGTTCAGGTCGTCGTCCATGGCCTCGCAGAACTTGCTGCGCCAGCCGTCAAAGGTTTGCGTGCTCTGCCGCTCATCCTCGGTCATTTCTCCCGCTGCAGCGTTCTGCTGCAAAAAGCGCAGGTTGTCCAGCGCCGAATAAATACGGCTCAGGCCGGCACGCGCCTGCTCAAGCTGCTCACGCGAATAGTTGAGCGGGCTGCGGTAGTGGGCCGACAGCATGAAAAAGCGGATGGCGTCATATCCATAGCTCTCTGCCGCCTCGCGGACGGTGAAGAAATTGCCCAAAGACTTGGACATTTTCTGGTTGTCAATGTTCAAAAAGGCGTTGTGCATCCAGTAGTGGGCAAAAGGTTTTCCGCTCAGCGCCTCGCTCTGGGCAATCTCATTTTCGTGGTGTGGAAAGCACAGATCAATGCCGCCCGAGTGGATATCAATGGTCTCGCCCAGATACCTGCGTGCCATGGCCGAGCACTCGATGTGCCAGCCCGGGCGCCCCTTGCCCCACGGCGAATCCCAGCTGGGCTCACCGGGCTTGGCCGCCTTCCACAGCGCGAAGTCCATCGGATCTTCCTTGTGCTCGGACACGTCGATGCGGGCGCCGGCTTCCAGCTCTTCCAGCGGCTGGTGCGACAACTTGCCGTACTCTTTAAAGGCGCGGGTGCGGTAATACACGTCGCCGCCGCTCTGATAGGCGTACCCCTTTTCCACCAAACCGCTGATAATGTCGATAATCTCGCCGATGTTCTCCGTTGCACGGGGATGAACAGTGGCCGGATGAATACCCAGTCCCCCGGCGTCGGTGAAATACTCTTTGATATAGCGGTCGGCAATGACGTCGTACGTCACGCCCTCTTCATTGGCTTTTTTGATGACCTTGTCGTCAATGTCGGTAAAGTTCTGGACAAAAGTGACTTCCATGCCGCGGTATTCCAGATAGCGCCGCAGAACGTCAAAAACAATGAATGGACGTGCGTTGCCGATGTGAAAGAAATTATAAACCGTCGGGCCGCAGGAATACATTTTGACCTTTCCCGGCTCGATGGGGATGAACTCTTCTTTTTTTCGCGTCAGGGTGTTGTAGACTTTCATGCCTTATTTCTCCTTTGCGGAAACGCCGTCGCGCACGACGGCAAAATTATCGCGAATGTAAATGACGCCCGAAATGACCGCGGTCAGTGCCATGACCCAGGCGCACACCGGGACCATCCAGTCAAACAGCCTGTCAAATCCGGCCAAAAGCAGCAGAATACAAATCATGTGGGAAAAAGTCTTGATTTTTCCCCAGATTGACGCCTGGATGACCACGCCCTGTGCCGCAGCGACCATGCGCAGCGACGACACAACAAGCTCGCGCGTCAGGATGAGCATACAGGACCACACGGGCATCCGGCCGTCGGCAACAAATAAAAGCAGTGCGGCAAAGACCAGCAGCTTGTCAGCCAGCGGGTCGACAAACTTGCCAAAAGCGCTGACCTGGTTGTATTTGCGGGCAATGTGTCCGTCAAGGCCGTCGGTCAGGCCGGCAACTGCAAACACGCAGAACGCCGCCCACGGGGCCCAGCTCTGTTCGAGCGAGGCCAGGACCATAAAGACCGGAATGAGCGCAATGCGCACCAGTGTGATTTTGTTGGCAGTGGTCATGCTTATTCCCCCACTTTTTCTCCAAAAAGCTCGCATCCAGCGGCGTCGAGAATGCGCACGCGCACGAACTGCCCCTCAGGCGTTTCTTCGTCAAAGAAAACAACGCCGTCAACGTCAGGCGAATCCATATACGAGCGGCCGTACTGACGGCCCGACTCGTCGACGCCGCAGCACAGAACCGTCAGCTCCTGCCCAATCAGCGCGGCCGAGCACTCGTTCATGATATCCTGCTGCAGGGCAAAGACCTCGGCCTGACGCCGGTTTTTGGTCTCGTCGTCAATCTGTCCCGGCATGGACGCGGCAGGCGCTCCCTCTTCAGGTGAAAAGGCAAAAACGCCCGCGCGCTCGAGCCGGTACTCGCGCAAAAAGTCGCACAGCTCCTGAAACTCTTCCTCGGTCTCGCCGGGAAAGCCGACAATCAGGCTGGTGCGAATAACGGCGTCGGGCATACGGCGGCGGATGGTTTGGATGCGCTCACGCACCAGCTCGCCGCCACCGCGGCGGTTCATGTCGCGCAGTACGCGATCGCTGATATGCTGAATGGGAATGTCAAAGTAGTGCAGTATCTTGGGGCTTTTCTCGATGACGTCGAGCAGCTCATCATCCAGCTCGTCCGGGTACAGGTAGTGCAGACGAATCCACTCGATGCCGTCAATCCGGCAAAGCTCCTGCAATAATGTATGCAGACATCGTTTGCCGTATAAGTCCGTGCCATAGCGTGAGATATCCTGCGCCACGACCAGAAGCTCTTTGCAGCCGTTTTGCGCCAGCCCGCGCGCTTCCTGCACCAGTTCTTCCATCGGGCGGCTGCGGTACGGGCCGCGGATGTATGGAATGACACAGTAAGCGCAGCGGTTGTCACAACCCTCGGCGATGCGCAGATAGGCGGAATAGGCGGGGGTCAAAAGGTCGCGCCCGCCCCCCTGCTCGGCCGTCTCATTGGCGCCAAACCACGCGCGGCGATCGCCGTCCAGCGCGGCGCGCACCGCCTGCGCAATGTCTTCCACACTGCCCGTGCCGACGGCTGCGTCGACCTCGGACAGCTCTTTTAAAAACTCCTCCTGAAAACGCTGCGGCAGACATCCGGCCGCCACCAGAGCGCGCAGACGCCCCTGCTTTTTCAGCTCGGCCAGCCTGAGCAGAATGCCGATGGCCTCTTCCTGCGCCGACTGGATAAAGCCGCAGGTGTTGACAACCGCGGCATCGGCCCCGTCGGGGTCGTCGACAATTTCCATGCCGCTCTGGCGCAGCGTGTGCAGCATGCGCTCAGAGTCGACCAGATTTTTGGCACAGCCCAGGGGCACGAAAAAGACTCTGACCGGCCCTTGCTCCCCCATCCTATTGCTCCCCCATTTCTTCCAAACAGGCGTTGATCGCCTCATTGATTTCATCCCATGAAAATCCCCGGCGGTACAGTCCGTCGGACACCCGGCGCAGCGCGGCGCGATCGGGCATCTGATCCCCCAGCCGCGCGCGGATAAAGCGCCGCAGCTTGTCCCCATCCGGCTCAAAGCCGTCAAGGGCCTGCTCAATGCACTCTTCGTCCACGCCCCTGCGCCGCAGCTCCTGCCGCACACGCACAGCGCCCCAGCCCTTGCTGCGGCAGCTTCGGCACACGTCCTGCGCGTACTGCAAATCGTCCAGCAGCCGCAGCTCTGTCAGGCGGTCGACGGCGTAGGCCGCATCATCAGCCTCTACGCCCTTTTCAATCAGGCGCCTGTACAGTCCGGCCCTGCTGTACGGCCGCAGCGACAGCACATTGGCCGCCCGCTCGACCGCCTTTTTACGCGATTGCTCGCTCATGCTTACGGCTCGTCGTCTTCAAAGTCGTCTGCAAAGACCTCGATGCCCGCACTGGCAGACCGGGCGGCGCGCTCGGCCTTGGCCGGAGCCGCCTTGGCTTTGGCCGGGGCCGACAGTTCTTCCGCAGCGGCTGTGGCATTCTTGCCCGTCAGCCTGTCTTTGATTTCTTTTTCCAGCGCATCGGCAATATCGGGATGCTCTTTAAAATAATTCTTGGCTGCTTCGCGGCCCTGGCCGATGCGCGTCTCGCCCATCGAGAACCACGAGCCCGATTTCTGAACCAGCCCGAGCTCGGTGCCGATGTCGACCAGCTCGCCGGTTTTTGAAATACCTTCGCCGTACATAATGTCAAACTCCGCCTCTTTAAAGGGCGGCGCAATCTTGTTCTTGACCACCTTGGCCTTGGTGCGGCTGCCCATCAGGACCGTGCCGTTTTTGATGTGCTCCTTGCGGCGAATCTCAATGCGCACACTGGCGTAAAACTTGAGCGCGCGGCCGCCCGTCGTCACCTCGGGGTTGCCATAGACAACGCCAATCGTCTCACGCAGCTGGTTGATGAACACCACAACGCAGTTGGATTTTGAAATCGCGCCCGCCAGCTTGCGCAAAGCCTGCGACATCAGCCGCGCCTGCAGGCCGACAAAGCTGTCGCCCATCTCACCCTCAATCTCGGCGCGCGGCACCAGGGCCGCGACCGAGTCGACGACCAGAACGTCAATGGCCCCTGAACGCACCAGCGCCTCAGCGATTTCGAGCGCCTGCTCGCCGGTGTCAGGCTGCGAAACAAGCAGACTGTCAGTGTCAACCCCCAGCGCCTTGGCATAGACGGGGTCGAGCGCGTGTTCAGCGTCGACAAAGGCGGCCTCGCCGCCTGCCTTCTGCGCCGACGCGACAATATGCAGGGCAATGGTCGTTTTGCCCGAGCTCTCAGGTCCGTAAATCTCTATAATGCGGCCGCGCGGCACGCCGCCGATGCCCAGCGCCACATCGAGCGCCAGCGAACCGGTCGAAATGGCCTCTACATTCATGGCCGCGTTCTCGCCCAGGCGCATGACAGCGCCCTTGCCAAACTGCTTTTCAAGCTGCTGAAGAGCTGTTTCCAGCGCTTTTTGCTTATCCATCCTCGATGACCCCTTCTCTTTTAAACTGCATGGGAGCTGTCCCCTTTTGCGCTTATGCATATATTATACAGGAAAAAGGGCAGCATGGCAACATTTGTTCGTTTTTTATTGGTTTTCCGCTCGCAGGCCGCAGCCGATGACGACCCGCTCAATCCCGCTGAGGTCGCGCGCGCAGCGCACGTCGGCATATCCCTGCGCCTGCAGAATATCCATCACATCACCCGACTGCCCCAGCCCGACCTCGAACATCAAAGCGCCGCCCGACGTCAGCACTTCGCGGGCATTGCGGGCAACGGCGCGGTAAAAGTCCAGGCCGTCGGCTCCGCCGTCGAGCGCCATGCGCGGCTCGCGCCGAACCTCGGCGTCAAGGCCGTCAATCTCGCCGCTTGGAATATAAGGCGGATTGCACAAAATGAGCTGAAATTTACCAAGCGCCGGAGAAAACGGCTTTAACGCATCCAGATGCGAAGTCGCCGCCCGGCCGCCGACGCCGTGCCGCGTCAGGTTTCTGCGCGCCACCCGCAGCGCCGGCTCGGACAGGTCGGCCAGAAGACCGCTCATCTCAATGGGAAGGTTTTTCAGCGCTGCGATGCCGACGCAGCCGGTCCCGCAGCACAAATCAAGCAATCGGCCGCGCGCACGGCCGCGCAGGAACTCGACGCCGCACTCGACCAGTGTT
The DNA here is from genome assembly GCA_018714845.1 of Candidatus Ventrousia excrementavium. Classification (GTDB taxonomy): domain Bacteria; phylum Bacillota; class Clostridia; order Oscillospirales; family Butyricicoccaceae; genus Ventrousia; species Ventrousia excrementavium. The sequence goes on from DVMR01000017.1 coordinate 11,179, forward strand.
TCGGTGTCAGGCCGCGGAATGAGCGTGTCAGCCGTCACCTCAAAGGTCAGGCCGTAAAAATCCCACTGTCCGATGATGTGCGGCAGCGGCACGCCGCCAAGCCGCACCGCCCTCAGCCGCCCAATCTCATCGAGTTCTTCATCAAAAATGTACTGCCCGCGCCTTTGATACAGCTCCTGCGGCGGAATCTTCAGCGCATACGCCACGAGCTCGCGGGCCTCGAGTCTGCTGCCCGAAACGCCGTGTGCCCGCAGCTCGGCCGACAGGTCCAAAACAGCGTCGTTGACTGTTTTGACCATGCTCACCACCGGTCTTCCTGGTCGTTTTCCGGAATGACGCGGTTCATGGCAGTAATGGCCACCTCGAGCATGCTGTCATCCGGCTCAAAAGTCGTAAAGCGCTGCATGAACAGGCCGGGGGCTCGCAGAACGCGGGTCAGCGTATTGTCGTGCCGCCCGGCAAAACGATTGATTTCATAGCTGACGGCGACAATGGCCGGCAGCAGCGCCAGCCGCAGCGCCATGCGCACCAGCGGATTCTCTCCCCAGGCGAACAGAGCTGTAAAGAGAATGCCGACAATCATGACGACAAAGAGAAAGCTGGTGCCGCAGCGGGGATGGCGCCGGTTCTGGACGCGGGCGTTTTCTACAGTCAGCGGCAGGCCGGCCTCATAACAGGCGATGGTCTTGTGCTCGGCGCCGTGATACATATATGTGCGGTGTACGTCCTTCTGCTTGCTGGTCAGGTAAATGAACAGGAAAAAAATCACCATGCGCACACAGCCCTCGATGAGGTTGCGCACGATGCTCGGCAGCCCCTCGCCGAAAAAGCCGCTGATAAAGGTCGGCAGCAGGAAAAACAGAGCCACTGGCATGGCGATACCCAAAATGACCGCTACCGTCATCATCATGCTCTCAAGCTTTTTGCTGCCGACCTTTTCGGTCAGCCATTTTTCAAACCGGCCGGGTTCGTAATCCTCTTCGTCCTCAAAAAAGGACGCCGAATAATTGAGCGCGCCGACGCCGTATTTCATTGAGTCCCAGAAGCTGACCACGCCGCGGATGAGCGGCAGGCGCGCCCAGCGCCTGTGCGTTCCAGTTCCGACGTCTTCAACCTTTTCCACCATCTCGCCGTTTGACTGGCGCACGACAATGGCCGTTTTGCGCGGACCGCGCATCAGAATGCCCTCAATGAGCGCCTGTCCGCCAATGCTTGTCTTTTTCTGCTGATTTGCCATATCTTCCGTCCTTCTGCCGGCTCCGCACAGGTCCGGCTTTTATCCCTCAGGGCGATACAGGGGCAGCGTGATGATAACACAGGTCCCCTCGCCGTATTCGCTTTCTATATCGATGGTGCCCTCGTGCAGCTCCACAATCTCAGTACAGACGGCCAGCCCGATGCCGGCTCCCCTGCCTTTGGCGCTGCCTTTAAAAAACTTTTCCTTGACAAAGGGCAGCTCGTCTTTGGGAATGCCCATGCCATAATCCTGAATGCGCACCACGGCCATGCCGCTTTCCTGCACGGCGCTGACGGCGATTTTTTTGCCGTCCTTGCCGTACTTGGCCGCATTGTCAATGATGTTGAGAAAGACCTGCTTGAGCCGGTCGCGGTCGCCGTTAATCATGATAGGTTCTTCAGGCTCTTCGTACGACGAGGCCATGCCTTCCTGCCGCAAAAGCTCGGTATAAGTGAACAGCGCGTCATACAGCTCGCCGCGCAGGTCAAAAACCTCGGTTTGCAGCTTGAGCCGCCCGCTTTCAATGCGCGAAAAGTCCAGAAGCTCTTCCACCATCTGCGACAGGCGCCGCGTCTCTTTCTGAATAATACTCAGGCCGCTGGCCGCGAGCTCAGGGTCGCCCAGGTCGCCGGCAACCGTCTCAGCCCAGCCGTTGATGGCAGTCAGCGGCGTGCGAAGCTCGTGCGAAACTGACGAAATAAAGTCATTTTTCAGCTTTTCCATGCGGGCCAGCTCGGCCGACATGTCGTTGAGTGTGGTGCACAGCTCGCCGATTTCGTCGCTCCACTCGACATCAAGCCGTGCGCCGTACTGCCCGCCGGCAATCTTGCGCGCCAGCTCGTTGATTTTGAGCACCGGGTTGACGATAGAGCGGATGAAAAACTGGTTGGAAATAATGATGAGTCCGATAAGCAACACGCCGAACCCCACCAGCGCCAGCCACACATTGCGCAGCTGGGCGTCGAGCAACTTGAGAGAGGTGACATAGCGCACCATGCCGATCATCTGCCCATTATTGTGAAAAACCGGCGCTGTCACCGCCATGACCCGTTCTTCGGTCAAAAGGTCGTAGCCAACAAAATACGAGGTCTCCTGCGTGCTCAGACAGTCAGCTACATCGCCCGTGCTGGGAATAGACCCCGCCGTCAGACCGGTGGATGAAAACATGATGCGGCCGTAAGTGTCGACAAACTGCATCTCAATCTTGTCACGGTCAGAAAAATCCTGCACAAGCTGACCGGCATACGAGTAAAACTGGTCATAGCTGGCGCTCATATACTGGTTAATCTGCCGGGCCGTGCTGGTTCGGCTGGTCAGGCTGGCCCGCACCGAATTATAGTAATAGCTGGTCGTCGCCACGCCGACGGTGATGAGCAGCAAAAGAATCATGGCCACGACCACGCTGACGTTGTTGAACAGCCACCGGCGCTTGATGCCGCTGACCACGATGGGAAAACGGAGCCTGGACTTTTTCTCAGCTTCGTCGCCCGAAGCGGCGGCCTGCCTCAGCTTTCCCATTTGTATCCAAAGCCCCAAATGGTCGTGATGTGCCGCGGCTGCGCGGCGTCATCCTCAATCTTCAGCCGCAAACGGCGGATGTTGACATCGACCACTTTCAGGTCGCCCTGGTAATCCTTGCCCCACACCATGTCCAAAAGGTCGTCGCGCGACAGCGCGCGGCCCCGGTTTTCGAGAAAAGTCTTCATGAGCAGGTACTCGACCTGGGTCAGCTCAATGCGCTTTTCACCCTTGTGCAGCTCGCGTGAGCGCAGGTCGAGCTCGAAGACGCCGTCGACGATGGTGTCGGCGTTAAAGCCTCCGCCGTTGATGCGGCGGTAAAGGGCGTCGACGCGGGCGACCAGCTCGACGACGGAAAATGGCTTGACCACATAGTCGTCCGCCCCGGTCGTAAACCCGGTCAGCTTGTCAGCCTCCTGCGACATGGCGGTCAGCATGATAATTCCGATGTTGCTGCCCGAACCGCGCAGGCGACGGCAGACCTCGAATCCGCTGATGTCGGGCAGCATGACGTCCAGCACCGCGACTGAGACGTCGTTTTTTTCCCGCAGATAGGCGTAAGCCTCTTCACCGAGCGCGAACTCGACGGTGTCGTAGCCCGCACGGCGCAGGTTGATGACGACAAAACCGCGGATATTGTCTTCATCCTCTAAAACGAGAACCTTTTTTCTCATTGCGATCATCCTCCTGCAGTCCAATCTCTTTCCATCAGCTTGAAAATTTCTGCGACCTGCTCGTCGGTCAGCGCATAGCCGATTGGCGCGTTTTCAGGCAAAATATATCCGTAAATGCTGCTGGCCGTCTGACGGATAATCTTGACGCCGTCAGCCACAGCATAGCTGACGCGGTTGTCCCCGGTGTACACGCAGATGGTCAGCAGGCTGCGGCTGTTTTTTTCTGCCGGCATCCGGTCAGCTGAAACCGAAAAGGTCGTCCGGCTGACGCCCGAAAAACTCCGGCGCGACGCTGTCACGGCCTCACCCCAAATGTCCGGCCACATCAGATACCACTCTTCTGCCACGCTGTGATAGGTCGTGGCGACGGCCTGCGGCTCCTCGCCCTGGGCAAAGTCGAACCAGTGAAGCTTATAGCGGGCGTCGCTCTGCTGCGTTTCCGACCCGCTCTGCGGCTCGGCCGCCACAGGAACATCGATGATTCCGTCACCGTCAATATCAGTCGACGAGACCGACACGAGCCGCCAGGTCACAGCACCCGAGCCCGCCACCATGTCGATGGTCTCATTGACGGCCACGCCGCCGCTCAGACTGACGACGTCGGTGATATACCCGCCGCCCGTGGCGGCGCTGTCGACAAAGACAGCGCTGTGCCCGCCCCGGGTCACGCCGAACTGCATCAGAGACACCGAGCGCACCTCGACGCTGAGCGGCGTCTCGCCCATCAGGCGGTAGCCCCCGCCGGAATAATTGTAAAGATGCAGCGAATGGCCGCCCGTCACCGCGTCCCTCACGGCAAAACACAGCTCGTCGACCGAATCTCCGTTCATGTCCTCGACGAGCAGGCTGCTGTACTGGATATCGAGCACGCTTTCAAGCCCCTCATCCGTGATGTCGAACACCGTCATGCCATAGGTGCTGGCGTCCTCAAGTCCCCAGGACAGGGCCAGGGCCAGATGCCCGTCAGCCGACACACAGGGGTAATGCACTGCATGAATCGAACTGCCGAAACCCTCGGCGCGGCCAATCTCTTCATATCTGTCCGCCGTGCGCTGGTAGGCACACACGAGAAAATCTCCGCCCGGCATGCGGAAAAAGGCAATGGCTTCGTCTTCACCGTCGCCATCCATGTCGACAAGCTGCACCGCCTGGCGGTTGCCTCCCGTTTCAGCTGTTGCGTAAACGGCGCCCGTGCTCAAAATGGCGTCAATCTCGTGCTGCAAAAGCAGATATTCGCCCGGCAGCTTGGGCAAGCTCAAAAGGCCGTCCCCATATTCCAGAGAACAGCCGCTCAAAAGCAGGATGAGGAAAATCAGCAGGACCCTTTTTCCTGTTTGTCCCTTGCTGTGCGCTT
>DVMR01000018.1 GCA_018714845.1 Candidatus Ventrousia excrementavium
ATCTTCCTGTGCTACACCATCTGGTTAGCCGCCGTTTCGATTTTGAGATGCTCAGCGGCTTAGATTTGTGCGCCCTTTTCCTTTGCTTGTTCCCTTGAAAGTTTTACTTGACTTTTATTAGCAGGTCTTTCGCTCTGTATCGTATCATAAACATTTTCCGATGTAAAGTGCCGCTGTTTCGTTCGTTCGTCAATTTTTCGTAACTTTTTATAGTGATAAATTAGAAATAAAAATGCCTTAAAAAAGCCTGATTTATGCTATTGCAAAATAGCGATTTCCAAAAGTGGCGATTTATCGTATGTTTCAGAAAATTCCTAAAATTCCCATTTTAGGGCGTGCGGATGGTGCGCTGGGTGACGAGGCGGGACAAGGTGGCTTTCGACCGCCGCCAAAGGGGAATTTTTGTGGAAAATAACAACAAAAAAATACCCGTCCCGGAGACCAGGACGGGGTGTGCGGCAGAGCCGGCGGGTATAGGGGAGTATGACACGCTAATTACGTTCTTTTGATTCATGCCGATTCGGCTACGATTTTTCCCGGTGCGGCGCATCAAGCGCCGCACAATGGCAAGAAAAATCCCCGCTCCGGTTTCCGGAGCGGGGGTGCTGGGAAATCAGTTGTAGCGGACGACTTCTTCGTAAGTCCAACCCATGTTGAACAGCATCTGGCTGGCCTGCGCTCGGGTGAGATTGCCATAGGGGTCGAACGTACCTTTGTCGTCGACGCCGCCAATCATACCGAGGTTGTAGGCACGCAAAATCATTCTTTCGCAGAAGTCGACGAGTCGCTCTTTCGAAGTGTACTGAAGGTCAAGACACTGATTGACAATGGCATAGTTTTCTTCAATCCACTTGTGGATGGCGTCAGCGTCCGGAAATTCGTCGATGGACGTGCGGTAGTTAATCTGCTTGCCTGCGGCGAGACCTGCTCTCCAGTTGTCGTAGACGGCAGTCCACATCGAACCCAGTGTGAGTTTTCCGTTGGATGCAATGTTATAGCAAAGTCCACCAGCGTCTTTAGCCAAAGCAGTTTCATATTCGGTCAAGGATGTTGTACCGCCGATTGTCTCTGTGCGGTTCATCAAATAGATGGCTGTATAGGCTCTGTCTGCGTTGACGGTGAACAAATCAGTGGCATATTTACCGCTTGTCCAGTAATCATAATCTCTGGAGAAGCCGATTAGACGTCCGCTGATGATAGCCAGTTGGGTACGGGTCAGTGCGTCGTCGGGGCCGAACTTACCGTTGCCGTAGCCAGCCAAAAGTCCGCCTTCCGTCATGGTCATGACAGCGTCGTAATACCATGCGTTGGACGCTACGTCGGTGTAGGAATTGCTGTAAGGCTTGGCAGTCTGACCAGGATGGTAGGTCTTACGGACGTTACCCCAGTCTTCTTCAATGGTTCCAGAATTGCTGGGCTTGCTGGTGGAATTGCTGCCAGAATTGCCGGCGGTGCTGGTGTCCTTGCCGATGGTGATGGACTTACCATCAGTTGTATCGAAGTGACCGAGCAAGGTGTAGGTATCAGCAGAGCCGCTGTACTTGTAAATGTCCACAATCATGCCAGCAGGGATGGTGATGCCGTTGAATTTAGCAATCGTATAGGACGGATTGGTCGCAGATGCAGTTACGCAGACCTTGGAAGGACTGTCGGGCCATTCAAACGTGCCCTTGAACGTGCTGCTGGAGACAACGACGTCATAAACGCCCTTGTCGAACTGAGACCAACTGCCGCTCTCGCCGTTGAGCGCACCAGTGTCGGCGGCATAAGCGGCAGGGATGATTCCTACCAGCATGACAGCGGCCATCAGAGCGATCAGCAGTCGCTTTATCTTTCTCATGTATTTTCCTCTCCTTACAATTAAAATAAGTTTGTGCGCTGATGTTGCCCAGCAGAGCTGCCCGTGGGGGTGGGACTTCCCGGCCCCCGTGGGCACCTGCGGGGCGAACAATAAGGCCGTGCAGGTTGTATGTAATTCCCTGCACAGCCCGACAGCACACAAACCCATATAGAGAAAATCCCTTGTAAAACTCCGAGGGAATCGGTATAATGAGCGTGGCGCAGTAATACTGCTGTGTGGGTGGTGTAGCACCTGCATAGGGTCATGGGGTGTTGGCGCACCTCATGACCTGCCCTTATTATTCGCCTTGGTGATATTTTAGCCCATGTTGTCGTAGAGTGCAAGCGGTTTTTCGGACTTTATTTTGTCCGGGCCGCTTTTTTGTTGTTCAGAGGGTGGTATTCAGACAGTCGGGGCGTAGGTGGCCCGCCACGGACGGGGCCGGGGTGCGCGACGTGATCCGCAGCAAGGCGGGGTCAGAGGTTGGTACGCTCCATGGATTATCCCGCTGGGATAATCCGTCGCTCTCATGCCTGCGGGCATAGGTTTTTGAATCTTGTTTAATTCTATTTTAGAATTGACAACAATGTCGATTTGATGTATAATGGAAGGCAGAAAGGGGCGATTGTATATGGATAGCATCGGCCAGAGAATGAAAGAACTCCGAGAGGCAAGCCGCCTATCGCAAGCGGATATAGCAAAATTGTGTGGCAGCAACCAAGCGACGATTGCCAAAACGGAAACCGGGAAAAAAGCGCCATCAGTCAATCTGCTGATTTGGTGGGCTGACTATTTTGACGTGTCAATGGATTACCTGTGTTGCCGAACAGACCAGCCACAGGGCAAACTATATGAGTGCAAGCCGAAAATGAACATCAGCGGGGACGAAATGAAGAAGTTTATTGAAATGTGCTTCGACCCGAAATCCCCCTTCAACGAAAAACTGAAAGAAACCTTGCTGACGATGATGGGGGAACAGGAAAAATGAAAGCTGTGATTTACGCCCGCTTTTCCAGCGACCGCCAGCGGGAAGAATCCATTGAAGGGCAGATTAGAGAGTGTACCGAGTACGCCCAGCGGCAGGGCATCACTGTTGTGGGCGAGTATATTGACCGCGCAAAATCCGCAGCAAAAGACATTGATAAACGAGAGAACTTTTTAAGAATGATACGAGACAGCAACAAACACCTGTTTGAAATCGTTCTTGTGTGGAAACTTGACCGCTTCTCCCGGAGCCGCTACGACAGCGCGCACTACAAGGCAGCTCTAAAGAAAAACGGCGTCAAGGTTGTCTCCGCCACAGAACACATCGCCGAGGGGCCGGAAGGCATCATTCTGGAAAGTATGCTGGAAGGCATGGCCGAATACTACTCCGCCGAACTTTCCGAGAAAATCCATAGGGGGCAGCGAGAAAACGCCCTCAAGGGCAAAAATAACGGCGGCGGCGTCCCGCTGGGTTATGTGTTAAATAAGGAAACACAGCGGTTGGAAGTTGACCCGCTCATGGCCCCGGTTGTCCGCGAGATTTACAAAAGGTACGCAGCTGGCGACACCGTGCGGGAAATCGTGGGCGACCTCAACCGCCGGGGCATCAAGACCAGCCGGGGCCGGGCCTTTACCATGAGCAGCTTTAACGCTTTGTTGAAGAATCGGAAGTATATCGGTGAATACCGCTATCAAGATGTAGTCATCCCCGGCGGTGTCCCGGCCATCGTCCCGGAAGATATTTTTAACCGTGTGCAAGCGAAGATGGACAAAAACAAACGCGCACCGGCGAGGACAAAAGCCGACGATGATTTTCTGCTGACAACCAAGCTGTTTTGTGGCAAGTGTGGCCGCATGATGGTAGGCGACAGTGGCACCAGCCACACGGGAGCGAAACACTATTATTACAAGTGTGGCAGCGCCAAGCGGAAAACCGGCTGCGACAAGAAAGCCGTCAAGAAACAGTGGATTGAAGATGTTGTCGTCCAGCAGACCATGCAAATTGTGGTGGACGGCCCCTTGATGGAGCGCATCACTGACCGGCTGCTATCCCTGCAAGGTGAGGAAAACCACGACTTGAAGCTGCTGGAAAGCCGTCTGGCAGATACGGAAAAAGGCATCTCAAATATGCTGGATGCCATCCAAGCGGGCATCATCACAGCATCGACCAAACAGCGGCTTGCCGAACTGGAAGCAGAAAAAGAGGAATTAGAGCAGCAGATTATTGAAAACCGCATCCAGCACCCGGTTTTAAGCCGTGAGCAAATCAGCTTCTTCCTCGACCAATTCAAGCGGACTGACGTAACAGACAAAGAGCAGCGGCAACGCCTAATTGATAGCTTTGTTAATGCGGTCTATGTGTACGAGGATAAAATCGTATTCACCTTTAACTACAAGGGCGGAGCAAAAACCATTTCTTTAGATGATATACAAGGTTCGGATTTGGACGCAGAGTGTCCACCAATTTAATCGCTGGTCGAACCCTTGGAGCTGGGTTCGATGAGCGAATCATCAGCTCCACCATAAACCGCCATCCCTTGAAACAAGGGATGGCGGTTTTTTGTTATTTTTCTGCCCTTTTACAGCAGGCTGCGGCCCCGGTACTCACTGCGGATAATCTCGTCCATCTCTTCAGGTGTTTCCCGGCACCCGCCGGCCAGCCACATTTTGACGACTGCGTTGAACCCCTTCTTGAAAAACTCGATATGATAATCAATATGCTTGTTATCAAAATGCTTTTGCGCCTGGTGGATGTCATAATAACGAATCTGATACTGGTCGTCATAGCCCAGCTTAAAATAGGTACGGTAAAACAGCTGATTGTCGCGGATATGATAAAACAGCTTGAGATAGTCATTGCTGTTAAACCCCTGGACCCGCTCCTGCTCGTACAGCCGGTTGACCTCGTCCTCAAGGTGCTCGCGCATTTTGTCAGCCAGGTCATAAACATCGACAAAATTCGCGTAAAACGTGCTGCGGTTCAGCCCGCAGAGCTTGCAGATATCGGATACTTTAATGTCATGCAGCTCTTTTTCCTGCAAAAGCTCGGTAAACGCCTTTTCAATGCGTCTGACCGACTCGCGCCTGCGGCGGTTATTTTTTGTGTTCATGCTGTCCCCTTCTTTATTATTCCAACAGATGTCTTAAAATTGATGATTGTTTTTCTTTCCCACACGCATTATACTGGACTCAAATAAAAAAGACAACTGTTGTCTTAATAACAGGAGGAAATCATTATGAAAAAAAGCAGTTTTGTCGCGCTCATGCTGGGGACAGTGGCCGGCGTTCTGTTCGCCCTCGGCATGTGTATGGCGCTCATTCCGGAATGGAACGCAATGGAGCCGGGTATTATCTTCGGTGCAGTCGGCGTGCTTTTGGGCCTGATTACCCTGCTTGTCTGGCGTAAGATGGAGCACAAAGTGCCCATTCGCGTCTCAGGCAAAACCGTGCTGACCATTCTGGTCGGCATTGTCGGGGCGCTCGGCCTGGGCGTCGGCATGTGCTTCAGCCTGGTTTGGAGCCGGATGGCCATGGGAATCGGCATTGGCCTTGCTGGCATCGTCGTTCTGCTCTGCCTGATTCCCCTGACAAAAGGCATTAAAGAGTGAGCCTGCGGCAGAGCATGACAGATCGGCTTTCAAGCACAGAGCTGGGCCGAAAAATAGTCAGTGAACCTCGATTTCGGGCGATTTGGATGACCGCCTTTGGTTTGCTGTGCAATTTTCTGTATGCTCTGTACCACGGCATACTCGGCGCTCTCAATCTGTCGATGTGGTTCAGCGCCATGTGCGCTTACTACATCATTCTGGGAGCCATGCGTTTTTTCGCCGTCCGGTGCGGGCGCAAAGCCGGCCCTGCACCTGACCTGGAAACAGAGTATTTTGTGATGAAGCTGTCAGGCGTTCTGCTCGTCATGCTCAGCTTTGTGCTGTCCGGCGTGATTTACGTCAGCCTGTCGCAAAATATTGCAACCAGGTACGGCGAAATTGTCATGATTACCATTGCAGCCTGTACATTTTATAAAATCACCCTGGCGATTATCCGCGCTGTGCGGCAGCGGAACAACCCCTCACCTCTGCTGGCTGTCATCCGCAACATCAGCTATGCCGAGGTCGCGACTTCTGTTCTGACGCTGCAGCGTTCCATGCTCGTCTCTTTCGGCGGCATGAGCCGCGAAGGCATTCACTCCATGAACGCCATGACCGGCGCTGCGGTGTGCGTCTTTGTTCTGCTGCTCGGCATCTACATGATTGTCAGGGGAGTTAAGAAAGGAGAACTTCACATGGCAAGAAGCAAACTGGTAGAGGCAAATGAAAAAATTGCAGAAAAGGTCACCAGTGCCTATAAGCACATCGAAAATACGGCCGTAAACAGCTACACCAAAATTGAGGATGCTTTTGTCGACCGGTATCTGACAAGAGATGGCGAGACGGTAGAAGAGGCCAAAAAACGCCTGAAAAACCGGGACAGTGCTGAAAAATAATCACCTTCTGTTCTCAAAAAATGCAAAAACGCCCGGCCTGTGGGAATCCTGCCACAGGCCGGGCGCTTTTTGTCTGCATATCTGTACCGAACTGGCAAATCCCGCCGCTTCGCTACTTCAGGGCATTCTCCAGCCATGTGCGCGAGTGCTCCTGTTCGCGCCGGATGTCTGCACGGATGCGGTCAAAGTCAGGGCTCTGCATACAGGCCTTGAAAAACGGCTCGGTCAGCGCTTTACCGATGTGCGCATCCGCGTCTCCGAACAGCTCGAACACGCTGAAGCGGTCCGGCTGGCGGTTGACAAAGCTCATGAATTTTTTCTCAAAAATCAGTGAAAAACAGGTCCCGTGGAAGGAATCTGTGATGACATACCGGCAGTTTTTGTACAAATACAAAAAGTCCTCAATGGTCGGCCGGGACTGCACCCAGGCAAAATCGAGGCCGTGCCGGCAGATGTCGATGGAAGCCGGCGCAGGCTCGCAGATGCTGATAATGCGGATATCGCCGCCCAGCTGCTCCTGCACGCGCAGACAGGCGCGGCGCTTGTCCTCATTGGGGTTCAGAATATAGGCCAGAATAAATGGCTCGTTTATCTCAAGCCGGGACTCGGCGGCCAGCTTTTCGTAGTCAGGCGCATCGAGCAGAAAGACCGGGTCAAGCACATGCTCTGCCTGTACGCCGTACAGATCTCTGCACACGTCGACGCCGAATTTTTCGCGCACGCCGATGCTGCTGAACCGCTGAAAGTATTTGGCATAGCCTTCTGCCGGCGGCTCGGCGCCCTTCATGCCAAAGGATGCGCCGTAGGCCACCTTGCGCACCCGGTCGCCCGCAAAATCAAGATAATAATAGTCGCCGCTTTTAAACTGGTGATTGAAATAGTCATTCCACACCTGGTCCGAGCCCACCATCAGCGTGTCGCAGCTCTGCTCTATGCGGGCCAGCGCATTGCTCGGGTAATAACCTGAGCTGCAGAGATAGTGCTTTTTGGCGAACTCGGCAAAGACGCCCTGCGGCCGCAGGGTGCTGCAGTTGTCTACCGCCAGCACCTTCCGCTTTTTCGACAAATAGGTGTACAGGGCGTAATTGGTCATGGCGTTGCCGAAGTTCACGCTCCAGTGCAGAATGAGACCAATGTCAAAATGCAGCGACTGAAACGCCCGGACCACTGCGTTGTTGAGGCTGGACGGGTCCTTTTTCCACTGCGCAAAGAAAGCGTCGCGGAAGGCCGGCCTTTCGACGCTGCGGACCAGACAGATATTGGCCGGAAGAATCCGCTCGTTTTCCGCCCTGTCAATCTGCGCGGTCTTGACAAAGCTGTCCGCGACACATGCCAGCAGCTGTTCGCCCTTTTCGGTGTTGACCGTCAGGTACGAGCTTCCCTTGCCGTCCTCAAACGTCTGGTCCAGGTACTGAATCCCCCAGAAGTCCGCCGCCGTCAGGTCACTGTACTTCATGCCCTTGAACTCACAGGCATAGCAGCTTTCCCGCAAAATCCAGTTGGACAAAAAGCAGGCCATGTATAAATCAAGCCCCTTGGGCTGGTAGGCCTTTCCGTTGGCAAACCGCACATACAGGTTGGGATTCCAGCCAAAGACCTCTTTTTTGCGGAAATTGACCTCAGCCAGCCTGCCGCCCTGCCGCTGCAGCTCGCGCAGATAACTTTCATAGACCTTAACCGACGGCACGCCGTGGCAGGCCACATCCATGGTGTAAAGGCCGTCATACGGCTTTTGCAGAAAGGCGCGCAGTCCCGCGACCTGGCAGGCGCAGCCGGTGAACAGCACGGTTTTGCCGTCCTCGAGCAGCTTTTTGACCTGCGGATACACGGCCGCTGTGTTGCTCTGCACATATTTCGAGGTCTGCATGGCCCGGACCTCTTTGGGGTCGCTGCTGACGATATGGCGCACAATGAAATTTTTGTCATACACTGCGCCGGCCACATAGCCGCCCTGGTCGAGAACGTACCGGGCCAGCACGGGGAACACCCCGCCGGACGACGCTTTCATGCGCACGTCGTCCGCAGCCTGCAGGGCCAGACTGGTCCGGGGAACCGGCTGCGCGGGCAGCTGCTGCTGCGTGGGACAGACTGCAAGGCAAAGGCCGCACTGGGTGCACAGGGACCCGTCAACCCGAGGGACCAGGAATCCCTCGTCGTCATACACCATGGAGATGGCCTTTTCCGGGCATGCGGCATGACAGCTGCCGCAGCCCACGCAGTTTGTGACGCCCGCCACATTGGGGGTGTCGGCGAGGACGAGGGTGCGCGGCGGATATTTTTTGTCCTGATAATCGCGCATACAGGTCCGGTACTCCGGGTCCTCGTCCAGAATGTCGAGATAAAGCCGCATATCTTCCCAGGCGTCTGCGTCGTCGATGTCGCGCAGCAGGGACTGCATGACGTCTGCCTTGAGCCCCTGCTGTCCCAGCGCCGCAATGAAGGCGGTCATGAAGTAGCAGCGCGACACGAGGGCGCCCGGCGACGTTCTGTCAGCCGGTGCAAGCTCAAGCACGGGCGTCTTGAGGTGGATGGCCGGGGCGCTGAGCGCCAGCCGCAAAAGAAACTCGTCCTCCACAAGGTCAGACAGGTCCTCGTCAAACCCGTCGAGCGCATAAAGCTGTTCCTGGGTCATGACAACCGACTGCAGCGAAACGCTGGATGCCGTGATGATGTCAGAAAAAATTCTGCCCGTCTTTTTAAAGTCCGGCCACTGCGGCGGGGGCAGCTGTACGCCCGAGCCGCGGACCGAGGCCGCTGCATAGCACCAGGCCGCTCCCGGGGACTGCTTGAGGGCTCGGACCGAGGCCGAGACCCAGCCGGGCGACGCCGTCGCGCCCGCTTTGAGAAAGGCGGCGTAGTCCCCCTGCGCCAGCTGCGCCGCCGCGTTGAGGCAGACACCCGGGCGGCTCGCCGCCGGAAGCGCCAGATAGCGAAGGTTTTGCACATCAGGGTAGCGCTCGAAGAGGCTCGCGGCCGTGGAAGTGTTCTCCAGGCGGCCCGCTGCCACAATCTCGAGCTGCGGATAGTCCTGCATAAGCAGACTGTCCAGCGTTCGAATGAGCTCTGCATCATCGCCGTCTGCGAGCACGATGAGACTGACCAGGTCCATAAAAATCCTCCCGCTGCCTTTATTTACAAGGCGCGTCAAGGTCCTGCAATGACGATCCCTGTCAAAAAGCTGTAATATGCTTTTCATATCGTCAAATTTGGCCGGAAAGTTAAGACCGCGGCAAGCGCCGGCGGGCGATTGGCTCCGCCAAGCTGTGACACGGGCTGTGTGGAGCGCAAACGTTCCTGCGCTTGCAGGCGCAATGGCCCCGACAAGGACAGCTGCTGTTGATATTGGTGCGATGCCGGACGTCAGCCCGTCTCTGGTTGTGCTTTTTGTCACGAGCAACAAAAAGTACCAAAAAATGCCCTTGATGTAACCGTTGCCGCGCTTGCGCTCCGCGC
>DVMR01000019.1 GCA_018714845.1 Candidatus Ventrousia excrementavium
ATCCACAAATCATCCAGAGCTTCCGAGAAGTACGGCTCGTTCTTCTGGGCATAGGTGCTTCTCCACACATTGTAGCCGTTCCAAGGAGAAATCTTGCTGGTCGACCAGCCGCCCCAGCCGAGGTCATAAGACGACGGGTTGTTGACCCAGTCCTTCTTGGTGGCCGTCATCTGCGAGTTGGGCATGCCCTGAATCTCAAGGGTGAAGCGGTCAGCGCCGAACAGCTCAGCCCAGGCCTTCTGCAAGTACTCAGAGCAGGTCTTGTAGCGCGAGTTGTCCGAGCTGTACAACAGCGTCAGCGTAACCGAATCAAGCCCAGTCTCTTCAAGCGCGGTGTTGAAGTATTCAACAGCGGCCTCGGGGTCATAGGCATAGTTCTCGGGGACCCACTCGGGATGTGCCTCAGCCATCATATCACGGTATTTTTCACCTGTCTCGAGATTGCCGACAACCATCATCGGCTGAATCCACCACGCAGGGATGGAGTTGCCGGCCGCAGCAACAGCCTCACGGTCGGTGCCGTAGTACAGCGCCTTGCGGAAGTTGAGGTTGCCCAGGATCGGATTGTCGGGATTCTGCATGTTAACGCTGATGTGGTACAGCGAAGTAGCGTCGCTCTCGATCAGACGGGGGTCTTCTTTGTACTGGTTGTATTCCTCGTTGCCCAGCGAGACATAGTCGATCTCGCCATTGAGGAACATCTGCAGAGTGGTCGAGGTGTCGGTAACGACGCGCTCAGTTACCTCTGCCAGCCAGATCTTGTCGGCAAAGACCCAGTCGGGGTTCTTCTGGTAGGTGATCGAAGCGCCCGGAATCCACTCTTTGATGGTGAAAGAGCCAGCCGACATATAAGTGTCAGCGCTGGTGCCGTACATGGTGGCGCTGCGGTCCTCGTTCATGGCAGCTTCATAGGTCGGCTCGTGAACCATGGCCATCGAGGCGTTGAAGCACAGGTGGGTCATGATTTCATCGGCGGTGACCGGAGCCGCCGTGGTCAGCTCAACGGTATAGTCATCAATCTTCTTCAGGCCGACATCCTCCCACTCGCACTCGCCGGCAGTATACTCGGTACCGTTGAGAACGGTGATGGTGTTGCTGTTGAAGTAAGACGCGCGGGTGTTGAGCAGCTTGGGGTCAATCAGCATCTTGTAGCTGTAAATGACCGTGTCAGCGTTCAGCGGGTCGCCGTTTTCCCAGGTCAGGCCCTCGCGCAGGGGGATCTGCCACACAGTCTGGGTGTCATCCATCTGCTGCGGGATTTCGGCGGCAAACTCGGGGAGGCGGGTGAACTTATAATCATCACCTATGTAGGAACGATAAAGGTAAATGGCCAGCATGTCGGCGGCATCACTGTCACGCGACATCGAGTACATGTGACCGTTCAGGGTCGAAATGTCAGCGTTGACGGCGATGCGCAGCGTGCCTTCACCTTCGGGCAACGGGGTATCGCTGCTGGTATCCGGTTCGTCGGGGGTCGTAGGTTCCGTGGTCTGGTTGGAATCGTTCGTAGTGTCCGGTTCCGACGGGGTCAGATCTGGTTCTTCGCGCTGGCAGCCGGCCAGAGTGCCCAGGCCCAGCATGAGGATGAGCAAGAGAGCTAAGGTCCTTTTCACTGTGATGTACATCTCCTTTTCTTATTCTCCTTACTTATTGTGAAAGACGGCCCCGAGACAGCCGTCCAGTCACCAAAATCATCTGGGGTTTGCATTTCTTGCAGATTCGTCGTATAATACCCCTTGTTCAAACTATGCTCCAGCAAAGGAAGGTGTTCCGCATTAAAAATCAGAAATTTGTTGCTATTTTGGTTTTCAGCTTTCTTCCGTCTATGGCCTTCTGCCTGATCTTCTTTGACCGCGGCAGCGTCCTGCATCTGCTCAGCGACGCCTGCGCCATTGCCGGACTGATGTGTATGATTCTGGGCCTGTGGCGAGTGACGCGCAAGCTGGGACTCTATGACGGCGTTATCTACAGCTTTAAAAAACTGCACGAGGTAGCGCGTACCAAAAATTACAACCCCCGCGAATCTGAAATCGGGCAACGACATGAATACATCCTGTCGCACCCCTATACACAGCGCTGGCATGAGCCTCTTGCGGCCTGCGGACTGTACTTTGCCCTTTCGCTGGTCCTGGCACTCGCTGTTTAAGCGTTTTTGCGCAATGTCAACATATTGACAATCTTTTGTGCAAAGCATTGCTTATCAGCAAATTATTAGGTGTTGTTTCTGTTAATTTTACTATTCTATGACTTTTTTGTAAACCGAAATATAGGAATGGCTTCATTCCTTTTTGGAATCGTTCGGGTTTAAAGGTGTGTTTGCAATGGACGAAGTCAAGCTGAAATATTTTGCCAGCGTGGCGCGCCACCTGAGCTTTACCAAGGCGGCTGAGGACCTACATGTGGTGCAGTCGACTATCAGTAAACAGATTTCAGCCCTGGAAAAGGATTTGGGCGTCAAGCTGTTTCACCGTGACCACCAGTCGGTGTCCCTGACGCCGGCCGGCGCCCGTCTGGCCAGCGATGTCGACGAATATCTCGAGCAGTACCGCACGATTGACGAGCGTGTCCGCCGCCTTTACATCGAGACTGACCAGCGCCTGCGCATCGGCATAGGACCGCTGGAGTTTTCTGTCATTGCACAGCCGCTCAGGCTGTTCACTGCGCGCTGGCCCACAGTCGAGATAAGCTGCGCAGTTTACACCTATCAGCGGCTGGTGCGTCATCTGCGCACCGGGACAGTCGATATTGCCGTCGGACCCATTACCTGCGCATCTGACGTCAGTGGAGCGGTTTACACTCCGGCCCGGCGTGAGAACTGGGTTGTTACCGCTGCGCGGGACGCTTCATTGTGGACTCTGCCGCGTGAGAGTCAGTCTGTGCTTGAAGGCCAGACCGTTATCACCCTATTTGAAAACATATTTGAACCGGTGCGTCCCCACTGCATCAAAAACGACTTCCGTCAGGTCGCCTTTTCCCACTGCACCTATCTCTCTCCCCTGATTACCATGGTGCGTGCGCGGTGCGGGGTCAGTCTGCTTCCCGCCAGCCTGCGTGAGAGCATCCCCCCTGACATCATTATGAAGCCCGGCCTGCTGCGCGTCCCGCTTGAACAGGATGTGGTGGTCAGTTACCGCCCCAATCTCAGCAATACGGCGGTCGAACATTTTCTCGACTGTTGCCGCGAGGTTTTTAACCAGCCGATGTCCAGTCATCAACAAGTGTAGACACTTAAAAAGAGGGCGCCCGCAGGCGTCCTCTTGCCTCATATCATCACTGTTGCTGTACAAGCCAGTTAATAAATTCCTGCGTGGACTGTGTAAACTCAACCGTCACCTCGCTGCCCGGGCAAATGATGAACTCTGTCAACCCGTATTCATCACCATAAAGCGACCAGTCATAAGTATACCCCAGCCGCGTCCACGGGTAAGCGCTTTGGGTGTAGGACCACTCAATATTTGCTTCAAACCACGTCAGGTAATCGCTGTCGGTCTGGCCGGAAAAATAATTGTCCATGTGCTCGTCCGCCGCATCTGTACAGTACGCGGGGCGCAGCAGGTCCTCCGGCTGCACCCACAGAGCGCTGACGTGGGTATATCCGCTGTCGCGCGGCAGGCCAATGAGCTGTTCCAGCCTTAGCACAACCGATGCAGCATCCTGTCCCTCGCTTTGATACCAGGACCGAATCTCGCCATCGGTAAAGGTCCATACCTCGCTGTTTTCCAGCGTGACGTCCTGCCCCTGCGGATAGCTTTCCGGCTCATCGTGCCAGGTCAGCAGCAGCACGCGGCCGTCCTCATTCCATGTTGTCATGGGCTCGCCCGGGACCAGCGTGACCAGCGGATATACCTCGTCCGGCTCGGCGTCAACCGCATCGGTCACCGCTTTCTCGTACAGTCCGGCTGTCACATCATCAAACAGCGCCATCGCCATCACAGCGGCATCGCCGCGGCTGACTGCACTGTCTGGCTCAAAACGGCCATCAATGTCTCCCATGACCTCTTTCAGTGTACAGTACGACACCCCCTCATACGCCCACTGGTCCACATCTGCCAAATCGCTGTAGTCCAAACGGATGCTCCAGGCGCCCTGTGGACCCAGTCCGGCCTCGTTATAAGCGCGCAGAATGAACACCGCCGCTTCCTGACGCGTCACCGTGCGTTCGGGCTCGAACAGTCCCCCGCCCACGCCGGAAGCAATGCCGCAGTCCGCGGCCCAGGCGACAAAAGGCGCGTACCAGCTGCCCTGCACCACGTCTGAAAACCCGCTCGGCTGCTGATACTGGCTGATCGGTGCCCCCAGCACGCGTCCCAGGATAGTCACAAGCATGGCCCGGCTGACCGCCTCATCCGGCTCAAACAGCTCTTCACCCGTGCCGTTCATCAGGCCGTATTGCCCAGCCTGCTGCACAGCCTCGTAAAAAGCGTCATCCTGTTCTACATCAGTATAAGCCATTGCCGGGCGGGCGCACATGGCCGCACTCAGGCAAACGGAAGTCAAAAGACAAAGCAGCCTCTTTTTGTTCATAATTTCCTCCTTTTAACCGGCTGTCAAGTTTGCTATACTGGTATCAGAATAACACAAGCTGTCTAAAAATAGAAGCCAGTATTTTTTTGCCAGATAGAGAAAAAACTGTTGACAAATCAAAAATAGTAATGTATACTAAAATTGCAAAGGAGATGCGATAACAGCTTATGAAAATTACGCGAGAAGCGGACTATGCTGTGCGCATTGTCTATGTTCTGATGCAGGCGCAGCGCGTCATGCCGGCCAGCGAAATTTCCGAGCATACCGGTGTTACGCTCAGATTCGCGCTGAAAATTCTGCGCAAACTGGCCGGCGCCGGCATCGTTGCCTCTCAAAAGGGCGCGTCAGGCGGCTATCGGTTGCTCTGTGACCCGGCGCAGCTTTCTCTGGCGCAGATTATCGAATGTATCGACGGCCCCTTTGAGATTTCACACTGTCTGGGCGGCGGCTTTGACTGTACCCATGTGCCGGACAAGGAGAGCTGCCGTTTCCGTCAGGTATTTGACCAGGTCAGCACCAAGCTCCGTGCGGAGCTTGATCAGATTAAAATGACATCATTTAAAAATTGAGGAGGAACTACGTATGAAGAAGTTTGTGTGCAGCGTCTGCGGTTATGTGCACGAGGGCAACGAGGCCCCTGATTTCTGCCCCATCTGCAAGGCCCCGAAGGAGAAGTTTGTCGAGCAGTTGGCTGAAAAGACTTGGGCTGCCGAGCATGTTGTCGGCGTCGCTCAGGGCGCTCCCGAGGAGATTATGCAGGGCCTGCGCGAGAATTTCCAGGGCGAGTGCACCGAAGTCGGCATGTATCTGGCCATGGCTCGCGTCGCTCACCGCGAGGGCTACCCCGAGATTGGTCTGTACTGGGAGAAGGCCGCTTTCGAAGAGGCCGAGCATGCTGCCAAGTTCGCCGAGCTGCTGGGCGAGGTTATGACTGATTCCACCAAAAAGAACCTCGAGATGCGTGTCGACGCCGAGAACGGCGCCACCGCCGGCAAGTTTGAGCTGGCCAAGAAGGCTAAAGAGCTCAACCTGGACGCCATTCACGACACCGTCCATGAGATGGCCCGTGACGAGGCCCGGCATGGCAAGGCTTTCGAAGGCCTGCTCAAGCGCTATTTCAATAAATAAGCATCCGCACACCCCAATCCCCCGGCCCCGCCGGGGGATTTTCCATTCTGCAACCCCTTGCGAACTTTATCCGAGCTCTGTCAACCGCCCGCTCACAGCACAGACTATCCCCCCGAAAAGTCACTTTTCACGCCTGCTTGACTTGCCGTTCGCCTTGACACACCAGAAGGGCGCATGATAAAATTTTGTTGTCGATGTTGCGGCCAATCATTTTATTGGGGGAAACTTTTTTATGCAGTGGATTAAAAGCCTGCGGAAAACAAGCCTGCGTTCGGTCTGGCTCCGCTCGATCGTGTTTGTGGCGCTGGGGGTAGCGCTCATCATTATTTTTGACTGCCTGACACTTTTCCAGATGCTGTCGCCCAAAACGCTGGCAGAGCTCGACCCGGAGCATATGGAAGGAGCTTATGTAGAGGACGACATTTATTATTTCTACACACCGTACCTGGAAGAAGAGCAGTACCGCAATAACGTCGCCACCGGCAGGATCACCGGCCGGCAGTACATCATTGATTTTGACGAGACCTATTATATGGGTCTGTTTGTTCACAGCCGCGATCTTGACGAGGCCGAAACCATGATGGACGCCTGCGAAGCTTATATGAACGGAGAAATCAGCTTTGACCAGGTTCCTGTCATGCGCGTGCGGGGCACCATCACCGCCATGGACAGCCAGGAGGAAGGCTTTTACCTTGACGCCGCGGGCGGTGACTCGCAGGTCGAAAGCATCATGCTGCCCTACTACATCGACCACAACCGCATCGGCGGCAACACCTTTATATTAACCGGCCTGATCGCCGCGGCGGCCGTGGTTCTCATCGTTCTGGGCATTGCCGCTCCTGTCAAGGCGCTGACTGGTGGATACCAGAAAAAGCTCCTTGCCAAGCTGCGCGACATGGGCGACCCTGAGCTGATGGCAGAAAAGCTTGAGCTGTTTTATGAAAGCACCGAGCCGGTCAGCGGGGTTCGTCTGAGCCGCGAGTTTGTCTTTTTCCAATCCGGTCCGCACAGCATCCTGCTGCGTCCGCGCGATCTGGCATGGGCATATCAGAGCACCACGCAGCACCGCACCAACGGCATCAAGACAGGCAAGACCTATGCCGCCATTCTGCGGACCATGGACGGCGCTCAGTACACGCTGGGCATGACTGAAGACAAGGTCCAGAAGCTGCTCGAGGCCATCCACAACACCTTGCCCGGCGTTGTGCTCGGCTACAGCAAGGAAATTGAGCAGGCCTATCGGAAAAACCGCGAGCTGTTCGCCCGCCGCTGGGACGAAGCAGCCGCCGCAGCTGCCGCTCCGCAGCCAGAGCCGGTGCAGGATTCTGTCCCGACAGAGCAGTAAAAACGATATAGCAAAGGACGGCGTGTGGGCACGCCGTCCTTTGTTTTTGCCGTCTGAAACAGACGTCTCTATGTCAACCGCCTGGCCGCACAAGGCTGCGGGATGGCCGTCACCAAAGCCGACAGCGCCATGGCGCCGTAAAAACTCAGCCCGCGCGAAAGCAGCATGGCGGGCAGCGCGAGTGGTCCGAAAAAAAGTCCCTGAATAGCCATAAAAGCACTTTCAGAAGCCCCCACCGCGCCAGGCAGCGGCAGTGTGTCGACCGCGATGGACAGCAGCGCCTGTGCCGCCGCCAGCCGCCACAGTGGCTGTCCCGTCAGGCCGAGAGCACAATAAACAGTCACAGGCACGGAAAACAGGCACAGCTGCTGAACCAGGGTGACAAACAGCAGACGCGCCGCCAGCGGCCTGCATCGGCGCAGCAGGGCTGCGCAGGCATCAAACTGCTCCATCTGCCGCTCAAGGCGGACGCACAGTGCGTCAGGGTCGCGCACGAGTCTCCATCTGCCCAGCAGACCAATCAGGCCTTTCCCGACACGCCGCAGCCATGCGCCCGAAAAAAGCGCCGCTGACAGCAGTGCCAGTACCACAGACGCCGCAGTAAAACCGTACAGCAAAAGCGCTGTCTCACCGTGCAGACCGGCCAATGCGCCGCCGCACAGCAAAAGTCCGGCCGCCCCCAAAGCAATCATGACAGCCTGGTAGGCAATCTGCATGAGCAGCAGCGCACCGGCCGACGCGCCGGGTGCAACCCCCGCCCGTGTCAGCTGCCAGACCTGCGCCGGTTGTCCGCCCGAGGCCGACGGCGTGATGCCGCTGAAGTAAAATCCAATGAACACCGCGCGCATACTGTTCCACAGGCTGATCCGCTGTCCGCACCGACGAAGCAGCATACGCAGGTTGACGGCCTGGCATCCGAGGGACCCCAGCACCAGACAAGCCCCTGCAGCCAGCCAATGCGGCCGCGCACGCGCCAGCACAGCCCCCAGGCCGGCCAGGTCCGTGCCGCGCAGCAGCCAGGCAAAGACCCCGACCGTCAGCAGAAGCAGCAGTACGGTCCAGATGACGGCCTTTTTTATCCTTTTGGCAGGCTCTTTCATGACGCGCAGCTCCCCGTGCGCTCAAGCCGCGACAGCAAAAGGGGCAGAGCATACGCATCCCGCGCGCTGACCAGCCTGTCCATATTCTGACGCATGGACGCAAGACGCTCATCGTCGCCGAGCAGGCTGCTCAGCTGCGGCAGGCAGTCCTGCGGCTCGCCATCCATCACCTCGCCAATCCCTTCGGCGCTCATAAAGCCCGCATTGTAGACTTCCTGGGCCAGGAGCGGCCGAAAGGCCAGCATGGGCACACGCACCGCGATGGCCTCGAACAGCGTGACGCCGCCCGGCTTGCCCAGTATGAGGTCGCTCTGTCGCATCAGACGCTCCATGTCCTTGACAAATCCAAGAGCCGTAATATTGTCAAAGCGGCCGCTCAAACGCTGCAGCAGCACCTCATTGTCACCGCAGACCACCGTGGCATGGACGCCGGGGAGGGCATTGAGCGCACGGTAGAAGCCAATGCTGGCCGGCAGCAGACCCAGTCCGCCGCCGCTGACCAGCACCTCGCGCACATTCCCTCGGGGAATGCGGGGCGTGGGCTTGAAGCAGGGGCGCACCGGCACGCCGGTGACATAGATGCTGCGTGGCGCAACCCCGCGCGACACCAGCATGTCGCGGGTGCGTTCGGCTGCGGCCAGATAAGCGTCGGTATGCGCCGCCACCCAGTCCCCGTGCGGACAGACGTCGGTAATGCAAGTGATGAGCGGCGTCCGGTCTCCAGTGCGCGCCTTGTATGCGCTCATCAGCTGTGATGTCAGCGGCAGCACAGAAATGACAGCGTCACAACTCTGTGACGCCAGTACGCGGCCAAGCACCCGCAAAAAGAGCGGGCGGAGCGGAACCCCTATGGTCTCGCCGTTTTTTTCCGAACGCCGGTAGACCTGATTGTAAATACGTCCGCCCCGCCCGATAAACAGCGTATATGCCTTATATAAAACGCCCGTCGTGCCGCCCAGCGCCTCGGCCAGCAGGTCCACGACAACGCACTGCGCGCCCGGCACTTCGGCCGTGATACGCTCGCTCAGCGCGCGGGCGACTGAGTAGTGCCCCATGCCGAACCGCCCGGTTAAAATCAAAATCTTCATAAA
>DVMR01000020.1 GCA_018714845.1 Candidatus Ventrousia excrementavium
AAAAACATTGATTTTTCTGTATGATTAGGATAAAATCAGAAGTATATTGAATGGATTGCGGGGGGAGTCTGCCGATGAATCAGCGGTCTTGTGTTTGTGCCGGTTTCTGCGGCCGCCAGGCGCGGCTGAGGATTTCTGCGCTCCGCCGGACCCCAAAAGTGCAACCCTGTGTCAAAGAGCATCCCGCCGAGGATGCTCTTTAGATTTCCGCCGCAGGAGAAAGGGAGATCGTTTTGAAAAAAGTATTGATCGTCATGGGTTCGGATTCCGACCTGCCGGCCCTTGAGCCGTGCATGGAAACGCTGCAGCGCTTTTCCGTTCCCTTTTCCGTCCGGGTGTGCTCGGCGCACCGCACGCCGCTCGTCGCCGAAGAGCTGTCGCGTACAGCGCGCGAGCAGGGCTTTGGCTGCATCATCGCGGCAGCCGGCAAAGCGGCCCACCTGGCCGGCGTCATGGCGGCCGGCACCACGCTGCCCGTCATCGGCATTCCCATCAAGTCAAGCACGCTCGACGGGCTGGACAGCCTGCTTTCGACCGTGCAGATGCCGGCCGGCGTGCCCGTTGCCACCGTCGCCATCGGCGGCGCTGAAAACGCCGCGCTGCTCGCCGTGCAGATGCTGGCCTTGAGCGACGACGGCCTGGCCGAGGCCCTTTTGCAGCACAAGAAGGAAATGGCCGAAAAGGTCATGAAAAAAGACGAAAAGGTTCAAAAGCAGTACAACGACTGATTTTTATGGAGGGACAAGCCATGCAAAAGCTCGACATGATTTATGAAGGCAAAGCCAAAAAGGTCTTTAAGACAGACGACCCCGCACTCGTCATCGTCGACTACAAAGACGACGCCACCGCCTTTAACGGCGAGAAAAAGGGCACCATTGTCGGCAAGGGCGTTATCAACAACAAGCTGACCAACTTTCTGATGCAGAAGCTCGAAAAAGCCGGCGTGCCCACCCACTTTGTCCGTGAGCTGTCCGACCGCGAAACGCTGGTCAAGTCGGTGCACATCGTGCCGCTCGAGGTCATCATCCGCAACGTCTCGGCCGGCAGCTTTGCCAAGCGCTACGGCGTTGAAGAGGGCATTGTCTTTGACAGCCCGACCATTGAGTTTTCGTATAAAAACGACGCGCTGGGCGACCCGCTTATCAACAGCTACCACGCCATTGCCCTCAAGCTGGCCACCCCCGAAGAGATTGAGACCATCAAAAAGTACGCTTTTCAGGTCAACGATGTGCTCAAGGCCTTTTTCCTCGAGTGCGGCATCAACCTCATCGACTTCAAGCTCGAGTTCGGCAAGCTGCCCGACGGCACCATTGTGCTGGCTGACGAAATCTCGCCCGACACCTGCCGTTTCTGGGACAGCAAGACGGGAGAAAAACTCGACAAGGACCGCTTCCGCCGCGACCTGGGCAATGTCGAAGACGCCTATCAGGAAGTCATGCGCCGCGTAATTGGCTGAGGCGCGCTTTAATTTCATCATTACGGAGGAAAGCTCATGGGAGGATTTTTTGGCGCTGTCTCAAAGCGTGACTGTGTCATGGACATTTTTTTCGGCGTTGACTACCACTCGCACCTCGGCACCCGCCGGGGCGGCATGATTATTTATGACAAAGAGGACGGCTTTCAGCGCCAGATCCACTCGATTGAAAACACCCCGTTCCGCACCAAATTCGAAAAGGACCTGCACGACTTTCACGGCTGCAGCGGCATCGGGTGCATCAGCGACACCGACCCGCAGCCCCTGCTCGTGCGCTCGCACCTGGGCCTTTACGCGCTGACGACGGTCGGCATCATCCGCAACGACGAAGAGCTCATTGCCCAGTATTTTTCCGACCACGGCCACCAGTTCATGGCCATGAGTTCGGGCAAGGTCAACGCCACCGAGCTGGTCGCCGCGCTCATCAACCAGAAGGACAACCTGGTCGACGGCATTTTGCACGCGCAAAAGCTTATCGACGGCTCTCTCACCCTGCTCGTTCTGACGAGCGAGGGCGAGATTATCGCCGCACGCGACCGCTTCGGCCGCCTGCCCGTGCTCATCGGGCAGAATGCCGAGGGCTGCTGCGTGTCGTTTGAGTCCTTTGCCTATCACAAGCTGGGCTACAGCGACGCTTACGAGCTGGGCCCGCAGGAGATTGTGCGCATTACAAGCAACGGGTTTGAGACTTTGTCGCGCTCTGGCGGAGACATGAAAATCTGCGCCTTTTTGTGGACCTATTACGGTTACCCCAACTCCAATTACGAGGGCGTCAATGTCGAGCTCATGCGCTACCGCAACGGCGAGCTCATGGCCAAAAGCGAACAGGAGCGCGGCGTTCTGCCCGAGGTCGACTATGTGGCCGGCGTGCCTGACTCGGGCACAGCCCACGCCATTGGCTATGCCACCCAGAGCGGCCAGACCTTTGCCCGGCCGTTTATCAAGTACACCCCGACCTGGCCGCGCTCTTTCATGCCTGAAAACCAGGCGGTGCGCAACCAGGTCGCCAAAATGAAGCAAATCCCCATTCCTGAGCTCATCGACGGCAAGCGTCTGCTGTTCGTCGACGATTCCATCGTGCGCGGCACGCAGCTGCGCGAGACCGTCGACTTTCTGTATGCGTCGGGGGCCAAAGAGGTGCACATGCGCTCGGCCTGCCCGCCCATCATGTACAGCTGCAAATACCTCAACTTCTCGCGCGGGACGTCGGACATGGAGCTCATCGCCCGCCGCACCGTGCAGGAGCTCGAGGGCGACGAGGGGCACAAGCACCTGGACGAATACGCGGATGCCACGACCCACCGCGGCCAGTGCATGCTGCGCGCCATCTGCGAAAAGCTGGGCTTTGACTCGCTGGGCTACCAGTCGCTCGGCGGCGTTTTAGAGGCCATCGGCCTGCCCCGCGACAAGGTCTGCACCTACTGCTGGAGCGGCCGGGAATAAGTCCGGCCAAAAAAGAATGAATCGGTGAAGGGAGACTCAGAAATGAGCCATCAGGACAGCCATTCCGAAAGCTATAAAAAAGCCGGCGTCGACGTCACTGCCGGCTATGACACCGTCCGGCGCATCCGCCCCATGGTCGAAAGCACCTATATCCCCGGCGTTTTAGGCACCATCGGCGGGTTTGGCGGCATGTTTGCCCCCGACCTTTCGGGCATGGAAAAGCCGGTGCTGGTCTCGGGCGCCGACGGCGTCGGCACCAAGCTCAAGCTGGCCTTTGTGCTTGAAAAGCATGACACGGTGGGCATCGACTGCGTCGCCATGTGCGTCAATGACATCGCCTGCGGCGGCGCGCGGCCCCTGTTTTTCCTCGACTACCTGGCCGTGGGCAAGCTGAGCCCCGCCGTCGCGGCCGACATTGTCTCGGGCGTGGCCGAGGGCTGCCGTCAGGCCGGCTGCGCGCTGGTCGGCGGCGAGACAGCCGAAATGCCCGGCTTTTACCCCGAGGGTGAATACGACCTGGCCGGCTTTGCCGTCGGCCTGGTCGATGAAAAAAAGATCATCGACGGTTCGCGCCTTGCGCCTCGCGACGCCTTAATCGGCGTGGGGTCGTCGGGCGTTCATTCCAACGGCTTTTCGCTGGTGCGCCGCGTCTTCGGCACGGAAAAAGAGACGCTTACCGCCCATGTTCCCGAGCTGGGCACGACGCTGGGCGAGGCCCTTCTGACCCCGACCCGCATTTACGTCCGCGCACTGCAGGCTTTGCAGGCAGCCGTTGACGTGCGCGCTGTCAGCCACATCACGGGCGGCGGATTTTACGAAAACATCCCCCGCATGCTGCCCGCCGGCGTGCGCGCCCGTGTGCGCAAGGACGCCATGCCTGTGCCCCCCATCTTCCGGCTCATCGCCGAAAAGGGCGGTATTCCCGAGCGCGACATGTACAACACCTACAACATGGGCGTCGGTCTGGTCATCGGCGTGCCCGCCGCCCAGGCCGACGAGGCTGTGCGCGTTCTGAAGGCCGCTGGCGAGACGGCCGCCGTCATCGGCGAGTGCGTTTCGGGCGAGCAGGGCATCGAGATATGCTGAACATCGTTGTGCTGGTCTCGGGCGGCGGCACCAACCTGCAGGCGCTCATCGACGCGCAGTCGCGCGGTGAGCTGGGCGGCGGGCGCATCGCGGCCGTCGTCTCCTCGCGCGAGGGGGTCTACGCCTTAGAGCGCGCCCGGCAGGCCGGCATTCCCGCCCATGTGCTGCCGCGAAAACAGTATGCGTCGGCTGCCGAATACTCCCGCGCGCTCGAAGCGCTGCTTGAGCCGCTCGAGCCCGGGCTTTTGGTCTATGCCGGCTTTTTGACCATACTGGACGAGGCCTTTTGCCAAAAGTATGAAAACCGGATGCTCAACATCCACCCGTCGCTCATTCCCGCCTTCTGCGGCAGGGGGATGTATGGGCTGCGGGTGCACGAGGCCGTGCTGGGCTACGGCGCAAAGGTGACGGGGGCGACGGTCCACTTTGTCACCGGCGAGCCTGACGGCGGCCCCATCGTGCTGCAAAAGGCTGTCGACGTTTTGCCCTGCGACACGCCCGAAAGCCTGCAAAAGCGGGTCATGGAGCAGTGTGAACACCTTTTGCTGCCCCGGGCTGTCGCGCTGTTCTGCCAAAACCGCCTGTCTGTCGACGGGCGCAAGGTCACGATATTATAGGAGGGTTTGTTTATGCAAAAGCCCCGCGCTTTACTGAGCGTCTCTGACAAGACGGGCATTGTCGAGTTTGCCCGCGGACTTTCCGAGCTGGGCTACGAAATCCTGTCGACGGGCGGCACGGCCCGCACACTGACGGCGGCTTCGGTGCCGTGCACCGAGGTGTCTGACGTCACGGGGTTCCCCGAATGTCTCGACGGCCGCGTCAAGACGCTGCACCCCGCGGTACACGCCGGCATTCTCGCCATGCGCGACAAGCCGGAGCACATGCAGCAGCTCAGCGAGCTGGGCATCGTGCCCATTGACGTTGTGGCCATCAACCTGTACCCCTTTAAGGAAACCATCCTGCGGCCTGACGTCACGCTTGAAGAGGCCATTGAAAATATCGACATCGGCGGTCCGACCATGCTGCGCGCGGCGGCCAAAAACTGGCAGGACGTCTGCGTCGTCGTCGACCCCGAGGACTATGGCACCATTCTGGACGCGCTGCGCGCCGGCACCATCACCCGGCAGCAGAAGTTCCTGCTGTCGCAGAAGGTGTTTGAGCACACGGCGCACTACGACGCGCTCATTGCGCGGTATCTCGCGCGCGAGGCCGGCGTTGAGTACCCGCCCACGCTGACCGTCACCTTTGAAAAGGCGCAGGACCTGCGCTACGGCGAGAACCCGCACCAAAAGGCCGCCTTTTACCGCGAGGTCGGCCGCGGCTTTGACGGCACGGTGGCCGGCGTGCGCCAGCTGCACGGCAAGGAGCTGTCCTACAACAACATCGGCGACCTTGACGGCGCCCTCAGCGTCATCAAGGAATTCCCCGACACCCCCTGCGCCGTGGCCGTCAAGCACGCCAACCCCTGCGGCGTCGGGACCGGCGAAACGCTGTTTGACGCATACATGCGCGCTTACGAGGCCGACCCGGTTTCCATCTTTGGCGGCATTGTCGCCTTAAACCGCACAGTCGACGCCAAAACGGCTGAAGAGCTTTCCAAAATCTTTCTCGAAATCATCGTCGCGCCCGCCTTTACCCGCGACGCTTTGGAGATTTTAGAGCGCAAAAAGAACATCCGGCTTTTAGAGCTGCCCCACATCAACACCCCCAACGGCGCGTGGCGCGACATGAAAAAGGTGGCCGGCGGCCTGCTCGTTCAGGACCTGGACACCAAGCTGCTGGGCGGCGAGCTCAAAACAGTGACCCGCCGCGTCCCCACGGACGAAGAGCTGCAGCAGCTGCTCTTTGCCTGGCGCGTTGTCAAGCATGTCAAGTCCAACGCCATTGTGCTGGCCAAGGACAGCTGCACCGTCGGCGTCGGCCCGGGGCAGACCAACCGCATCACGGCGCTCGAGCTCGCCATCCGCTACGGCGGCGAGCGGGTGCGCGGCAGCGTCATGGCGTCTGACGCCTTCTTCCCCTTTGACGACTGCGTCAAGGCGGCGCACGAGGCCGGCATCACCGCCATCATCCAGCCGGGCGGCTCGATCCGCGACGAAGATTCCATCCGCGCCTGTGACGAATACGGCATTGCCATGGTCTTTACCGGCATGCGCCACTTCCGGCACTGAGACCGGGCGGCCTGATGCGTGAAGGGAGAAAAACCCATGAACATTCTCATCATCGGCGGCGGCGGGCGCGAGCACGCTGTCGCCGCCGCGCTGGCCCGTTCGCCGCGCGTGGATAAAATATGGTGCGCCCCGGGCAACGGCGGCATTGCCGCCATCGCCGAGTGCGTGCCCATTAAAGCGACCGACCTTGACGGCGTTTTGCAGTTCTGCCTTCAAAACCGGCCCGACCTTGTCGTCGTCACCCCTGACGACCCTCTGGCGCTGGGCATGGTCGACCTTTTGGAAGAGCACGGCATCGCCGCTTTTGGTCCGCGCAAAAACGCCGCCATTATCGAGGGCAGCAAGTCCTTTGCCAAGGACCTGATGGCCCGCTATGACATTCCGACGGCGGCCTGCCGCGTTTTTGACGACATGGACGCGGCGCTTGCATATGTTTCCGATTGCCCTGTTCCCATTGTCGTCAAGGCCGACGGGCTGGCGCTGGGCAAGGGGGTCTTTATCTGCGAGACCCGCGCCGAGGCGGCGGATGCCGTGCGCGCTGTCATGGGCGAGCGGCTGTTCGGCGATGCGGGCGCGCGCGTTGTCATTGAAGAGTTCCTGACCGGGCCCGAGGTGTCGGTGCTGTGCTTTACCGACGGCGAGACCATCGTGCCCATGCCGGCGGCGCAGGACCACAAGCGCGCCTTTGCCGGCGACCGCGGCCCCAACACCGGCGGCATGGGGGCCTTTACCCCCGTCTCGTGCTACACCCCCGCTGTGGCGCGGCAGTGCATGGAAAGCATTTTCATGCCCACGGTCCGCGCCATGAAGGCCGAGGGCCGCGAGTTCCGCGGCGTCTTGTACTTCAGTCTGATGCTGACCGGGGACGGCCCCAAAGTCATCGAGTATAACTGCCGCTTCGGCGACCCTGAAACTCAGGCCGTGCTGCCTCTTTTGCGCTCGGACCTTCTGGAAATCATGCTGGCCGTGCGCGCCGGGCGTCTGTGCGACGTGCCCGTCGAGTTTGACGACCGGGCGTGCTGCTGCGTCGTCATGGCCTCGCAGGGCTACCCCGGCAGCTACCCCAAGGGTTTGCCCATCTTTGGCGTCGGCGCCGCTGAAAAGGCAGGCTGCGCCGTCTACCACGCCGGCACCGAGCGCAAGGACGGCGCTCTCGTCACCTCGGGCGGCCGGGTGCTCGGTGTTTCGGCTGTGGCCGACACGCTGAAGGGCGCCGTCGACCTCGCCTACCGCGGCGTGTCTCACATCGCCTTTTACGGCGCTTTTTACCGCCAGGACATCGCGCGCAAAGACCCGGCCGTGCACCGCTCTGTCTCTGCGGAAGCGCCCGCGGCGGCTGCACCCAAAGCCCGCATCGACTGGTCGTGACCTGACCGGCTGAAAAAGGAGGAACCCATCGTGTCCAACGTTTATCGCTGCTATACTGAAAAAATGCCCGGCTTTGACGTGGCGGCGCAGGCGCTGTGCCAGCAGCTGCGGCAGGAAGAGGGCATTCAGACGCTCGAGGGCGTGCGTATTCTGTGCCGCTACGACGTGCAGGGCATTGACGAGCAGACTTATGAGCTGGCCAAAGCCGGCGTTTTTTCCGAGCCTGCGGCCGACTATGTCTATGACGAACAGATTAAGGTGCCGTCCGGCGCGCGCGCGCTCATTGTCGAGGCGCTGCCCGGACAGTTTGACATGCGGGCCGATTCCTGCTCGCAGTGCATCGCGCTCATGACCCAGGGCGACCGCCCGCTCGTGCGCGCGGCCACGGTCTACATCCTGTCCGGCGGCCTGACGGACGCTGATATGGACAAAGTCAGAAAAGCCCTTATCAACCCCGTCGAATGCCGCGAAGCGGCGGCCGAAAAGCCCGAGACCCTGCAGGCCGATTACCCCGCGCCGCCCGACGTCGCCGTTTTGACCGGCCTGACGCGCGAAGACGCCGACCTTGAGGCCGTGCTGTGCGATTACGGCCTTGCCATGGACCTGGATGACCTGCGCTTTCTGCAGCGCTATTTCATTGATGAGGGCCGCGACCCGACGCTGACCGAGCTGCGCATGATTGACACCTACTGGTCAGACCATTGCCGCCACACCACCTTTTCGACCCATCTGACCGACGTCGACATTCAGGACCCGGCGGTGCACGTCAGCTATCAGGAATACCTCGACGCGCGGCGCGAGCTGTACGGCGACAAGGCCGAAGACCGCCCCGTCACGCTGATGGACATTGCGACCTGCGGCGCCAAAGTGCTCAAAAAGCGCGGCATTCTAAAAGACCTGGACGAAAGCGACGAAATCAACGCCTGCTCGGTGCGCATCACAGCTGATGTCGACGGCAGGCCCGAGCCGTGGCTTTTGATGTTCAAAAATGAGACCCACAACCACCCAACCGAGATCGAGCCCTTTGGCGGGGCGGCCACCTGCCTGGGCGGCGCCATCCGCGACCCGCTGTCCGGCCGCGCCTATGTCTACCAGGCCATGCGCGTCACCGGCGCAGGCGACCCGCGCACCCCGCTTGAAGAGACCCTGCCGGGCAAGCTGCCCCAGCGCACCATCTGCCGCAAGGCGGCGGCCGGCTACAGCTCGTACGGCAACCAGATCGGCCTTGCGACCGGCCTTGTTTCCGAGGTCTATCACGAGGGCTATGTCGCCAAGCGCCTCGAGACGGGCGCTGTCGTCGGCGCGGCGCCGGCTGAAAACGTCGTGCGCCGCCAGCCCGAGCCGGGCGACGTCGTCATTCTGCTGGGCGGGCGCACCGGCCGCGACGGCTGCGGCGGCGCAACCGGCTCGAGCAAGAGCCACAGCACCGAAAGCCTGACTGAATGCGGAGCTGAGGTGCAAAAGGGCAACGCACCCGAAGAGCGCAAAATCCAGCGCCTGTTCCGCAACCCCGAGGCGACGCGCCTCATCAAGCGCTGCAACGACTTTGGGGCGGGCGGCGTTTCGGTCGCCGTCGGCGAGCTGGCTGACGGGCTGGACATCGACCTTGACCGCGTGCCCAAAAAATACGACGGCCTTGACGGCACCGAGCTTGCCATTTCCGAATCGCAGGAGCGCATGGCCGTTGTGCTTGCGCCCGAAGACGTCGCCGCTTTCCACGCGCTGGCGGCGGCCGAAAACCTGGAATCGAGCGCCATTGCCGTGGTCACCGAGGCGCCCCGCCTGCGCATGACGTGGCGCGGCCAGTGCGTGTGCGACATTGCGCGCAGCTTTTTAAACTCCAACGGCGCCAAAAAGAGCTCCGGCGTGCGCGTGCCGTCGGCCCCCTTC
Organism: Candidatus Ventrousia excrementavium; assembly: GCA_018714845.1. GTDB lineage: Bacteria > Bacillota > Clostridia > Oscillospirales > Butyricicoccaceae > Ventrousia > Ventrousia excrementavium. The sequence continues at coordinate 9,433 of DVMR01000020.1, forward strand.
CCGGTCATGACGGCCGGCGAACCGGGCCTTTCGGGCCGCGACCGCGCCCTTTCGGTGCTGTCTGACCTCAACGTCTGCCTGCAAAAGGGTCTGGGCACCCGCTTTGACGGGTCCATCGGCGCGTCCTCTGTGCTCATGCCGTTCGGCGGCAAAAATCAGCTGACCCCGACGCAGGTCATGGCGGCCAAGCTGCCCGTTCTGGGCGCTGAAACGACAACGGCGTCGGTCATGGCGTGGGGTTTTGACCCGCGCATGATGAAAAAAAGTCCCTACTTCGGCGCGCAGGCGTCTGTCGTGTCCTCAATGGCGCGGCTGGTGGCGGCCGGCGCTGACCCCGGCCGTGTCTGGCTCAGCCTGCAGGAGTTCTTTGAAAAGCCCGACCGCAGCCGCCCCGAGCGGCTGGGCAAGCCCTTTGCCGCCCTGCTCGGCGCGTTTGACGCGCAGCTGCGTCTGGGCGCCGGCGCCATCGGCGGCAAGGACTCGATGAGCGGCTCCTTCAACGACCTCGACGTGCCGCCCACGCTCATTTCCTTTGCCATCACCGCCATGAACGCCGGCGACGTGCTGTCGCCCGAGTTCAAGGCCCCGAACAACCCGGTCTATCTGTTTGCCGCGCCCCTCAACGCCGATGGCACACCCGATCTGGCGGGCGTGCGCGCAATGTGGCAGCGCTTTCATGCGCTGTGCCGGGACGGCAGGGTGCTGTCGGCCTGGGCGCTTTCGGCAGGCGGCGCTTTGGAAGCAGTGTGCAAAATGGCCATTGGCAACGACATCGGCTTTACCCTGGACCCCGCCTTTGACGAAGCCGGACTTTACGGGCTCGGCTATGGCGGCCTTGTCGCCGAGCTGACCGGTGACTGCGCAGACGGCGTGCGGCTGGGCGTCACGGGCGGCAATGCCATTGCGCTGCACTCGTGCACGCTGGGGCTGGACGAAGTCAAAGCGGCCCTGTCCGCCCCGCTCGAAAGCACCTATCCCACCGCTGTGGCAGGCGCCAAGGGCACAGTCCCCGCGCCGCTTTACACCACCCGCCCCGCAACCCGTCATTCCGGCCAGACAGCGCGGCCGGTGGCTGTCATCCCCGCCTTTCCGGGCACCAACTGCGAATACGACACCAAGCGCGCCATCGAGCGCGCGGGCGGCGAGGGCCGCATTGTTCTGGTGCGCAACATGACGCCCGACCTTTTGAAGCAGAGCGCGCGCGAGCTGGTCAGCGCCATTTCGCAGGCCCAGATGCTCATTATTCCCGGCGGCTTTTCGGGCGGCGACGAGCCCGACGGCTCGGGCAAGTTCATTCAGGCCCTGCTGCGCTCGCCGGCCCTGACTGACGCGGTCCACGACCTTCTGCACCGCCGCGACGGTCTGGCTCTGGGCATCTGCAACGGCTTCCAGGCCCTGATCAAGCTGGGACTTCTGCCCTTTGGCGAAATCCGCAGCTTAAACGCCAGCTGCCCGACCCTGACCTTTAACACCATCGGCCGCCACCAGAGCGTTTACGCCTATACCCGCGTGGCGTCGGTCAAGTCGCCGTGGCTGTCGCTGTGCCAGCCCGGCGAGGTGCACCGCATTGTGTTCTCGCATGGCGAGGGCCGGTTCATGGCGCGGCAGGAAATGCTCGACACCCTGGCTGCCAACGGCCAGATTGCCTTGCAGTACTGCGACGAAAACGGCGTGCCGTCCATGGACATCGACGTCAACATCAACGGCTCGGTCATGGCCATCGAGGGCATCACCAGCCCTGACGGCCGCGTGCTGGGCAAGATGGGCCACAGCGAGCGCGTCGGCGAATATGTCGCCAAAAACATCCCCGGCAACAAGTTCCAGCCCCTGTTCGAAGGCGGCGTCCATTACTTTAAATAATACCCATGCGGCCGGGATGTGCTCCCGGCCGCATTCCATACAGAAAGGATGAAGGACATGCGTATTCTCTTTCAGGGCCACGGCAGCCTGCGGCTGACGACGGGCGCGGGCAAGGTCGTCTACATCGACCCTTATGCCGGCGAGGGCTATGACAGGCCGGCGGACCTCATTCTGGTCACGCACCAGCATTTTGACCACATCGGCATCGACAAAATGCCGCGCAATGACGGCTGTGTCGTCATCCAGAGCTTTGACGCGCTGGCGGGCGGCAGGCACCACAGCTTTTCGGCCTGCGGACTCGAGATTGAGGCAGTCCCGGCTGAAAACAAAAACCACAGCCGCGCCGAGTGCGTCGGCTACATTGTCCGCGGCGAGGGTCTGTGCCTGTACTTTGCCGGCGACACCTCGTATTTCCCCGAAATGGACGGCTTTGCGCAAAAGCACATTGACTATGCCTTTCTGCCGACCGACGGGTTTTACAACATGGATGCCGCCGAGGCGTCGCGCTGTGCCGAGCTCATCGGCGCAAAGCACGCTGTTCCCATCCACATGAATCCCAGGCAGCAGCTCTTTGACCCTGCTGTTGCCGAGCAGTTCACGGCCAAAAACCGCCTGATTGTCAAAGCCGGCGAAGAAATCGAGCTGTAAGCCCAAAACAGAAGCAGCCCGCTCAAATGAGCGGGCTGCTTTTATGCCATATCTGCAATTACCACATCTGAAACCCCTCTGTGCTGGGACTTTGCTGCCGGTCGTCGACGCTGTGGGCGTCAAAGACCAGCTCTGCACCCTCAAAAGCAATGCTTTCAGGGCGTACAGAAAACCGAAACTCGCCGCCTGTGAACATTCCGTTTTCGTCGTATGCCATCGTCGACGAGCCACTTTTATATTCCTCTCCATCAATGAACAGCGTTGCGCCGACAGGCTCAGCCCTTGTTTCAATCAGGGCGTCAAACCGAACGGCAACAGAGGCCGCCTGCCCCCCAAACAAGACCTCTGCGCCGGTCAGGGTCAGCCAGCTGTCGTCCCTGTTTTCAATGTCCGCATAGTTGATTGCCGACCCGGAGCGGCCGCCCCGTGGAGTGCCGGGAGCCAGCCAGACACAGAGGACAAATCCCAGTGCCAAAGCGGCAATCAGCACATTTTTCACAGTCAGAAATTTTTTCACAGCAGGCCCTCCTCTCTGTTCAGACACCGAAACCGTGTGCCCGCATACCCCTGCCGGCACAGGCACTTTCCTTACCCGAATTATAAAACAACGGGCAGAGCATGTCAACATATTAGCTTAAAATATTCTTGTGTTTACACAATTATTTGCGCATTATCCATAAATGATTTCTTTTTAACCAGCATAAAGACAGCCCGCTCAAATGAGCGGGCTGTTGCATGATATCCGCCCCCTGTGCTTTTCCTACTGCGCGTGCAGGACGCGGCCGGAAAAAGCGTCGGTCTCGCGGCCGTCATCCAAAGCCGGGCGGCCGTTGACGATGACGGCGGCAAAGCCGGTGCTGTACTGCTTGGGGTTTTCAAAGGTGGCGTTGTCCTGCACGGTTTCGGGGTCAAAGACGACGATATCGGCAAAGCTGCCCGCTTTCAAAACGCCGCGGTCCGAAAGACCCAGACGCGCAGCCGGACGGGCCGCCATTTTTTTGACCGCCTCTTCAACAGAAAAGAGCTTCTTTTCGCGCACATACCTCGCGAGCACGCGGGCGCGGGTGCCAAAGGCCCGCGGGTGGGGCTTTCCGCTCGACATAATGCCCTCGGTCGACAGGCTCTGCCCGTCCGACCCTATCATGGAATCCGGGTGCGCAACAATGGCGTCGACGTCCTCGTCGCGCATCATTTTGTTGAGAATCTGCACGCGGCCGCGCTCCTGCAGCAGGATTTCGTACATGCAGGTGTAGGGGTCGGTGCCCCGCTCGTCGGCCAGGCTCGCGATGGTCCTGCCGAGCAGGGACTGGCCCGCATCGGTGACGGCGCTGGCAATGGTGATGTTGTCAAAGGACTCGCACGCACGGGCAAAGTTCTGCCAGCCGGGCAGGCCGTTTTCGATGTCATGGCGGATGCGGACCCGCACATCGGGGTCGCGCAGCCGCTCGAGCATTTTATCCGTGCCGCCCTCAAAGGCCCACGGCGGCATACACGCGCCGAGGGACGTGCAGCCGCAGGCATAGGGGTAAACATCAAAGGTCAAATCCAGCCCCGAGTCCCGGGCACGCTCCAGCCGCTCAAACAGCCGGTCTGTCTGGCCCTTGACGCCGGCTCCGGCCAGCTTGAGGTGCGAGATGTGCAGGGGCACGCCGCCTTTTTGGGCCGTGGCAATGGCCTCTTCCAGCGCGGTGAACAGGTCGTCGGACTCTGAGCGCATATGGGTGACATAAAACCGGCCGGTCCCGGCCATGACTGAGCACAGCTCAGCCAGCTCGTCTTCGGTCGAGTATTCGCCCGGCATGTACACCAGCCCGCTCGACAGGCCAAAGCAGCCGGCGTCGAGCGCCTTTTGCAGCTCGGCCTTCATGCGCGACATCTGCTCGCGCGTCGGGTGCGCGCTCGAAAAGCCCATCTCGTTGATGCGGATGGCGCCCTGCGCCGCAAGCGGCGCGACGTTGACAGCCGGCGGCTGCCGGTCAAAGGCCGAAAGATACTCTGCCATGCTGTTCCACGGCAGCTCGAGCCGGACGGGAATGGTGCCGATGAGGCGCGTGCCGAGATAAGCGATGAGCTCGTCCTTGCGCCCGTCGCAGATGGGCGCGACGCCAATGCCGCAGTTGCCGATGACCTCGGTTGTCACGCCGTCGCGGACCTTTGAGCTGGCGCGCCGGTCGTACAGCAGCGACATGTCCGAATGGGTGTGCATGTCGATAAAGCCCGGCGCCACGATTTTTCCCTGCGCGTCAATGGTCCGGCCTGCCGGCACGTCACGCAGGTCGCCGATGACGGCGACACGGTCCCCCTCAATGCCGACGTCGGCGCGGTAGGCCCTGTCGCACAGGCCGTCGGCCACCATGCCGCCCACAATCCTGATATCCAGCATAATCTCTCACCCTTTCCTCCTGTTTGCTTTATTATAGCACAGCGCAATAGCGCCGTCCACGATTTTGTGGTATGATAGTGACAAAGGGGGGATGCCCGTGCTGTACACATCTGACACCATTTACCGGCCGCCGCTCGAACGCGACAGCGCCTTTTTAGAGGTCGCCGCGGGCTGCAGCTGGCGCCGCTGCCGCTTCTGCGACTTTTCGCGCGACGAGTTCCGCGTTTTTTCCCCGGACGAGGTGCGGGACAAGCTGCGCCTGCTCGGGCAGACGGCCGGAGACAGGACCCGGCTCTTTCTGCTGGGCTGCAACGCCTTTTGCCTGTCCTTTGAACGGCTGCGCACGCTGCTGCTCGAGGTGCAGGCGGCCATGCCCCGCGTCCGCGAGGTCTCGATGTACGCCCGCGCTGACGACATTCTGCGCAAAACGCCGCAGGAGCTCGCTGCGCTTCACGAGCTGTCGCTGTGCGACCTGCATGTCGGGGTCGAAAGCGGCAGCGCCGCTGTTTTGCAGCTGATGGACAAGGGCGTCACGCCGGACGAGCTGCGCCGCGCCTTTGCCCGCCTGGACGCTGCGGGCATCGGGTATCACGTCACGTCCATTCCCGGGCTGGGCGGCCGCGCTCTTTCACGCGAAAACGCCCTTGAAACGGCGCGGCTTTATAACGAAATCCGCCCCAAAAGCATCTGGTGCATGGCGCTGCAAATCTTTCCCGGCGCACCGCTTTATGCAGACATTCAAAACGGGCTGTTTGAGCCGCTGTCCCCGCGTGAGGCGCTGGCCGAAGAGGGGCTCATGCTGCGCCATATGACAGCGGCCGGCCCCTGCCTGTTTGTCGACTCAACAGCCCTGCAGAAATACACGCTGATGGGCCGATTGCCCGGAGACCGGCAAAAGCTTTTAAGCGCCATCGACGGCCTGCTGCGCGCCGAAGAATAAAAGACCGCCGGCCCCGGGCCGGCGGTCTTTGCTCACTGCTCAAGAGCGCGCTTTAAAAGCGCCTGCAAAACGGTCGGGTTTCCGCGCCCGCGCGTCTGCTTCATGCACTGCCCGACAAGCGACTGCAAAGCGGCCTGCCTGCCGCGGCGCCAGTCATCGGCTGCTTTGGGGTTCTGACCGACAACCTCCTGCACCACAGGCCACAGCGTCTGCTCGTCGCTGATCTGCAAAAGCCCGAGCGTTTCGGCCAGTGCACGCGGGTCGCCGTCCTGCTTCCACAGCGCGCCGAGCACCGTCTTGCCGGCCCCTGAGCTGACATCGCCCCGGGCCAGCATGTCGGCCAGGGCCGCCATGCGCTGCGGCGCAACGGGAATGACCTCAGACCCCGGCTCCATCAGGCGGGGGACCTCGGTCAAAAGCAGGCCGGCCACCGTTTTGGGCGCGGCGGTCAGCGCGGCCGCCTGTTCAAAGTAATCGGCCACTGCGCGCGACGCCGTCAGCTGTTCGGCCACATAGGCCGACAGACCGAACTGCCCGACATACCGCGCCTTGCGCTCGTCAGGCAGCACAGGCAGCTCGCCTTGCCACTGCGCAAGCTCCTGCCCGGTAATCTCGATGGGCGGCAGGTCCGGGTCGGGAAAATAGCGGTAGTCGTCGGCGTTTTCCTTTCTGCGCATGGAAAAGGTCTTGCCCGATTTTTCGTCAAACCGCCGTGTTTCCTGCACAATGTCCCGGCCCGCGGCCAGCTCGCCGGCCTGCCGCTGAAACTCGTATTCAATGGCGCGGCCGATGAACTGAAAGCTGTTGAGGTTTTTCATTTCCGTGCGCGTGCCCAGCTTCTGCTCCCCGCGCGGGCGGACCGAAAGGTTGACGTCGCACCGCAGCGAGCCCTCGTTCATTTTGCAGTCTGACACGCCTGTGTACAGCAAAATGGCGCGCAGCTTGGTCAGAAAGGCGCGGACCTCGGCGGCCGAGCGCAGGTCGGGCTCGGTGACGATTTCGATGAGCGGCACGCCGCAGCGGTTGCAGTCGACCAGCGTGCCCTCGGGCCGGTGGATGAGCTTGCCCGCGTCCTCTTCGATGTGAATACGGGTGATGCCGACCCGTTTTGCGCCCCCTTCGGTCTCGATATCCAGCCAGCCGCCCTCGCAGAGCGGCTTGTCGTACTGCGAAATCTGATAGGCCTTGGGCAAGTCGGGATAAAAATAGTTCTTGCGGTCCTGTACCGAATGGCGGCTGATGCGGCAGTTCATGGCCAGGCCCGCCAGGGCGGCCAGGTGCACGACCTCGCGGTTCAGGACAGGCAGTGCCCCCGGCATGCCGGTACACACCGGGCAGCACTGGGTGTTGGGCTCGGCGCCAAAGGCCGTCGAGCAGCCGCAGAAGATTTTTGTCGCCGTTTTGAGCTCAGCGTGGATTTCAAGTCCGATGACCATTTCAAGCTCGTTTTTCACTGTGCCCGGCCCCCTTTCAAGGTCTGTTCCAGCGCGTATGCGGCACGCAGCAGCACCGGTTCGCCAAAATGGGGCGCAATGAGCTGCGCGCCGACCGGCAGGCCGCTTTCATCCTGTCCACAGGGCAGCGAAACGGCCGGCAGGCCGGCCAGGTTGACCGGCACGGTAAAGACGTCTTCCAGATAAACCTCTGTCGGGTCTTCGCGCTTTTCGCCCAGCTTCCACGCCGTGCGCGGGGCGACCGGGGTCAGCACCAGCGAAAAGCGGGAAAAAGTCTCGTCAAAAGCAGCGCGGACGGCGTCGCGTGCACGCAGCGCCTTTTTGTAGTAAGCGTCCTGATATCCGGCGCTCAAAACAAAGCTGCCCAGCAGGATGCGCCGCTTGACCTCGGCCCCAAAGCCCTGGCTGCGGCTTTTTTCATAAAGCTCCTCGACCGTGCGGCAGCCCTCGGCGCGAAAGCCGTACCGCACGCCGTCAAACCGCGCGAGGTTGGATGACGCCTCAGCGCTTGACATGACATAGTAGGCGGGCAGCGCGTCGTCGAGCGCGGGCAGCGACACCTCTTCGACCTGCGCGCCGCACCGCTCGAGGACAGAGGCGGCGTCGAGAACCCGCTGACGCACCGCCGGCGCCACGCCGCTGCCAAAGCACTGGCGCGGCAGAGCGACGCGCAGCCCGTCCGCACCGCCGCACAACCCGTCTGCCAACCCAGACCAGTCGTGCTCCAGGCTGGTGGCGTCGCGGCTGTCACGGCCGGCGATGGCCCGCAGCACCCATGCGGCATCTTCAGCCGTGCGCGTCAGCGGACCAATCTGGTCCAGCGACGAGGCAAAGGCGACCAGCCCCCAGCGCGAGACCGCGCCGTAGGTCGGCTTGAGCCCCACAACGCCGCAGAACGCGGCCGGCTGGCGAATGGACCCGCCGGTGTCCGAGCCCAGGGCAAAGGGCACCATGCCGGCTGCCACGGCGGCTGCCGACCCGCCCGAGCTCCCCCCCGGCACATGCTCCATCGCGCGCGGGTTGCGCGTGGGGTGAAAATACGAGCTCTCGGTCGTCGAGCCCATGGCAAACTCGTCCATGTTGAGCTTGCCAAGCAGCACGGCCCCCTGTGCGCGCAGGCGCTCATACACCGTAGCGCTGTAGGGGGGCACAAAGCTCTCCAGCATTCGCGACGCGCAGGTTGTGCGCACGCCTTCTGTGCAGATGTTGTCTTTGACCGCCATGGGCACGCCGGCCAGCGGCGGCAGTTCCCTGCCGCTCGCCCGCGCCGCGTCAACCTCGTCCGCCTGCCGCAGCGCCAGCTCGCCGGTCACGGTGAGAAAGGCGCCTACGCCGCCGTCACGCTCTTCAATGGCGCGCAGACAGTCCTGGGCCGCTTCACGGGCCGACAGCTCGCGCCGCTGCAATGCGGCCGACAATGCCGCCACCGTCATTTCTCCGCATCTCATGCCTGCTCCTCCTCTCCCAGCGCGCCCTGCGGCACGACAAAGCACCCGTCTGCCTGCTGCGGCGCGCCGGCCAACACCTGCGCGCGCGTCAGGCCGGGAAGCGGCGCGTCAGGCCGCAAAACATTGACCGGCCGCGGCGCCGGCGGCACATCGGCCTGCGCCATGCGCTCCAGCCGGGACGCAAAGCGGACCATGTCGGCCAGCCCGCCGCCCAGCCCCCGGGCGTCCGCCGGACTGAGCCGCGCCAGCCCGGCCAGCGGCGAAAGGTCAACCGCCGGCGTCTGGTCTGCCGCCTGCCGGACTCCTTCCCCGCCGGTCAGGCCGAGCGCCGCAAGCTGGCTCTGGTCGACGGCCGCCGGTGCGCCTGACAGCGGACACGAACCGTCGCGCAGCTTGGGAAAGGCGATGACCTCGCGCAGCGACGGCGCGCCGCACAGCAGCATGACCAGCCGGTCCAGGCCAAAGGCGAACCCGCCGTGCGGCGGCGTTCCATACCGGAAAGCGTCAACCAGAAAGCCGAACCGCCTGTCAATCTCGCCTTGTGAAAAGCCCAGCGCGGCAAAGACCTGCCGCTGCACGTCGCTTTTGTGAATACGGATGCTGCCCGAGCCCAGCTCGACGCCGTCGAGCACCACATCATAGGCCTGTGCCCGCACCCGCGCGGGGTCGGACTGCAAAAACGGCAAATCCTCTTCAGCCGGCATGGTAAAGGGGTGGTGCGCCGCGACAAAGCGCCCCTCTTCCTGCGAAAACTCAAACATCGGAAAGTCTGTGACAAACAAAATGGCGTGCTCCGGACGCCGCAGCGCCAGACGGTCGGCCAGCGCCAGGCGCAGTGAGCCCAGCACGCGGCGCACAACATCGACGCTGTCGGCGCAGAACAGCACAAAGTCCCCGGCTTTGGCCCCTACGCGGTCAAACAGGTCGGCCATGCCGGCCGCGCCGATGAACTTGGTCAAAATCGTGCTGACGCTCCCGTCCTGGCGCAGGGCGGCCCACGCCATGCCCTTTGCCCCCAGCGACAGCGCTTTTTGCGTCAGCTCGTCGATGTCCGACCGGGTCAGCCCGGCCCCGCCGGGCACGCAGATGACGCGCACCACACCCGTCTGTGCCGCCTTTTCAAAGACCGTGAACCCACACCCGCGCGCCCAGTCAGTCACGTCGGCAATGGGCAGGTCAAAGCGTAAATCGGGCTTGTCGCTGCCGTAACGGTCCATGGCCTCGAGCCAAGTCATCCGCACAAAAGGCCGCGGCAGGGTCAGTCCGGCTGCCTGCTCAAAAATGTGGCAGAACAGCCCCTCGAGGTGCTGTAAAACGTCTTCCTGCTCGACAAAGGACAGCTCCATGTCGACCTGTGTGAACTCGGGCTGGCGGTCGGCGCGCAGGTCCTCGTCGCGGAAGCAGCGGGCGATCTGGTAGTAGCGGTCAACGCCGCCGGCCATCAGCAGCTGCTTGAAAATCTGCGGCGACTGCGGCAGCGCGTAAAAATCGCCGGGGTGCACGCGCGACGGAACCAGATAGTCCCGCGCGCCCTCGGGCGTTGACCGCGTCAGAATGGGCGTCTCGACCTCGGTAAACCCGTGCTCTGTCAGGTACTCCGCCGTCACGCGGGCGACGCGGTGACGAAGGCGCAGATTGTGCTGCATCTCCTGCCGCCGCAGGTCGAGAAACCGGTAACGCAGGCGCAGCTCGTCGCGCACTCTCTCGCTTTTTTCCGGCGAAAACGGCAGCCGCGCGCTCTGGCTGAGCACTTCAAGGCAGTCGGCCAGCAGCTCGACGCGCCCGGTTTTGATTTTTTCATTGACCGTGTCCTCGCTGCGCTCGCGCATGACGCCGGACACGGCGACGACGGTCTCGTCGCGCAGGCCCTCGGCCGCGGCAAAGTCGCCTGCCGGCAAAACGCCTGTGTCAAAGACCACCTGCAGCACGCCCTCGCGGTCGCGCAGGTCGGCAAAGATGACGCCCCCCATGTCGCGCCGCGTGCTGACCCAGCCGCAGGCTGTCACTCTGCGGCCGACGTCTGACAGGGTCAGCGCGCCGCAATAATCGGTTCGTTTGAGCATACCCTTCTCCTTTCCCGGGTCAGGGTATAAATTAAGAGCCCCCCGCCCCGATTTGGGGCGAAAGGCTCTGACTTCCGCGGTACCACCCAATTTAGCTGCAAAGCAGCCCACTTAGCCGGGCGGGCAAACCATAAAAGCTGTCTGCCGACCCGCCGCGGCTGTAACGCGCCGCACGCGTCTGAGCCTACTGACGGGCCATGCCCGCGTTCGGTCAGCGGCTCCGGGACGTTCTTCACCCCAGCTGCGCATACCGGGCTCGCACCTTTCCCCGGTTCTCTGCCATGCACCGCGCTGCGGCTACTCTTCCCTTCAACGCCTTTTGCTATATGTCATCTTATTATATGCAGTTTTTTTCATTTGTCAACCCTGTTTTTCTCTGCTCAGGCTGGACATATTTTTCGCGCCGGCGCGTGCCGGCTGTACTTTTTGTCACGAGCAACAAAAAGTACCAAAAAATGCCCTTCGCGTAACCTTTGCCGCGCTTGCGCTCCGCGCACCGCCCAAATTGACCAAACCGATTTCGGAGACCGGCGGAGCCCATCGCCGGCCGGCGCATGCCGGCCTGTCGCGGCGTCGCGACGCGCGCGGCGACTGTACCGCTGACTCCCTTCCCTGCTAAAGGCCTGTACTTGGGGCGTCAATCTCGCTTCGCGAGGATGACGCAGGGCCCCGCCGAAGGCGGGACGCGCGGGGTCGCGCGTGTCGAGCCGGCGGATTCATTCCGCCGAGCGAGTATTGAATTGATGGGGCCCCCACTCAACTCGAGCGAAGCGAGTTGAGTGGGGATGACGCAGGGCCCTATGATGTGCGCTGGCGCAAAAATATGTTTAAGCTGGTGTCAAAAGATGGCGGAGTCAATCACCGACCTTGCCAAGGGTGAAAAAATGCTGTATACTTGTTTTATCTGTCGATTTTTGTCGTTTTTGAAATGAGAGGTGCCCCTTGCGCAAAATCACTCTGCTTTCCTGTCTGCTGCTGGCCGGCTGTGCCATCGTCCTGACGGTGCTGGCATCCGGCACTGCGGCCGATCCGCTGGTCACCGTTTCCTATGTCCGGCAGCTTTACAATACGGCGGTCGAGCAGGACGCCGGCACGCGCGCCGACGCGCTCGTCAGCCAGAAAACCGATGCTTTGCAAAGCGCCATTGAGTCGGCCGTAGCCGACCGCATTGCACAGGGCCTCGCCGCCTCTGTGGCGCAGTCTGTCGGGCAAAGCGCCGGCACCGCGGCCGGGCGCTCGTGGACCGAGGTAACGCTTTCCCAGGGCGATGTCGTGTCCGGTCCGGTGGGGGCAGGCATCATGCTGACGGCTGGCAGCGCCGCGACGACAGGCACGTCCGAGCTCATTGATGTCACCAACGGCCGCACGCTGTCCATCGGCGTTGTCGCCTCGCCCAATACATATTATATGGTACCGACCGATCAAAGCGCCGGCCTGCGCGTGACAAGTACAACAGCGACAGTGCGCGTTCGCGACGGCGCAGCGGTCACGCGCGCGCAGACCGCTCTGTACGAGGACGAGGCCGACCGCTTAAATGCCATCGGCCTGTTCCGCGGCAGCAACTACGGCTACGAGCTGACCCGCCGCCCGACGCGGCAGGAGTCGCTCATCATGCTCATCCGCCTTTTGGGCGAAGAGCAGGCGGCCCTGGCTTATACCGGCCAGTCGACCTTTACCGACCTGACAGGCTGGCCCGACGGCATCAGGTATGTCGCCTACGGCCAGCACATGGGCTACACCAACGGCATGACGGCCACCGAGTTCTCGCAGCAGACGCCGGCCGACGCCACCATGTACTGCACCTATGTCCTGCGCGCGCTGGGCTACGACGACGCGGCAGGCGATTTCAGTTACCGCGAGGCGGTGCAAAAGGCCATCGAGGTCGGCCTTTTGACAAGCGCACAATACGAGCAGCTGCAAACAACCGGGCTTCTGCGCGACCATATGGTGCTCATTTCGTATAACGCCCTGTGGGCGGCCTGCAACGGCTCTGACCAGACACTGGGCGAACGCCTTGTCGAACGCGGCGTCCTGACCCAGGCCCAGCTTGACAGCGCACGCAAATAAAGGCCCTGCCCGCTGTCACAAGTTGCTTTCCCCGGAATACTATGGGAATGAGAAATCTTTTAGGAGGTACCATTCTTATGATGGGATGCAACTGCAACAACAGAGGCGGCTTTTTTGAAGGCTACGAGGCTTTCTGGATCATCGTCGTCATTGCCATTGTCATCATCTGGGTCCACTATCTGTGCGGCAACAACAACGGCTGCTGCCACAGCTTTGACGACTGCTGCGGCACCAATAACTGCAACAGCTGCTGCTGAGTCCCTCTGTACATCCGGTTCCAGAAAGGGGCCCGCGCCACCCGGCGCGGGCCCCCTGTTTTTTATTGCGGCAAGTGTTACTGCTTGGCGTACCGCTTTTTGGCCATGGAGTACACCGGCAGGCCAATCAGCGTGACAACGATGCTGCCGATAGACAGCAGGGTATTGGTCCAGCCCGACAGGGCAAGCTGGCTGATGATGACATACACGCCGCTGATGATGGCGAGAATGGGCACCACCGGGTAAAGCGGCACCTTGTACTTGCGCTCAAGCTCGGGATGCGTCTGGCGCAGCCGAATGACGCAGACAAAGGTCAGGGTATAGAAAATCCAGCACGAGAACACAGCCAGATTGGTCAGCATGTCAAACTGCCCGCTGATGGAGAAAATACAGGCCAGAGCGCCGACCAGGATGACCGAGTTCGAGGGCACGCTGTTGGCGTTGAGGCGGCTGAGCGCCGGACTGGCCGGCATGGTCCTCTGCTCGCCGAGCTGATAGGCCACGCGCGAGCCGGACATCAAAAAGCCGTTGGCCGCGCCGATAACCGAAATGATAATGCCTACCTTGATGAGCAGTCCGCCGGTCGGCCCGAAAATCTGCATGGCCACGGCCGTCGCGGGCGACTCGAGGTTCATCATCTCGTCCGCCGGCAGCACCCACAGATACGCCATGTTGATGACAAAGTAAACCGCCATGATGATGGACACGCCGCCGACAATGGCGCGCGGCAGGTCGCGGCCGGGGTTTTTCATCTCGCCGGCAATGGCGCCGACGTTGGTCCAGCCCTCAAAAGCAAAGAGAACGGCGAGCAGCGTCGAACCCAGGACCGCCGGAGCACTCTTGCCCTCGGCGACCAGCGGCGTGAAGATGGCGTTGTCACCGCTGCCCAGCACAAAGCCGAAAATCATCAGAAGCACGAGCGGAATGAGCTTGCAGACAGTCGCCACGACCTGTATGCGGCCCGTTGTCTTATTGCCCAGCGTGTTGAGCGCCACCATGATGATAATGACCGCCATGGCGATAGGCAGTTCGAACTGCTCGCCGACATACACGCCCAGCTCTTCGCCCACCTTGACGCCGTAGCCGGCCAGAAATGCGGGGTAAAAGATGACGACCTGCATCCACCCGGCCAGAAAACCAACTTTTTCACCAAAGACTTCGCTCAGGTAGGCGACCATGCCGCCCGTTTTGGGAATGAGCACCGCAACTTCTGCAAAGGTCAAAGCAGCAAAAATACTGGCCAGACCGCCGATGATCCATGCCAGCATGCCCATACCCGGCGCACCGCCGGTCGCCTGGTAGATGGCGTAGGGCTTGAAGAAAACGCCCGCGCCGATGACACAGCCCACGACGACCGAGGTAGCCGAAAGCGCGCCAAGCTCTTTTTTCAGGTTTCGCTTTTCTGCCATTGTTCCCCTCTCCTTTGACTTATTAGTCAGGCAAAAATTTCCCGTCTTCAGATTAACATATCGTTATTATTTTGTCAACCACTCTCTGCAGATTTATTTTTTTCGGTTTCAGAGAAAAAATACCAGCGCGGCACTGATGGCAGTTCCTGCAAAAAGCTCCGGGCGGCAATGCCGTCCGGAGCTTCTCTTTTTGGGGGTTATTTTACAAAGTCATACAGCCGCAGCATGGTGACGATGCTC
>DVMR01000001.1 GCA_018714845.1 Candidatus Ventrousia excrementavium
TATTGTAGTCGGAATTGCCCGTTGCCACAAGCAACGCATCTTAACATTTTAAGAAAACGTCTGCCATTACGAGGCAACTCTCTTTTACTTGCAGCTGCTTTCAAGTTGGGGAGTGCTATTGGGCAAAATCGGCGCAGTTTGAACTGTCGCTTCTTATCTTAACAGGGCCCTGCGCATTCTCTCTTTACGAGGGCGGACGCATGTGGTATACTAAAAAACAAGTATGTTTTCCGCGTGATTAGAAGGAGCGTGTTGCCCGTGCAAAAAGCCGCACAAAAACTGGAAAAGCTCTTTTTTGCTTTTCTTTTGATAAACCCTCTGCTCGACGTGCTGTCAGGCGCCTACATTATGCTTATCGAGGTGCTGACCGGCAGCTCGGTCAGCCAGTTTGACATGCCGATGACGCCCAGTCTGCTCATCCGCATGTTCTTTTTACTGCTGTTAGCCCTGTATGCGCTCATTGTTGTCGACAAAAAGGCCATATTGACTATGGTCGGCATCGGTGTGGCGTGGGCGCTTTCAGTTGTCGGTGAGTTTCTCTATTTCTACCGCTTTGATCTGATGAGCGATATGACCTATATCGTCCGTTTTGCCTACAATGTGGCCGTCCTCGTTGTGTACGCCCGCGTTTTTCAGCGCTGTGGGTTAACGCGTGAGAAGCTGATGAAAAAGCTGGCCGATACCTTTGTCTTTTCGCTCAACCTTTTATCGCTGGCCATTCTGATTCCGTACCTGTTTCAGGTGGGCTACAGCACCTACGCCGACCGCTTTGGTTATCGCGGTTTCCGCGGCTTTTTCTACTCCGGCAACGACATCACCGCCATCATGATGACTCTGCTGCCGCTGTGCATCTGCTTTTTTATGCAGCTGCCCCGCGGTACCTCCCGCAAAAGGCTCATTCCCTATGCTACGGCGCCGGCCTTTACGCTGGTCGCCATGTGCCTGATCGGCACCAAGACCGCTTTCATCGGCGTGGGTGCTGCTGTGGCTGCTCCCTTTGTCTTTGCCCTTGTCGAGTTTTTCCGCAAAAAAGACCGGACCCTGCTCGTGCGGCTTGCCATTATTTTGGTTATCTTCGGCCTGACGCTGGGCTGTCTGATGCTCTTTGCCTCGGCCAATGTTCTTAGCATGATTTCTGAATCTCTGCAGGCCGCAGGCGATATTTCAGAACGTGAAGGTGCTGCCACCGCCCTGCTGTCCGGCCGGCAGGACAAGCTCAAGCGCGCCTTT
Source organism: Candidatus Ventrousia excrementavium (assembly GCA_018714845.1). Taxonomy (GTDB): domain Bacteria; phylum Bacillota; class Clostridia; order Oscillospirales; family Butyricicoccaceae; genus Ventrousia; species Ventrousia excrementavium. The sequence continues at coordinate 1,231 of DVMR01000001.1, forward strand.
GACCAGTACCGCGACGGCGGTTTGTACTGTATTCTGTTCGGTCTGGGCCGCGGTACTCAACAGTATGTCATTGAGATGGACGTATTCGAGATCGTCATTTACTACGGCCTGTTTGGTGCTGTGGCACTTCTGTGGCTTTATCTTAAGCTGGGGGTACAGTTTCTGATCAACCTGTTCCGCCGCTTTGACCTGATGGGTCTGTGCATTGCCGTGGCACTGGCCCTGTGCGCCGGTTACCTGATTATCGCAGGACATGTGCTGTTCAGCGTGTCCTCGGGCTTCTACTTTGCCCTGATGCTGGCCATTTCCCGCCTGTACTACACCCCGCAGCCCCGCGAGCTGCGTATTTATTGATGCTGCGCGGCCTGGCGGGCAGCGGTCTGCGGCTGGGTGCGCTTTTGCGTGCGCGGCCGGAGTTTGCATCCCTTGTGACAAACGAGCTCCACGACTGGCTACCCGGGGTGCTTGCCAATCCGCAGAGCGATTTGTCGGTCTATCTGCGGGAAAATGGATTTGTTCCCGCTTTCTGTGTCTGTCACATGCGCCGGGAAGGCGTGCACTTTGCTGTGCCGCCTCTCCCCTTTTCTCCTTATGGCGACGGGGATTATGACGCCGTACAGGCACTGGTCTCGCGCAGTTTCTATGAACTGCGCCGTTCTTTGGGCATTTTGCCCCATTACATTGCTCCTTCTGATGACGTGCGTGCCAAATACGCGCAAAATGCCGGCGATTTGTTCCTTTTGCGGCAGAGCGGCCGCGTCGTCGGCTTTGTCACAGCCATTGGCGATACGCTCGACGACCTGTGCGTAGACGAGGAACATCGCGGCCAGGGCCTTGGCGCGGCTCTTGTTATGCACGGTGTCAACCACATTCTGCAAAAGGGACGGCCCGCCGTCCGGCTGGACGTTATCGAGCACAACCGCGGCGCGCTCGCCCTGTACCGCAAGCTGGGCTTTACCCACGAGTTTACCACCTATCTGTACCGTGACAGCGGACTTTAAAAGGAGAACACTTATGCTTGGACTGGCACTCGAGGGCGGCGGCGCCCGCGGCGCCTATCACATTGGAGCCATGCAGGCCTGCATGGAAGAGGGACTTTCGTTCGGCGCCATTGCCGGCACCTCAATCGGCGCCATCAACGGGGCCATGTTCGCCCAGGGCGACTACGCCGTTGCACGCGAGCTGTGGCTCAAAATCACAAGCGCTGACCTGTTCAGCGAGGAAGAATCGCATTTTCTCGCCATGATCAGCCGCGGCAAGCTGTCTGTCGAGGGACTGAGCTACTTCCGCGAAAAGGTCCGCGAGGCGCTCAGGGGAGGCGGCGTCGACACCAGCCGCATCCGCGCCATCATTGAAAAATATGTCGACGTCGACAAACTGCTCAAAAGCCCGGTCGATTTTGGCCTGGTTACTGTTTCCGTCCCCGATTTCAGGCCGCTTGAGCTTTTTAAGGGACAAATGGAGCCCGACAGGGTGCGCGACTACATTCTGGCCAGCGCATCCTTTCCGGGCATGGAACAGGTCTCTATCGGCGATAAACGTTATATGGACGGCGGCGCTTACGACAACTGTCCCGTCAACATGCTGATTGACCGCGGCTGCGACACAGTCATTGCCGTGCGCACGCTGGGACTCGGTATTTATCGCCCCCCGCGTGACAAGACCAAGACCGTCATCACCATCATGCCTAGTGAAAAGCTGGGTCCTATTATGGAGTTCGATACCGCCGTCACTCGCCGCAGTATTCGCGTCGGCTATTATGACGCACTGCGCCAGCTGCGTCACTATGCCGGGCGGCGGTACTACCTGACATGCGGCTTTGCCCCCATTCCGGCATTTGCCCGCTTATCCCTTGTTGACGATGAAGCCGTCACGCGCGCCGCTCATGCGCTCAAAATTTCGCAGCGCCTGCCGCCGCACCGATTGCTGTTCGAGCGGCTCATTCCCAGCCTTATTGCCGAGCTTGACCTGCCCAAAACCGCCCACTACGGCGACCTGCTCGGCGCCATGCTTGAAAACCGGGCCGAGCGTGCAGCGCTGGAACGCCTGGCTGTCTATACACCGGAAGAATTCTGGCGCCGGGTACGGCTGCTCCGTCCCGACCCGCAGTGCAAGACCTCGGTATCGCGCGGTGCATGCAACGCCTGTGACATTTTGATTGACGCCATGTGACAACAGCCCCAGCAAGACCTGAACAGGCCTTGCTGGGGCTTTTTTATTCACCCCGCTTTCCTGTCCGTCTTATACTAAACTAAGGGGGTCCGCCCGCGGACCTCAATCTGACTGACAAGGAGCGATGCGTCATGAGCACATCTGAACCCCTGAGCTGCCTGCACGAAGGCCAGCGGGCGCGGGTTTTGAGCATATTGGAAAGCGGCGCCATGCGCCGCAGGCTGCAGGACATCGGCCTCATCGAGGGCACGACCGTGGAGTGCGTACAGAAAAGCCCGGCCGGCGACCCTGTTGCCTATGGCATCCGCGGCGCCATTGTCGCTCTGCGCGCCGAGCAGGCCGCAGCCATCATTGTACAGCGATAGGGGGCGCACCCATGGGAATCCGCTCCCCCGCCAGTCCTGCCGCACAGAGGCAGTCAGGCCTCGAGCTGGTCATTGCGCTGGCCGGCAACCCCAATGTCGGCAAAAGCACAGTTTTCAACGCATTGACCGGCATGAACCAGCACACCGGCAACTGGCCCGGCAAGACAGTCGCCACAGCGCAGGGCCGGTGCCGCAGCGAGCAGGGCGATTTTTTGCTGGTCGACCTGCCCGGTACATACTCTTTGCTGGCACATTCTGCCGAAGAAGAGGTTGCACGCGATTTTATCTGCTTTGGCGGCGCTGACGCCACCATTGTGGTATGCGACGCCACCTGCCTTGAACGAAGCCTCAACCTGGTGTTGCAAATCATCGAAATGACCGACCGCGTCGTCGTATGCGTCAACCTGCTGGACGAGGCGCGCAAAAAGCATCTGCGCATCGATCTGTCCGCCCTTGAGCAGGAGCTCGGCGTCCCCGTCGTCGGCACCAGCGCCCGCTCGCGCAAGGGCCTGAACACGCTTTTGGAGCGCACAGCCCAGGTTGCACGGCGCGAATACTGCGGCCATGTCATTCGTCCGCACTACACCCCGGCCATTGAAAAGGCGCTGGCCGTCATTGAGGCCTGTCTCAAGCCGCTTTCACCCGAGGGGCCGTCCGTGCGATGGCTTGCTGTCAGGCTTTTATGCGGGGATCAGAGCGCCGCGGCGCAGGCATCCGCCTTTCTCGGGTACCCTCTGAAGCAGGACCCCGCTGTGTGTGACGCTGTCGCACGCGCGCAGGCGATTCTGTCTGAGGACGGGATTGAAAGACAGAAGCTGCTCGACCAGATTGCCGCCTGCCCTGTGCTGTGGGCCGAGGGCGTTGCCGCAGAAGCAGTCTTTCCCGCCGATTCCGACAGCAATGCACGCGACCGGCGTCTTGACCGCATTTTTACCAGCCGCCGCACCGGTATTCCCGTCATGCTGCTGCTGCTTTTCGGCGTTTTGTGGCTGACCATCGCAGGCGCCAACGTGCCCTCACAATGGCTGGCCGGCCGGCTTTTCGCCGTGCAGGACTGGCTGAGTGCACGCTTTATGGCCTGGGGCGCGCCGGACTGGCTGCATGGAGCGCTGGTGCTCGGCGTCTACCGCGTCCTCGCCTGGGTGGTGTCCGTCATGCTGCCGCCCATGGCCATCTTTTTCCCCCTTTTCACCCTGCTCGAGGATTTCGGCTATCTTCCTCGTGTGGCCTTTAATCTGGACCACTGCTTTAAAAAAGCCTGTACCTGCGGCAAACAGGCGCTTACCATGTGTATGTCCTTCGGCTGCAACGCCGTCGGCGTAACAGGCTGCCGCATCATTGACTCCCCCCGCGAACGGCTGATCGCCGTTCTGACCAGCTCGCTCGTCCCCTGCAACGGGCGTTTTCCCGCCATGCTGACCATCTTATCGCTCTTTTTTGTCGGCGCGGCGGCCGGCCCCGGTGCAACGTTGCTGTCGGCGCTGCTTCTGACGGTCGTGATTGTCCTGGGCGTCGGCATGACCTTTCTGTGCTCGCGCCTGTTGTCCCGGACCCTGCTGCGCGGCGTCCCCTCGGGCTTCACGCTTGAGCTGCCGCCCTATCGTATGCCGCAGTTCGGCAGGGTCATCGTCCGTTCGGTCTTTGACCGCACTCTTTTTGTGCTGGGGCGCGCGGTCAGCGTTGCCGCGCCGGCCGGGCTGGTCATCTGGCTTTTGGCCAACGTCACTGTCAACGATGTCAGCCTGCTCGCGCACATCTCGGGCGCGCTTGATCCTTTTGCCCGCGTGTTTGGTCTGGATGGCATCATCCTGCTTGCCTTCATCCTGGGCTTTCCCGCCAACGAAATCGTCATTCCCATCGCGGCTATGGCTTATCTTTCAACAGGTACGATTGCCGAACTGGGCAACACTGAGCTGCACGCTCTTCTGCTGCAAAATGGCTGGACACCTGTCACCGCGCTCTGCACAGTTTTGTTTTCGCTGTTCCACTGGCCCTGTTCGACGACCTGCCTGACCATTCACCGCGAGACAGGCAGCCTGCGGTGGACGCTGGCCGCTATTGCACTGCCCACAGTCATCGGCTTTTCTCTGTGCTTTCTGGTCGCTTCTGCCGCGCGTCTGCTGGGTATTTCATAGGAAAACGGCGCCTTCCAAAGGCGCTGTTTTTCTTGCTCTGGGCACCGCCCTTCTGCCGCCTGCATAGAATGATGCAGGGCTGCCCTGCCCCAATAAGCAGAAGGAGAGCACAGCACTATGGGCCTCAACAATTCCAACAAAATCATCAGCACTGACCAGATCGATTGTTCCGGTTCCCTCAAAGTCACACTGGCGCTGGCTGCTTCGCCCGACATCAGCAGCCATCCCACTGATATCGTTCTGGTTCTTGACCGTTCCGGCAGCATGGCCGGAAGCCCCCTGGTCAACCTCAAGACCGGGGCCAAAACCTTTATCGATATCATCGACGAAGCCACCGACAGTTCTCAGGACGGACAGATCGGCTCTGGCAGCCGTATCGGCATTGTCAGCTTTGCAGACACTGCCATTCAAAACACTCAGCTCATCACCTCGGTCGCCGCTTTGAAAGCGGCTGTCGACGGCCTGACATCAGGCGGCTCCACCAATCACGCCGCTGCCTTTACCGAGGCCACGGCGCTGTTTGACCCCGCGTCCACTAACGCCAAGGTCATCGTGATGTTCACAGACGGCAAAACGACGGCCGGCCCCGACCCCAGCCCTGTTGCCGCAGCCGCCCGTGCCATGGGAATCACCATCTACTGCATCGGGCTTGTAGGGTCAGACGGCATCGACCCCGCCGTGCTCAATGACTGGGCAACCGACCCGGACGCCTCGCATGTGGCCATTACTCCGGACGACGCCCAGCTTGAAGACCTGTTTGCCGATCTGGCAGCCAATATCTCAAAGCCCGGCGCGACCAACATTGTGCTGGATGAAGTCGTGAACCCGGACTTTATCATCACCAGTATTCTGATGCCGACCAAGGGTGTGGCCAGCATGATCAATTCGACCACCCTGAAATGAACCATTGACCAGCTGGGCACCACGGCGAATGAAGGCGCGACCCTGGAATTTTATGTTCAGCACGTTGCCAACACCTCGGGCACCAAGCCTGTCAACCAGTCCATCACTTACACGGACAACGAAAATAATCAGGCGACCTTTCCGAAGCCTGCAGTGACCGTTGACTGCGGGGCTGTCATTGAACCCGAACCCTGCCCCACGCCTGTTGACATTGCCATCGGCGGATGTCAGGATTCGATGGTCGTCGATGTGGGCGATGTTTACCTCGGGTCCCTGGGGCGGATTTTACAGCTCGACGTCACAGTCAAAAACGTATGCCCGTACAAGCGCGTGGCTCTGGGCGTCATTTTGACCGAGGTTGATGCGCACGGCAACGAATACCCGCGCGGCACCAAGACCATCACCATTCCAGAGCATCATGGCCCATACTGCCGCGATGTGCTGGTGAAATGTATCCGCTTTGTCCTGCCCGAAGACCTCGATGTCTCGGGCGGCTCACAGGCTAGTATGTGTAATACCCGAAACTTCAAGGCCCGCGTGATCGCGCATAACATTGATTCTGATTTCATGTGCTGTGATGTAACCATCTAACCTGCAAAAGCGCAGACAGCGCCTTTTTAGGCATGGAAAAACGGCGTCTTAAAGACGCCGTTTTTTGTGTTGAGCCCTATAAAAAATGTGTTATAATAGAGTATAAATGAAGTAAAATCTCACTAAACCCAGCGTTCCGCTTCGACGGCGACACGCCCTTTTCGCGTAATGCCGTCGCAGGCGCAAATTCGTCCTTTTCCCGCACCGCGCAAAGCGATAACATCGCCCGCTGCGATTCGGGCGTCGGGCCGCTGACACTCCAGATGATTGAGCGAAACCCGCCCCCCGGCCACGGCGCTCTGCGCCTCGGTCCGCGACAGCTGAAAAAGCCCGGATACCGCCGCGTCGAGCCGCAGACTCTGGACTGTAAAGCGCACCGGCCGCGTCTCAATGACGGGTGCGGGCACGCTTTGCCACGGCGTGAGCTCGGCGCGCACACCGGCCCTGCCGACGCGCTCCAGACTCTGTGCTGCCAGCCGTGCCACCGGCGTCAGGGCGATAAACCAGACTTCTTCTCCCATGACAGCGATATCACCGATCGCATGGCGCTCGACGCCAAGGGCCAACACTGACCCCAGTACGTCGCGGTGTGTAGGCGCGCCAAAGCGCGCTGTCAGATGCACACCGGCCGCTTCGTCATATGGATAACTCTCGGGATCGGCCCAGCTCGGAAAGAAAAAGGCCATTTTGCGTTCACTCTGCTGCGGTCCGCCCCATAAAATCAACCCATCCAGCCCGGCCTGCCTGCAATCGGCCATCGCCCACTGCTGTTCAGCCGGGGTCAAAAAGCCGGTGCAGCCGACGGTTCCCCGCCGCTCTGCACGGCTGTGCAGTTCGCGCAGCCGCGCCTGCAGCTCCTGCCGTTCCATTTTTACTCCCCCTGTCCGCGCCGGCCCGCGGCACAGGCGCTTTTTTCATTTTAACACGAACCGGGGGCAGATGGCGAGCATTTTTTTCGAATTGCTCTGCTCAGCGCGCACAGGGGGATGCAGAGCAAAAACCACAGGGCACTGTACAGCAGGCAAATCTGTCCGTTTATATTGCCCCGCCGGGCGCGATAGTCCCACACCTGGTATCTTTGATTAAACAGGCGCCCTGCGGTCCATTCGACGGCTGTGATGACAGCCGCTCCCATCAGACACCGGCGCCACAGCGACGCACGCGGAAAGAGACCGTTGATGCCGTGTGCAGCGGCAAAGCATGCGCCGCCCGCCAGCGCCATGGACCAATGAGTGCGGCCACGCCATATCATTTCGAGCAGGCAGTAGCCAATGCCGCCGACCAGCGCAGTTTCAGCATACTCCCGTTTTCTCTTCATTTCAATCACCAACAGTAGCATTAACACCCAGCCGTCATTCCATGCAAGGAGGAATGTCCTGTGTCGGTAGGACGCCGTATTCTTTTTATCATCAATCCTCACGCCGGGCGCTCGGAAATTCGCAGCAAGCTTTTGGATATTTTGCAGATTTTCACTGAAGCCGGGTTTACGACCGAGGTGCGCCCCACAGTGCACGCCGGCGAGATTCCCGACATCTTGCAAAGCCGGTACGGGCACTATGACCTTGTCGTCTCGTGCGGCGGAGACGGCACGCTCAACGAGACCGTCAACGGCCTGATGCTGCTGCCCGACCGACCGCCCCTTGGATACCTGCCCAGCGGTACGGTCAACGACTTTGCCGCCAGTCTGGGCATTTCACGCGACATGACCGAAGCGGCGCGCTGCATTGCAAACGGCAGCAGCTGTCTGGTTGACGTCGGATGCTTTGACGATCGCTTTTTTTCGTACATTGCCGCTTTCGGCGCCTTTACCGAAGTGTCTTACCAGACGCCCCAGCAAAACAAGCTGCTTTTGGGCCGGACCGCGTATATTCTGGAAGGCATCAAGCGCCTGCCTGTGCTCAAAGCTTATGACATGCGGGTCGAAGGCGATGACTTTACAGCAGAAGGCGAGTTTCTGTTCGGCATGGTGAGCAACTCATCCTCAGTCGGCGGCTTCCGCCTGAGTGACAAACAGAGCATCTCCATGTCCGACGGACTGCTCGAGGTCACTCTGGTGCGCAATCCTCACAATGTCAGTCAGCTGACCACTGTCATCAACTCCATTCTGTGGCAAAATTTTGACTCTGAGCTCGTCCACTCTTTTAAAACTACAAGCGTGCGCTTTTTCCCGCAGTCTCCGGTCCCCTGGACCCTGGACGGCGAATTTGGCGGCAGCCCATCCAACGTACACATCTCTGCCGCTCACCAGGCTCTGCGAATCTTCTGCAATGTCCCAAATCCCGAGCTTCCGCCTGCGTGAAACCAACATGTTTTGTGATCTTGCATCAAAATATTCTCTTTTCTCTGCCTTTTTTTATGAATAACTGCCCAAATCTCCCTAAGCAGTTGACCCGGCCTCTTGACAACGCTGTAATAATCGTGTAATATAAACACTGTTGTTACCATTTTGTAACGTTTGACTCCGATTTGTAATTTGTTGAAAGGAGGCCGGAGGATGCGTATTTACGTTGGCACCCGGGGCGGCGCCTTTAATCCCCCTTCCCCGACCGGCCTTTGGCGCGCGCTGCGGCGCGCTGCCGTCAAGGCCAAAGTCAGGCTGTCCCGCATGGCCAATGTGGGCGGCAACACCCACGCCGCACGGGATGCGCGCGGCATTGCCGCCGGACTGGCGGGAACCGTTCTGCGCGTCTGCCGCGGCACTGCACGGCTGGGCGGCATGGCCGTTGACCGTGTGCACCAGCACACACTGGCTCTGCGCGAGCCCATGCGCGAGCGTTTAAGTGCCATCGAGACCCGGCTGTGGGGCCTTGGTTTGTTCGCTCGCGAAAGCGCGCGGGACTTTCTGACGTCCCGTTCGCGCACCATTCCCTGTCTGTGCCTTGTTACAGTGACTGTTCTGATTTTTACAGCCTCGTACTTCGGCGTCGGTCTTGAAGTCACCTTAAATGGTCAGAGTCTCGGCTTTGTTGAAACCCGCGACGAAATGGAAGCGCTCATTGACGAGGTCGAAGCGACGGCCACCGAATATCTGGGAACGCCGTATCACCTGAACGCCGATGTGTCTTATTCATTCGGCTATATTCACCGTGACAGCATGCTTGATCCCGACGCCACGCGCGACCTGCTTCTTTCGGTCGTAAACGGCGTTTCCACCCAGTACGCCCTGACCGTTGATGACGAGCTCATCGGCGCTTCTGACAGCAAAACGGCGCTCGAACTGCTGCGTCAGCGCCTGCTCAAGGGCGGCACCGACACCTCAGACGATGTCAAGACTGAGTTTGTGCAGGACGTGCAGATTGAAGAACGCATGGTACCCAACTCGGCCATCCGTTCGATTGATGAAATTGAAGCCGCACTCAGCGGCAATGTGCAGGACGTTGTCACCTATACGGTTCAGGATGGTGACACCGTCAGCGGCATTGCCCAGCAGTTTTCGCTGACAGTCGCTGAGATTGAGGCACTCAACCCCGGTCTCAACATTAACCGCATTCATGTCGGCGATTCGCTGCAGATTTCGGCCGCCGTGCCTGTGCTGTCCATCAAGCAGACGCAGAAGGTCGAGTACACCGAAGCCATTGCCTATGAAACGGTGACACAGCAGACCGATGAGCTTTACACCAACCAGAGCCGTATTATTCAAAAAGGTGTCAACGGTACTGCTGCCGTCACGGCCAATGTTGTCACTGTCAACGGCGTCGAGCAGAGCCGTGAAGTGCTGTCCTACAGCGTCGTCACCGAGCCGGTGACCCAGATCAAAGAAGTCGGCACCAAGGCCCTGCCTGCCAAAGCGCCCAAGGGGACCTTTATCAACCCGTTCTCTGCCGGACGGCGCACCTCGCTTTACGGTTACCGCCGTTCGGGTTTCCACACCGGACTCGACCTGGCCGGCGCGACCGGCAGTCCCATTGTCGCGGCTGACGGCGGCACCGTCACCCTGGCACGGTGGAACGGCGGCTATGGCTACTGCGTCATCATCGACCACGGCAACGGCTATCAGACCCTTTACGGTCATTGCAGCAAGCTGCTGGTCAGCGTGGGGCAAAAGGTTGCACAGGGTGAGCAGATTGCCAAAGTAGGTAATACCGGCAACTCGACTGGTCCGCATTGTCATTTTGAGGTCCGTATCAATGGCAACGATGTCAACCCAGACAATTATATCGGAAAATCCTATTATTGATTTTGATGGCCGGCGCTTTTGCGCCGGTCTTTTTTCGGGGAAAATAAACACAGCCAGCCGTTGTTTGACAGGCGGTGTGAAAAGCCCTATAATAAAATTAGATGAATATAACCCTGAAAGGATGAATGTGAATGAAGCTGCTTGTCCTCATCCTCAACAAGGTCGAGTTACTCGACGAACTGCTCGAAGCGCTGGCCGACGCGCATATCGGCGGCGCAACCATTCTGCAAAGCCGCGGCATGGCGCAGGAGCTGTACCACAACGCGATGGAAAGCTCGAGCTTTCTGGGTTCACTGCGCCTGCTGCTTGACCCTGACCGTGAGCAGAACCTGACCATCCTGACCGTTGTACACGACGATAAGGTCCCTGTCGCCGTTGATGTTATTGAGCGCGTTGTCGGTGACCTTGAGCGCCCCGACACGGCTGTCGTTTTTACCGTACCGGTTGACTTTACCCGCGGTATCCACTAAAACGCTGAATACAATGAGGAGACTGTATGCTGACCTTTGAAGACGTCAAAAACAATCCCGCCATCCGGACCTATATTGAAAAGGGCAACGCCGTTTTGGGCGAAGTGGGCTATACAGAGCACGGCTTTGCCCACGCCGGCATTACCGCCGAAATGGCGGCCAGCATTCTGACCGCTCTCGGCTACGGCCCACGGACCGTCGAGCTGGCGCGCATTGCCGGCTTTATGCACGACATGGGCAACAGCATCAACCGCAACGACCACGCGCAGAGCGGTGCGCTGATGGCCTTTACCCTGCTCGGTCAGATGGGCATGGAGCCCGGCGAGCTGTCCGATGTTGTCGGAGCTATCGGGCATCATGATGAGGGCACCGGACAGGCCATTTCACCTATCTCAGCTGCTTTGATCCTGGCCGACAAGTCCGATGTGCGCCGCAGCCGTGTCCGTTCGCGCACCACCATTGGCATTGATATTCACGACCGCGTCAACTATGCGGTCATTGACTCGCATCTGACGGTTGATACCAAAAAAAGCGAGATTCTTTTGACGCTGACCATTGACACCGCCATTTCGGCTGTCATGGACTATTTCGAAATCTTCCTGTCCCGCATGATGATGTGCCGCAAGGCTGCCGATTATCTGGGGCTGCATTTCGGCCTGATCGTCAACCAGAACCGGCTTTTGTGAGGTGCTGCATGACCATTCGGTTGTTTGATGACGCGCCGGGTCTTTTTCAGGCCCGTGCACAGGTACTTTCGTGTACCCCCTGTGACGGCGGCTTTGCCGTCAGGCTGGACCAGACCATCTTCTTTCCCCGCGGCGGCGGCCAGCCGTGTGATGCCGGTGATATCGGCGGAGTGACGGTCAGCGATACATATGATGAACAGGGGGAGATTGTGCACATTCTCTCCCGCCCTGTCTGCGGCGAGGTCGAGCTGCATATCGACGGCGAACGCCGGCTCGAGCTCATGCGCCACCACCTGGGCCAGCACATTCTGTCCTCTGTCATCGACCAGACTTTCGGCGTGCCGACCATCATCGCCCGCATCGAGGACGCAGGCCCCCATATCGAGCTGCAAAGCCCCCTGACCGACGCACAGCTCATGACAGCGCAGGAGCTGACGCAGCAGGTCATTGACCGCGACCTGCCGGTCCACGCCGCCTACTATTCTCCTGAAGAAGCTGCAAAGCTGCCTGTGCGCGGCCGGATCACTCCGCACGAGCGTATCCGCCTGGTTTCGATTGAAGGCTTTGACCTCAACGCCTGCGGCGGTACTCACTGCCCGTCGACCGGCGGAGTCGAAGACCTGCTCATTACAGGTACCAAAAGCGTGCGCGGCGTTTTCCGCGTCTACTACTGCGCCGGACAGGCTGCCAAAAAGGCCCGGCTCGACCGCGGGTTCGCTGTGCTCTCCATGCAGCGCGCTCTTTCGTGCGAAAACCTGGACGAATTCACGGCCGCTCAGCAGGCTCTGCTGGAGCGCCGTGACGCACTTGAGGTCCAGAACCACGCTCTGCGCGAGCAGCTGCTGCGCTCGGACACAGCACTGTGGGCTGAGCTCAGCCGTACACTGGAGCAGGGCCGCCTGGCTGCTGCCATCCTGGGCGACGGCGATGTCAAGCACCTGCGCGCTGTCGCCGAAGCGTTGTGCGCCGAACAGCCCTCAGCTCTGCTCTTCGCTGTCCGGCAGTCCGGGCAGCTCTCGCTGCTGTTTATGCGCAGCAAATCCAAGACCGGCCCCAACCTGGGGGCGCATGTCAAGGACCTGTGCGCCCGTCTGGGCGGGCGCGGCGGCGGCAGTCCTCTGCTGGCACAGGGCATGGTGCCAGGCAGTGAAGAAAGTGAGCGCGCCATTGAAGAGGTATTTGAGTCCATTGCCCGTGAATACGACCTTCCGTAAGCACAAAGCGGCTGCCCCATGAGGCAGCCGCTCTTGTATACGGTATAAAAAGCGGCCCCGGTGGGACCGCTTTTTCTTTTATTCTTCGCCGGCATGCAGAATCTGCATGAACTCTTCGCCGGTGATGGTTTCTTTTTGCAGCAGGTACGCTGCCAGCTCGTCGAGCTTTGCACGGTCGCCGGACAGAATATCGTAGGCTTTCTGATGGGCCTTTTTGATAATCTCCATGACCTCAGCGTCAATCCTGGCCGCCGTCTCAGGCGAGCAGGCCAGGCTGGTGTCGCCGCCCAGGTACTGATTGGTCACGGTTTCCAGCACCGTCATGCCAAAGGTCTCACTCATACCGTAGCGGGTGACCATGGCGCGGGCCATGCGAGTCGCCTGCTCGATGTCGTTGGATGCACCCGAGGTGCAGACCGAAAAGACCAGCTCTTCGGCAGCGCGGCCACCAGTCAGCGTGGCAATTTTATTGAGCGCTTCATCCCGGGTCAGCAGGAACTTTTCTTCCTCGTCAACCTGCATGGTGTACCCCAGCGCGCCGGATGTACGGGGAATAATGGTAATCTTGGTGACCGGAGCCGAGTCGGTCTGCCGCGCCGCGACAAGTGCATGCCCGATTTCATGATAGGCAATGATGCGTTTTTCGCGGTCCGAAATCACAGCGCCCTTGCGCTGCGCGCCGGCAATGACCGTTTCAACTGCTTCTTCCAGGTCACCCTGGGCCACTTCGTTGCGGCCCATGCGCACCGCGCGCAGCGCCGCTTCGTTGATGATGTTGGCCAGCTCTGCACCCGAAGCACCCGACGTAGACCGCGCAATGACATTCATATCAACGCCGTCCTTCATACGCACATCTTTGGCGTGGACATTGAGGATAGCCAGACGTCCCTGCAGGTCCGGCAGGTCGACCGGAATGCGGCGGTCAAAGCGGCCGGGGCGCAAAAGCGCCTTATCCAGGGTTTCGGGCCGGTTGGTGGCCGCCAGAATGACGACGCCCAGATTGCCGTCAAAGCCGTCCATCTCAGCCAGCAGCTGATTCAGGGTCTGCTCGCGCTCATCGTTTCCGCCGACGCCCGAGCCGTCGCGCTTTTTGCCAATGGTATCGATCTCGTCAATAAAGATGATGCAGGGCGCTTTTTCCTGAGCCTGTTTGAAAAGGTCGCGCACACGCGCCGCGCCCATACCAACGAACATCTCGACGAACTCAGAGCCCGAGATCGAGAAAAAAGGCACGCCTGCTTCACCGGCGACTGCCTTGGCCAACAGCGTCTTGCCGGTACCCGGAGGGCCGACGAGCAGCGCGCCTTTGGGCATGTGGGCGCCAATCTCTTTATATCGGCCGGGGTTATGCAGATAGTCGACAATCTCTTTGAGTGCTTCCTTGGCCTCGTCCTGCCCGGCCACGTCGGCAAAAGTTTTTCCTGTCTGCGCCTCGACATAAATTTTGGCGTTGGCCTTGCCCAGCGTCAGTGCGTTGCCGCCCATGCGCTTCTGCATGCCGCGCATGACGAGGTTCATGACCAGCACCATCAGGGCAATGGGCAGCACCCATGCCAGCAAAAACTCGACCAGAGGCGAGCTTTCCTGCGGGACAACCTTGGAATAGACGACACCAGCCTCATCAAGCAGGTCGACCAGTCCTGTATCACCCGGCCATACGCCGACGGCGTAAATGGTCTGCTCACCGCCGGGAACACTCGGCTGTTCATTTTTGAGATAGTAAATGGTGGTTCCCGCCTCATCCATCTCAACATCGGTGATCAGGCCACTTTCCAGCTCCTGACGGAAGGTGCCATAATCGACATTGACAATATTGGGCTGCCACATGCGCGGGAAAATCAGCGCGTTGAGCAGCAGGGTGACCAGCAGAATGACAATATAATAGGTGAGAATGGATTTTTGCGGTTTGTTGTCGTTTTTCATCTCTTTCATTATAAAACTCCTCTCTTATCCCCTATTATATCGTTCCTGTACAGAACTTGCTTGAATAAAATATGAATTTCTCCTGCTCTATTGGCCTTTTTCACCCACATGCTCCGATGATACAGCACAAAACAGAGAACCGGCGTGGGTTTTTCTCCCACGCCGGTGCCTCATTTCAGATTTTCTTCGTACTTCACCATGCGCTCTTCAAAGCCGTCGAGCTTTTTGTCAAGGCGCCTGAGCACCTCGTTGAGCTCTTCCACGCGCTCGACAATCTGCCTGCGCTGTTCGACGAGCAGCTGCTTGCGCGCTGCAATCGTCTCAGGTCCCTGCCTGCACAGCCGGACATATTCCACCAGCGTATCAACCGAGACGCCGGCTGAGCGCATACATTTGATATACGACACCCATTCACAATCGCTTTCCGAGTAATTGCGGATGCCGCTTGCCGTGCGCCCGATGGCGGGCAGCAGGCCTACGCGTTCGTAATAGCGCAGCGTATCGGTCGTCATGCCATACCGTTTGGCAACTTCTGCTATCGTCATCTGCGTCAGACTCCCACTTTTTGAGCGAAATAGGCGGCAATTTCATCCATGCGCTCGGTCTGATGCACATGGAAGGGGCAGGTACTGTCACAGTGCCCGCAGTGCAGGCAGCTGTCCGCCCGGACGCTCAGGCGGGCATAGTGGTCAGCCGCCAGGCTGTCGCCCATGCGGGCCAGGTCGTAATATTTGTTGACCAGTCCAACATCAATGCCGGCCGGGCAGGGCTGGCAGTGATTGCAGTATACACAAGAATCCCCACTCCACTCAGCCGTCATATCGCCCAGCACGGAATAATCCTTTTCCGCCGCGGACGCCGAGGCAAAGCCGAGCACCCGCTCGACATCGGCCATGGTCTGCACACCGGGCAGCGTGGTCAGAACCCCCGGGCGGTCAAGCGCATACTGGATGCACTGGTAGTGGGTCAGCGCCTTTTTATACGGAGATGCGTCGGCAGAAAGCAGCTTGCCGGCGCAGAACGGCTTCATGACCGAAATGCCGACGCCCTCGCTTTCGCACCGGCGGAAAAGCGCGGCGCGCTCGGACACCGACCCGAGGGCATAGTCGTCGCCCTGGCCGTAGTCATAGGCCGGATTGATACTGAACATCATTATGTCGCACAGTCCGGTGTCCAGAATGTGGTTGGCCACAGCCGGCGTGTGCGACGAAAAGCCCAGATGCCTGACAACGCCCTGGTCCTTCAGCTGTTTTAAATACTCAAGACCGCCCTCGGCCACCATGGCCTCAAAATCCTCAATTTCGTCAAAGCAGTGCATAAAGCCCATGTCGACGGTGCCGACTCCCATGGTCTCCATCATCCACTCAAAGGTGCGCCGGGTTTCGTCCATCTTGCGCGAGCGGCCGTACTCGCCCTGCTCGTTGTAAATCACGCCGAGGTGCAGCTGAAAGTGCACCTTGTCGCGCCGTCCGGCAATGGCACGGCCAAAGGGGGCGTAAATCGAGCTGTGCCCGCCGCACATGTCAAAATAATTGATGCCGCCTTCGATGGCACGGTCCACCATGCGCTCAATCTCCTCCGGCGGGCTGGCGTGAATACCGCCCATGCCCAGGCCGATGACACTAATGCGTTCATCGCCATGCGGCAATTTTCTGTATTCCATACGCTTTCCTCCAGAAAGTAATGTATTAGTCGATGCTGACCAGTTCATATTCGCGCGAGCCAAGTCCCAGTTTTTCCGCCGCTTCAATGGTGTGCACGCCATTGCGCGACTCCATTCGTTCAATGAGCGCCGCCTTGCCCGGGTCGGGTGACGCATACACCGCATCGACACAGGCCTGGTCGATGGCCACTGGGTCCAGGGATGCGAAAATGCCGATGTCGGCCATCTTCGGCTCTTCCGGGTGGGAATCGCAGTCACAGTCGACCGACAGGCGGTTTGCGACGTTGATATAAACGATTTTTTCCCGGCCCATGTAGTCCATAACAGCCTTGTCGGCATCCGCCATAGACTCGAGGAAGGAGTCGTGGTCTGCTGTCCACAGCTTATCCGGGTCGCCGGCGCCGTGGATAACCGCCTTGCCGTGCGCAGACGCAACGCCGATGGACATGTTCTTGAGTGCGCCGCCAAAGCCGCCCATGGCGTGCCCCTTAAAATGGGAAAGCATGAGCATGGAGTCGTAATTTTTCAGGTGGTCGCCCACATAGTTTTCGCTCAGGTGAAAACCGCCATTCACTGGCAACGCTATCTCGCCATCTTCGTCCATGATATCACAGGGCGCAATGTCCATAAAGCCGTGTTCGCGAATGGCCTGCCAGTGATCTTCGGATTTAGAGCGCCGGCCCTCGTACGCGGTATTGCACTCCACAATGGTGCCGTTTAACCGCTGCACAAGGCCGCGAATAAAGGCGGGTTGCAAAAAGTTGTGTCCGCCCGGTTCTCCCGTCGACAGCTTGACGGCGACCTTGCCCGGCAGCGCGACGCCCAGCGCATCATACATTTTCTCTAGCGCTTCCGGCGTCAGCTCTTTGGTAAAGTAAACCTTTGCTTTCATTGTGCATCATTCCCTTTCCCTGCCATGGGCAGTGTTTATGTGGATGTTTTCAGTGTATCACTTAAAGCGGGCTCCAAGTCAAGTAAAAAATATAAAACCTTTTCATGCAAGTATCCTGAAGCCGTGCGCAACCCGCAGGGCCTTGCTTTTCCCGATGAAATATGGCACAATAGGGCTAGGCAGCCGAAGCGTATACCTGATTGGGGACGGGCCATGCGCAATGGGGGCGGCTGTGCATCGCTTTGCCGCGTGCTTTTGGAAAAGGAGGTTCTATGCCAAAAAATTCACTTTCACGGACTTTTGTGCGCTTTGCCCATGGCTATAAGCGCTTTTTTATTCTGGCCATTGCTGCCAGCGGCCTGAGTATTCTGTTTCAGTTTCTCATGCCGCAGGTCATCCGCATCACCGTCGACTCGGTCATCGGCGATCGGCCTTTTGCCCTGCCTGCGTCGGTTATGAGCGCCATCGACAGCATGGGCGGGCGCGATTTTCTGCGCACACACCTGCTGTTCTGTGCACTGTTCGTCATCGTATTCTCTCTTTTGTCCGGCATCTTCAATTTTCTTTCGCGTATGGGCGTGGCCCGGGGTACCGAGGGTACGATCCGCACACTGCGCAACACCCTGTTCGCCCATGTCCAGCGCCTGCCCTTTGCCTGGCATACCCAAAACCAGACGGGTGACATCATCCAGCGCTGCACATCAGACGTCGATGTGGTGCGCAACTTCATCGCCAATCAGCTCATC
The DNA here is from genome assembly GCA_018714845.1 of Candidatus Ventrousia excrementavium. Taxonomy (GTDB): domain Bacteria; phylum Bacillota; class Clostridia; order Oscillospirales; family Butyricicoccaceae; genus Ventrousia; species Ventrousia excrementavium. The sequence continues at coordinate 19,168 of DVMR01000001.1, forward strand.
GAAGTGCTGCGCACTCTCATTCTCATCACCACAGCGCTGACGCTGATGTTTTCCATGAACGCCGCTCTGTCGTTTGTGGCGCTCATCTTCATTCCCATTGTCATGCTGTATTCCGGCATTTACTACCGCCGCATCTCGCGGCAGTTTCGCGACGCCGACGAGGCCGAGGGTGACCTGACCGTCGCTGTGCAGGAAAATCTGACTGGCGTGCGCGTGGTGCGCGCCTTTGGCCGCGAACGGTACGAGGTCGACCGGTTTGACGAAAAGAACAACACCTTTGCCAATAAGTGGATCAATCTGGGCTACACCCTGGGCGCGTACTGGGGACTGGGCGACCTGGTGACCGGCCTGCAGGTGCTTTCGGTCATTGTCTTTGGCTCGCTTCTGGCCGTGCGCGGCAGCATCACGCTGGGCGAATTTCTCGTCTTTGTATCCTATAACCAGACGCTGGCCTGGCCAGTGCGCTCGCTGGGGCGCACGCTGTCCGAAATGAGCAAGACCGGCGTTTCGCTGACCCGCCTTTATGAGATTCTGGTGGCCCGCGCTGAAGATGAGGAGGAAAACCCCGGAAGAGCAAAGCCTGATCTTACGGGCGACATTGTTTTTGACAACGTCACCTTCCGATACGAGACACAGTCCGTGCTTAAAAACCTGAGCTTCACAGTGCCCCACGGCAAAACCTTTGGCATTCTAGGTGCGACGGGTGCGGGCAAATCGACCATCACTTATCTTTTAAACCGGCTGTATGACCTGCCGCCCGACGGCGGACGCATCACCATCGGCGGCGTCGACCTGCGCGACATTGACCGCGACCATCTGCGCCGCGGCGTCGGCGTGGTGCTGCAGGAGCCGTTTCTCTTTTCCAAGACCATTGAACAGAACATCGGCATCGCCGTGCAAAACCCAACGCTTGAAAAGGTGCGCCGGTGTGCCGCCATCGCCGATGTCGACGAATCCATCATCGGCTTTGCAAACGGCTATGACACCATGGTGGGCGAACGCGGCGTCACCCTGTCGGGCGGACAGAAGCAGCGCGTCGCCATTGCGCGCACCCTCATGCTGGACGCGCCTGTGCTGGTGTTTGACGACTCGCTTTCGGCCGTTGACCTTGAGACCGACGCACGCATCCGCGACTCTTTGCGCCAGAGCACCGGCGACAGCACGGTCATTCTGATTTCGCATCGCATCAGCACACTGATGCATGCTGACTGCATTCTGGTTCTCGAGGACGGCGCGGTCGCTGACATCGGCACTCATCAGGAACTCATCTCGCGCCCCGGCGTTTACCGCCGCGTCTTTGAGATGCAGAGCGACGCTGCGAAAGGAGGGCCCCGGCAATGACAGAAAATATTTTTGAACAGGAGCAGACACGCAGTACCTTTCAGGCAAAAATATGGAAAAAGCTGTGGCCCTTTGTCCGGCCGTACAAGCGCAAGCTTTTAACTCTGGTGCTTCTGATGGTCGTCATCGCAGGCGTCGACATTGCCATGCCGCTTTTTCAGCGCTACGCCATCGACACCTTTATTACTCCGCAAACGACCGACGGTCTGTGGCTTTTTGCTCTGGTTTACGCCGGCGTGCTCGTTGTGCAGGGCCTGACTGTCGTCATTTTTTCGCGCACATCCATGGTGCTTGAAATGAGCCTGGGCCGCGGACTGAAGCGCGCCTGCTTTGTGCACCTGCAAAAACTGTCCTTTTCATACTACAACCAGACGCCGGTCGGGTACATCCTGGCCCGTGTCATGAGCGACACCAACCGCATCAGCAGCCTGATTGCCTGGGGTCTCATCGACCTGTTCTGGGCCGTGGCCTATATCATCGGCGTTTTCGGCGCCATGCTGGTTCTGAACGTCCGGCTGGCTTTGCTCGTCATGACCGTCGTGCCCGTCATTGCCGTCATTACGGCGCTTTTCCAAAGCCGCATCCTGCGCACCAACCGCCGCGTCCGCGCCGTCAACTCACGCATCACCGGCGCGTACAACGAGGGCATTACCGGCGCCAAAACAAGCAAAACGCTGGTTATTGAGGAGCGCAATGACCGCGACTTTCACCAGTTGACCGACCTGATGCACAATACGTCGATTCATGCCACCATGCTCAACGCCATGTTCATCCCCATTGTTTTGTTTTTCGGCTCGCTGGCGGCGGCTCTTGTGCTGCAGCAGGGCGGATACCTTGTGATGGAAAACATGCTCGAGATCGGCGTTCTGTCGGCCTTTGTCTCGTATGCTCTCGGCATTTTGGAGCCGGTGCAGCAGATGGCCCGCGTCTTTGCCGAGGTCATTGCCGCTCAGGTCAACATCGAGCGCGTCACCACGCTGCTCGAGCACAAGTGCGACATTGTCGACCCGCCCGAGGTCGTCGAGCGCTACGGCGACTGCTTTGAGCCCAAAAAGGAAAACTGGGAGCCCATTCGCGGGGACATCGAGTTCGACCACGTCTGGTTTAAGTACCCGGACGGCAAGGACTACATTCTCGAGGACTTCTGCCTGAAAATTCCGGCCGGGCAAAACGTCGCCATCGTCGGCGAGACGGGTGCCGGCAAATCGACGCTGGTCAATCTGGCGTGCCGGTTCTTTGAGCCGACGCGCGGCCGCGTGCTCATTGACGGCCGCGACGTGCGCGAACGCAGCCAGCTGTGGCTGCACTCGTCGCTCGGCTATGTTCTGCAGTCGCCCCACCTGTTTTCGGGCACTGTCATGGACAACATCCGCTATGGCCGGCTCGATGCCACCGACGAAGAGGTCTACGAAGCCGTGCGCCTTGTCTCGGCAGACAGCGTCATTCAAAAACTGGAAAACGGCTACCAGACCGATGTCGGCGAGGGCGGAGACCGCCTGTCAACCGGTGAAAAACAGCTGGTCTCATTCGCCCGCGCCATGCTGGCCGACCCGCCCATCTTCGTGCTTGATGAAGCGACCTCGAGCATCGATACCGAGACCGAGCAGCTCATTCAAAATGCCATCAGCCATGTACTCAACGGCCGCACGTCCTTCCTCATCGCACACCGCCTGTCGACCATTCGTCATGCCGATGTCATTCTGGTTGTGCGCGACGGCAAGATTATCGAGCGCGGCAGCCATGATGAGCTGATGGAAAAGGGCGGATACTATCACTCGCTGTACACGGCCATGAGCATTGAGCAGCAGCAGTGACCACCGCTTCACAAACGTCAACTCTGTAAAAGGCCTGCCGGCTTTGCCGGCAGGAAGCCTTATCGTCACCGGGGTGCAGCAGCCCCCGACAGGAGACTTACTATGGATAAAAGCTATCAGCAAATCAATGCCGACACCATCGACCAGTGGTGCCGGGACGGCTGGGAATGGGGCCGGCCCATTACCCACGAAATGTACGAAAATGCCCGCCGCGGCCAGTGGGACGTCGTGCTGACCCCCACAAAGCCAGTCCCTCACGCCTGGTTCGGCGAGCTTCAGGGCAAAAAACTGCTCGGCCTGGCCAGCGGCGGCGGCCAGCAGATTCCCATTTTCTCCGCGCTGGGGGCGCAGTGCACAGTGCTGGACTATTCCCCGGCGCAATGCGAAAGCGAACGCCTGGTCGCACAGCGCGAGGGATATTCCGTGCAGGTCATCGAGGCAGATATGACAAAACCCTTCCCCTTTGCCGATGAATCCTTTGACCTGATTTTTCATCCGGTGTCCAACTGCTACATCGAAGATGTCCGGCCTGTCTTCAAAGAGTGCTACCGTGTTTTGAAGCGTGGCGGCATTCTGCTGTGCGGTCTTGACAATGGCATCATTTATCTGTTTGACGACACCGAAACCAAAATCGTGTACTCTCTGCCCTTTAATCCTCTCAAGGACCCGCGGCTTTACCGCGATTCCATGCAGAATGACTGGGGAATCCAGTTTTCGCATACGCTGGAGGAACAGCTCGGCGGGCAGCTCGAAGCCGGATTCCGACTGACCAATCTGTACGAGGACACCAGCGGCAGCGGCAACCTGCACGACCACAATGTCCCGACTTTTCTGGCGACCCGGGCCGTCAAGCCGGAATAGCCTCTCACATTCAGCCGCCCCGGCCGGGGGCGGCTTTTTCTATACCCCATACCGATTATTTATATATGTCCTTTCCATTTACTTTTTCTGTTCATGATGTTAAAATTGAAGCAGTGGAAAGGAGTGAATTGTATGCCCTACACACCTGAGGCCGGGCTTGAGGCCGTCCGGCACATGCAGACGCGCGCATCCTGCCGCAGCTTTGACAACAGGCCGGTTCCCGACGAGCTTCTGCACGAGCTGTTGTCTGCCGGCCTGCACGCCGCGAGCGGCGGCAATCTGCAGCCGTGGTCAGTCATCGTCGAGCGTGACCGGGACCGTGCCCGGACGCTGAGCGAGCTGTGCGGCGGTCAGAAGTTCATCGCCGAGGCGCCGGTCAACCTGCTCTTTCTGCTCGACTGGCACCGTTATCAGGTATATGCGGCGCAGAAAGACGCCCCCTTCACGGCTTATAAAAGCTACATGCATTTTCTCATCGGTGTTGAAGATGTCATGTGCGCTGTGCAGAGTGTCGAGACTGCCTGTCATCTGGTCGGGCTCGGTTCGTGCTATGTCGGCTCATGCAATCACTGCGGCGCCGCGCTGGCCGAGCTTTATCATCTGCCGTCACTGACCTATCCGGTCGTGCTTTTGTCAGTCGGCTGGCCCAAAGTGCAGCCCGCTTCTGCTCCAAAGCTGGACTCGTCAGTTATGGTGTTTGAGGGCCGGTATCCCGACCTGTCCGATGAACAGATTTTTGATGCCTATGAGCACAAGCTGCACGGACGCACCCTTTCTCTGCCGGCAAAAGAGCCTTTCCGCAGCGAGATGCTGGAAAATCTGCGCCGTTCCCTGTCAACGACTTTTGAGCCTGACAAGGTCGAACAAATTCTGGAGACAGCCAGCGAGCAGGGTTTTATCAACGAGACCCAGCGCCGTTTTGGCCTGCACTACCACGCCCGCGATATGTACGAAACGGGCGGACAAATTCTTAAAATGATGGACGCACAGGGCCTGCGGCCTTTTGACGCCCTCGAATAAAATCAAGGAGAGGATTACTATGAAAATTGACAACATTCGCGCCATTGCCGAAAAATACCGCGATTCTGTGACCGGACGGCTTGGCGTCGGCTTTACTGACCTTCAGACGGGCGAGAGCTTTTCGCTCATGGGCGATGACGAGTTCCCCTCGGCCAGCACTTTTAAGGTGTACATTCTGGCTGAGCTTTTCCGTCAGGCCCAGGAGGGCAAGTTCAAAATGAGCGACCGCCATGTGCTGACGGACGAGGTCAAGAGTGTCGGCAGCGGCGTGCTTTACAACCTGCAGGCCGGTCTCACCCCCACGCTGCAGGATTACGCTACCCTGATGATGATTATTTCAGACAATACGGCAACCGATTTTCTGTATGACTTTGTCGGCGCTGAAAACATTAAAAATAACGTGCTTGTGCCCCTGGGGCTGAGCAATACCAAGTGCGACTACACCTGTAAAAAGCTGATTGCCCTCTATTTTCAGGCCGACCCGTCCGACGACCCCGAGACCTTTGACCAGGAAAAATCCTATCGCAACACCCCTGACTACCTGTGCCAGACACCGGAAAACGATTCGACCAGCCCCAATGACATGATGAAAATTTTGAAGCTGGTTTATGAGAAAAAACTCTTTACCCCCTGGGTTTGCGACGAAATGCTGAACATCATGAAGCAATGCCAGACCAACACCCGCATTCCCAAGTTCCTGCCCGGCAAGATCGAAGTTGCGCACAAGACAGGCACCATGGACCGCGTTGCCAACGATGTCGGCATTGTCTACACCCCCAAGGGCGATTACATCCTCACCCTGTTCTACAACGGCAACACCGCCAGTGAGGAAGAGTACAATAAAAATGTTCACGGCATTATGAGCGATTCACTGCTGGCTGAGATCTCACGCGATATTTTCGAAGAGTATACCAAATAACAATCCATGCCGAAAGAGGAAGGCTGACAGCCTTCCTCTTTTTATTTTGCCCTGCGCCGCAGCCGCAGAACCAGCAGAGTCAGAGCTGGTACGGCGAGAAGCGGCACAAAAATCCACTGCCCGTAAAATCGCAGGGGCTCGATGCTTTCGGCCATGCCGCCCCTGCCCAGCAGGGTCAACCCCACTGCCGCAGCGCACAGGACAGGCGCTGCCCAGCGCCGCTCACGGACATGAAAGGCCTGACCGGCATAAGTCAGGCACAGCCCAGCTTTGACCAGCTCACACAGCAAAAACGGCGCTGCGGCCAGCAGTTCCTGCCGCTGGAAAAAGTCGCTGACCGTGACGACACTTGCCGCCGTATAAGACGGGAAAAAGTACTGGCTGACTGCGGGATAACCGAGCAGCATGGTATTTTTCATCAGTGTCAATGCAAGAAGCGCCCCGGCAAACAGCGCGGCCCCGAAAGCGGGGCGGGCCGGTCCGCTTTTTTTGTTGTGCAGAGGGGCGAGCACCATCAGGGCAAAAAAGCTTTCCAGAAAAGGCACCAGACTGCTGCGTACAAAGCTGGTCCCCAGCGGCGGCTGAACTCCTTTTTCGGCAATGGGCAAAACTGCGCCCCAGTCAAGCTGTGGTATGGACGCCAGGAATGACAGTGTCAGCATTCCAATAACCAGTACAAAGGCGGGCACTGCCACACGGGCCAACACCTCGGCGCCCGAGCGCAGCAGCATATACACAGCCCCTCCGATGAATGCCGCCATCAGGATGCGCGGCGTATGCGGCAGAGCTGTTGCCGTTGTAAAGCTGACGAAGATGCGAATGTCGATGGCTGCCGTCAGAATAGCGGCCAGACCGAGCAGCAGCCGTACTGCACCGCCCAGCCATCGGCCGAATGCGGCCTGAAAGCAGTCCTGCGGCAGCTCGCCTGCCCGCGCCAGCCACAGATAGAGCCAATAAATCGGCACCGCCGCTACGCCGGACAGCAGCATGAGCAGCCAAATATCACGGCCACTTCCGCCGCCCCCCACTGTGCCGACGCTTCCGCTCAAAAACAGGACCAGCAGGCAAAAAATCTGCCGCCCTGATAGTCTGCCGTTGTCATCGCAGCCCGTTCCGCTGCGTCCGGTCTCTGCCTGATTCATATGCCGTCCCCCCTATTCAAGCGAGCGTCCGCCGCCCAAAAGCGCGGCATCAACCTGCGCCGTAATGCGGCAGTCAGAAAAGGCACTGCCCCAGTCCGGGCCGACCTGTGCCCACAGCACAGGGTCCCGGCGGTGAATCTGCCTGCCAATGCCCAGCGAGTCGACACGATAATTGTTTTGCAGCTCCATGCACAGCGTTTGAAAGCGTTCTTCGACCGTGCGGGCCGCCAACTGCTCATATTCCCTCCGGCGTTCGGCGCTCAGCTCACCATCCTGTCCGCTCTGGCTGAGCTCGAGCGTGAGTGAAATGGTGTATTGGGCTTCGATCTGGTCGGGCTGCCCGCCGGTCTTCAGGTCCACTGAACAGCTGCGGATATCAAACGAGACCGCGTCTTCACCGCCGCCCACCGTCAAAACTCCCCGATCGAGCAGTCCCCGCGCCATGAGTAGCGTCTGGGTGAGCTCACCATCCAGGCGGCCTGCCAGCACGTCGCCGCGAAAAAGAGCCGCCCCGGTGACATGGGCTCCTGCGTCGGTCTGGGTTACACAGGGCAAAATACCCTCGACGCCCTCGTCCAGCCTGTCGGCAACAAAACGGTACAGCGGCATGGCCGGCGCCAGACCGGTTTTCCCCGCTTGTACTGCGGCGCGGGCCAGGTCAAAGGCCGCGTGGGTTTCGTCCTCATTCTGCCGGTAGACCTCAGCGGCCTCGCCGTCGGCCACCGCCATGGCCAGCGTCATGTGTACATCGGCTGTACGCTGAAAGTAGCCCAGCAGGTCGTCAATGCCGCTGCGCGCCGTCTCGTCCCCCACAATAACCATCTGTGTGTGCCCCAAATAGGCCTGGCGTCCCGTGCCGCCGGCGCCGTTTTCAATGGCCGCGGCCAGCGACGTCCCCTGCAGCCCGAGCCACCGGGCGCCGGGGTTGTCATCTGAGCCCGCAGTGACGTCAGCAATTTCGAGCAGCAGGCTGTAGCCGTCATCCGTGCGGTCGACTGCCATACCTGCGACAATGTCGCGGCTGTCGAGCTCACGGTAATCGCCGCATCCGCACAGCATCAGGCACCAAGCGAGCAAAGGCAGCAGCTTTTTCATGTGCGTTCCCTCCGGGACAAAAATCGTCCGCTCTTCTTCATGCGCGCAAAGGGCACACGCATCAGACTGTCCTCGTGATTGCCCAGCTCTGCCAGCGGGCTGGACGCCAGCATGTTGACGCCAAAGGACTGCATGGACGCCAGATGAGCCAAAAGTGCGGCCATTCCAATTAAATAGCCATACAGTCCGGCGCAGGACACCAGCGCGATGAGCCCCAGCCGAATGATAATGACGGCTGACTTGAGCTTGGGAATCATCAGCCCTGTGATGCCCGAAAAGGCGATGATAATGACCATGGGTGCCGAGGCAAATCGCGCTTCGACGGCGGCCGAACCCACAACCAGGCCACCGACAATGGACAGCGTCTGCCCGATGGCCGACGGAGTCCGGGTACCGGCCTCGCGCAGCAGGTCAAAGGCTGTTAAAAGCCCCAGCGCCTCGAGTACAGAGGGGAAGGGCACGCCCTGCCGTGCTGATGCAATGGATAAAAGCAGCGGTGTTGGCAGCATTTCAGCGTGAAAGGTCATCAGCGCAATATAGATTGGCACCACAGAGATGGCGAGAAAAAAGCCCGCCATGCGCAAAATGCGCGAAATGGCCGCAAACTGGAATCCAACGTAATAGTCCTCGCTCGACTGAAAGCTCTCAATCAAAATCCCCGGCATGGTCAGAACGACTGGCGTTCCGTCGACAAACAGGGCGACACGTCCCTCGAGCAGCTTGGCCGCGACAACGTCGGGGCGCTCGGTCGTGCCAATGGTTTTAAAGGGGCTTTTTTTATGGTCCCGGATCATCTCGGCCACATAGTTGGAATCAAAAACGCCGTCCATATCAACAGTTTTGAGCCTGCTCCGGACCTCGGCCAATACCTTCTGGTCGACAACACCGTCGATATAGCACAGTGCGCACACCGTTTTGCTCACTGTGCCCAGCGTCAGATATTCCTGCTTGAGCTCGCTGACGCGCAGTTTGCGGCGCAGCATGGACAGATTGCGCAAAATGCCCTCGGTAAAGCCCTCGCGCGGGCCCTTGAGCACCGTCTCACCGTCCGGCTCCTGAATGCCGCGCATGGCAAAGCCCTTGGTGTTGAGCACCAGCGCCTTTTCACAGCCGCTGCAAAACAGAATGGTGTCGCCATACACCATGGAATAGACCAAATCATTCCAGTCATCGCTCTGCCGTGCCTCGTTGGTCTGCACGACGCTTTCCTCAAGATAGCGCAGACGGTCGACCCCTTTGGCCGGCGGCGCCATCAGCGTCAGAGGGCGGATGAGGTTTTCATTGATGCTGGTGGCATTGACCATGCCGTCACAAAAAAACAGACAGATCGCGCCCTCGGGCCAGCCGGGCGGCGTCACCCGCCGGGTTATCATGGTTTTATCCCGGTCAAACAGCTTTTTCATCTGGGCGATATTCTGATTCAGGTCAGCTGAAACTGGCATACGACACCTCGTTTAGACAAAGCTGTAGTCTCAAAATTCATGGTTTTATTATGCCGTTTCAGCACACAATCATACGGTGCCTGCCATTCAAGAGCGTTTATTTGCATAAAAAAGAACGACCCCCAAGGGGTCGCTCTGCACTTTGCCGGGCCAGCCGGCCCGCGCGATGTCCCGTTTCTCTGTGCTTTTACCGATGCTCATAAACGACGACCAGCCCGGTTTCCGCACTGCCGTCTGTTGCGGGCAGGCCCTCGACGTTGTCACACACTGTAAAGCCAGCGCTGATCAGGGTCTGCTCGGCTTCAGCCTGCGCGTTTTCGGTGTTTTCAACCAGTACACAGGTCTCGCCCTGCGCGCCCTGCTCAATCGAGGCATCACTGCCGAAAGCCGCGGACAGGTCGCCCGTACCCACGGCGATGATGTAAAAGGCCGACGGCACAGTCTCTTCCAGTCCGCTGACAACAAACAGCTCATGGTCGTATCCCAGCGCATCGTTTGCCACAACAGCGTCCTCAGGCGCGGTCTCTCCTCCGTCTTCTTTTGGCAGGGCACTGTCTGCCGCATTGTCCGACTCCGGTGCAGACTGGGCATATACGTCAACTGACCGGGATGCCCCCGAAGCCCCCTCTGCACCAAACAACGCTGCTTCCGGAGCGGCTGCTCCGTCCGTCGTAGCGCCGGATGTGTCTGAAGCATTGCCCGTTCTGCTCATCCAGGGAGACGCGACGTCAGCCAGCACCACCAGCAGGGCCAGACAGGCCGCCAGCCCGCCCAGTCTCACAAAAATACGTCTGCGTTTTGCCGCACGCTCGCGCCTGATGCGCGCCATGATGGCGGCGTGGAGCGTTTCGGGCGGCTCGGCATCCAGCTTCCGCGTCTCTTCGGTGAACCGGCGCAGCACTTCAAACCGACGTCGACAGCTTTCACAAATTTCCATGTGATGCATCAGCTCATCCGTTTCCTGCTGAGAAAGCTCGCCGTCGAGGTATTGGTTCATGTAAACAAAATAGTCCTGACAGTTATTCATTGCGCGCGACCTCCAACTGCTCTTTTGACGCAGATTTTCGAGAATGGTTCCCTTTTCCGGTCAAAAAAGTGGCAAGCCGGCTGCGCGCCCGGGACAGGCGGGATTTGACCGTCCCCTGCTCAATGCCCAGCACCTCGCCAATCTCTTCATATGAAAGGCCGCTGATGTCGCGCAGAATAACAATCTCGCGCATACGGGGCGGAAGAGCCTCGATACCGTCGCAGATGGCCTGCCGAAGTTCTGCACTTTCCAGCTGGGCCTCGGGCTGGTAGCGCGGGTCACTGACTTCCAGCGTCAGCCCTTCTTCGTCCGGGTCGTCGAGCGACAGCTCACCCGCCGGAGATCGGCGGCGCAGAAAGTCCAGGCTGGCGTTGACGGCGATGCGGTACAGCCAGGTTGAAAAACGGCTTTCTTCCTGAAACTGCGGCAAAAAACGAAATACGCGCAGAAAAACCTCCTGCGTCACATCCATGGCGTCATGCTCATTGCCGGTATATCGAAGCGAGATGTGGTAGATTTTTTTTTCATAAGTGGTGACGAGCTCTTCAAAAGCCCGCTCGTCACCCGCCCGGGCCCGCCGGACGATATCCTGTTCACTCCTGGTCATGCTTTCACCTGCAATCGGGCCTGTAAAAGCCCGTCACATATTTCTTCAAACTGGCGCAGCGTTGCGACCTGCGCCATCTGCACCTTAAAGGGCTTGCCGCCGCGCAAACGGCCCAGATACCACAGGGCGTGCTTGCGAATTTCGGGCATTCCGCGCGCCTCACCTTTCATTTCGCACACCAGGCGCACATGACGGCGCATGAGCCCGATATGCTCTTCCGCTGTCACCGGATGGGACGGCCGCCCATCCGCAAACGCAAGGCACTGAGCAAAAATCCACGGTGCTCCCTGTGCGCCGCGCGCAATCATGACGGCGTCGGCCCCGGTGTCGCGCAAAATATCCTGACAGCCTTGCGGCGAAAACGCATCGCCGCTGGCAATGACAGGAACTGTCACAGCCGCTTTGACGGCGGTGACAACCGACCTGTCGCTCTGTCCGCTGTAAAACTGCGATCGCGTGCGGCCGTGCACGCACACAAAGTCCGCCCCACTCTGCTGCGCCATGCGGGCAAACTCGACAGCGTTCTTGTGTTCTTCGTCCCAGCCGGCACGAAACTTGACCGAAAGCGGCACGTTAACGGCCTTTCTCACCGCTTCTATCACACGGGACGCCCGTGCGGGGTCGAGCATCAAAGCACTGCCCTCGCCATTGCCTGTGATTTTGGGCATGGGACAGCCCATATTGATGTCAAGTCCGTCAGCTCCCGATATTTCAAGCGCCAGCCGGGCTCCTTCGGCCATGACATCCGGCTCGCTGCCGAAAATCTGTGCAATGACAGGCCGCTGCTTTGGCGTCAGGGCGAGCAGCGACGCCGTCTTTTTATCGTGATAGGTCAGGGCCTTTGCACTGACCATTTCGGTGTAGCACAGCCCTGCCCCCTGTTCCATGCAGACGGTGCGGAAAGCAGCGTCTGTCACCCCGGCCATCGGCCCCAGAATAAACCGGTTTTCAGCCTCAAGACCGGGCGCAAGCCAAATCACAGAATGTCCTCCGCCGTCAGCACATGCTCGCCCAGCACGCGCGTAGCGAGTTCCGTCAGAGCCTCTACTGTGGCGGGCGCGTCATAATTGGCAATGCCGTGCTTTTCCGCCATTTCCGGCGTATAATCAGACAGAGGGATGATGTCAAAGGCGCGGCCGTTGCCTTCAAAATAGGTGACCACCGGCATGATACCAGCATTCTCAAACGCAAAGCCTTCTTCACCAGGGGTAAAGACCAGCTCGCACCACAGCATTCCGCCCAGCATGGTGTCCAGGCGGTGCTGGCCTGACACAAAGTTGCCCAGCGAGTAAACGCAAAGCGTCTGCC
>DVMR01000021.1 GCA_018714845.1 Candidatus Ventrousia excrementavium
GCGCGGACATACAAGCCCAAGGAGGGATTGGTCAGCCAGTTGCTCCTCTTATTGTAGCTTAGGCACGAGATGGAGGAAAAGCCGGACTGGCTGCCCGGCTTTCCTGTCCAAATTTATTGTAATAGGAGGGAAAAGCCATGAAACGAAAAACGTTCGCATTGACCCTTGCCCTTTTGCTGCTGGCTGGGCTGCTGGGCGGCTGTGCCGCGTCGGAAACAGACAGCAGCAGTCAGACGACGAATGATTCTGTATCCTGGACCGGGGAAGCGGTGACAGAGCCGTCAGTACCGGACGCGGCCCCGGAAGAAAATGGGACTGCGGCCGAGACGACCGGGGAAGGAGCGGGACTGGATGCGTCTGCCGCCGAAACAGAACGCAAAATCATTCAGAATGCCGACTTTTCGTTGGAAACTCTCAACTATGACCAGACTGTGGCCGACATTGAAACGCTCGTCGAGATGAGCGGTGGGTATATTGAAAGCAGCCAGACCACGGGCAGCGGCGCCACAGGAGACTATTACCGTGCGCGTTGGGCCAGCTTTACGGTCCGGGTGCCGGCTGAAGGCCTGCAGGATTTCGGCGATGCGCTGAGCGAATGCGGCAGCGTGACCAGCAGCTACTACTACACCGAGGAAGTCACAGACTATTACTATGACACCGAGGCTCACCTGCGCAGCCTGGAGCTGCAGGAGGAGCGACTGCTCGAAATCCTGTCCAAGGCCGAACAGCTGTCAGAGGTCATTGAGCTTGAAAATTCTCTGGCCAATGTCCGCTACCAGATTGAAAGCCTGCAGGGCACGCTGCGGCGGCTGGATTCACAGATCGCGCTGTCGACGGTCAATATTTCCGTGCAGGAGGTCTATGAGTATTCGCCTGAGCAGGGAGTGCCCAAAGGCCTCGGCGAGCGCATTGCCAATGAGTTTTCGCGCAGTATGGCGTCCATGCGCCGCACGGCGGAAAATATCATTGTTTTTGTGGCAGGCAATATTGTGGGACTTGTATTGCTCGCAGCCGTCGTTGCCGGGGTCATCGTCCTGATTCGCCGTCGCCGCCGTAAAAAGCGCACACAGCAGCCGCAGGAAACCACAGAAACCGATAAAAAAGAATAGCTGTATTTTAAAAGGCCGCCCGCATGGGCGGCCTTTTGCCGGTAGAAAATCAGCGGACCCACTTGTCACGGACCGTGAGCAGGACGCTGGAATTGAGAACAACGAGAATGGATGATGCGTTGTGCACCAGAGCGCCGGTGACAGGGGTCAGGGTGCCGACTGTACTCAAAATAACAGCCAGAATATTGACGCCGATAGACAGGGCGATGTTGGCCCGGATGGTTGTCATCACGCGGCGGGACAGGGCAATGAATCCGGGCAGCCGGCGGATATCCGAGCTCATCAGGGCGACCGACGCCGTCTCGACGGCGACGTCGCTGCCCAGAGCGCCCATGGCGACCGAACAGTCGGCCGTGGCCAGAGCCGGTGCGTCGTTGACGCCGTCGCCGACCATGCAGACGTGATGGCCTTCTCTGCGCATCTGCTCGATTTTTTCGAGCTTCTGGTCGGGCATGAGAGAGTGCTCATAATGGCTCAGGCCGACCGCGTCGGCAATGCGGGCCGCGGTGGCGCCGTTGTCGCCTGTCAGCATGACGGAAGAAACGCCGAGCGAGCGCAGTGCGGAAACGGCCTCGCGCGCTTCCGGGCGCAGAACATCAGATACGGCGAGCAGACCTGCCAGCCTGCCGTCGACGACAACGGCACACAGCGTTTTGCCCTGCTGCAGCCACTGCTCAGCGCGCGCTTTCTGGTCGGGTGTCGGGGCCAGTTTCTCCTCATCCCACTTACAGATGAGCACCTGCCGTCCATCTACGTCGGCGCGCACGCCAACGCCCATCAGAGAATCGGTCTGCCCCGGTTCAGGCACCTCGACCCGCTGCGCGGCGCAGTCGACGACCGCACGGGCAATAGGGTGTTCAGAGTGCTTTTCAGCGGCGCCAGCCAGACGCAAAAGCTCGGTCTCATCCATTCCAAAGGCGCACAGGCCGTCTACGGCCAGCCGGCCTTCTGTCAGGGTGCCTGTTTTGTCAAAGGCAAACAGGTCGACCTTGGCGGCCTCTTCCAGTGCGGCACCGCTTTTGATGAGCAATCCACGTGAAGCGGCGTTGCCCAGCCCAGCGGCCACGGCTGTCGGCGTAGCGAGGGCCAGCGCACAGGGACAAAATACAACCAGGATGGTGACGCCGCGCACAATGGCCATGGGAACGGAGACGTGCAGCACAAAAAAGGCGAAGAGTCCGACGGCAATGGACAGCACGACGGCAGCCGGAACGATCTTGGATGCCCAGCGGTCAGCCACGCGAGAGATGGGGGCCTTTTTGCCTTCTGCCTCTTCGACAAGGGCAGTCAGCTTGCTGATGGCCATGTCGCCCGCTTTTTTGGTGACGGTTACGGTCAATGCACCCGAAAGATTCTGGGTGCCGGCAAAGACTTCATCGCCGGGAGCCTTGTCGACCGGCAGGCTTTCGCCGGTCATGGCGGCCTGGTTGACGGAAGTCATACCGGAAGCAATGACACCGTCAGCCGGAATAATGCTGTTGGGCTGCACAAGGACGCTGTCGCCGATGGCAAGCGCTGTGACTTCGACCTCTTCTGTCGTGCCGTCTGGCCCAAGACGCCGGGCCGTGGTGGGGGACAGCGCGACAAGGCGTTCAATGCCAGCGCGCGAGCGGCGCACCGTCAGGTCCTCGAGAAATTCGCCCAGCGCCATGAGCAGGGCAATCTCACCGGCTGCAAACAGGTAGCTTTCGTCGTGACCGCCGCCCAGGTCGACACCGGCCAGCGATAAAAACTCCAGCACCACAGACGCGGTCATGGCGACCGAAATCAGCACTGCGGAATTGATTTTTTTCTCAACGCGCAGGCCGTGCCATGCGCCCTTAAAGATGGGAATGCCGCACAGAATGACGGCAATCCAGGCCGGATTGAGCCAGTGAAGCAGCTCAATGCCCAATCGCTCGGCGGGATTTAAAAAGCTGATAATGAGCGCAGCAAGCGAAACGCACATATAGACGACCTGCCGGCGGGGCGAAAGCGCGCTGTGGTCGACGCCGCAGGAACAGCCTGCACCGTGCTCGTGGGCGTGTCCGCAGCTGCAGGCTTCGCTGTGGTGATGATGGTGGTGTTCATGCCCACAGCCGCAGGCCTCGTCATGGTGATGATGCTCGTGGTGATGTCCGCAGGAACAGGTCTGATCGGGGTCATAGGGCTTGGAAGACATAGCGGCAGGCCTCCTATTTGATATATTTGTCAAGAATGCTGTTGAAGTGGTCGAGAATATCGGTTTCTCCCTGCTCAATGCTCTCTTTGACGCATTTGTTGAGGTGATCTTTCAAAATGGTTTTGGCGATTTTGTTGATTGAGCTTTCGACAGCGGAAAGCTGCAAAAGCAGGTCCTCGCAGTCGCGTCCTTCCAGCAGCATCCGGCGGATGGCGCCAACCTGCCCCTGAATGGATGCCAGACGGGTATCCAGCGCTTTGTCATAATGTGAGCTCATATGGGATTCCTCCTATACACCCCGGGGGGGGGTAGGGATATTTTGCACCCTTACTATACACCCCCCAGGGGGTGGGTGTCAAGATGAAAATAAAGAAAACGCCGGGACCCTGACAGGGTCCCGGCGATGCGTTTGGGCGGTTTTCTCAATTAAACTTCTGCAAAAGCGAGTTTTTGATGTTCCACAGCTTCTGGGAAAGGTCGACATAATACGGGTGGGGATTTTCAAAGCGGGTAATCTCAGCCCACAGGCGCGAAAGCTTGTCCTGGCAGGACGAGCGGATTTCATGCACGTCGCGCGGAGTGTAGACGCACTGCCCCTTTTCAAAAATCGGTTCGAGCAGGGGGACGGCAGTGAAGTTGACGAGGGTCTTTCTTTTCCAGGTGTGCTCGGGGTCAAAGATGGTATAAGGCTGTGAGCCGTCGATGACTTCGTCGTGCAGGGTGAGAACGTCAGCCAGATATTGGCCGGTCTGATTGTCGACCAGGCGCCATACCTTTTTGAAATGGGGGTTGGTGATTTTTTCGACATTTTCTGAAATTTTGATGCGGGGAATGATATCGCCCTTGCCGTTTTCAATGGCAGCCAGCTTGTAGACCCCGCCGAAGACCGGCTCGGACTTGGATGTGATGAGCCGCTCGCCGATGCCGAAAGTATCAATCTGCGCGCCCTGCAAAATGAGATCGCGAATCAAAAACTCATCCAGCGAATTGGAGACGACGATCTTGCAGTCTGTGAGACCGTTTTCATCCAGAATTTTGCGGATTTGTTTGCTCAGATAGGCCATATCGCCCGAATCAATGCGCACACCCTTGAGGCGGTACCCGCGCGGCTCAAGCACTTCATGCGCAGTGCGGATGGCGTTGACAATGCCGCTTTTGAGCACGTTATAGGTGTCGATGAGCAGCGTGCAGTCCTGCGGATAGGTCTCAGCGTAGGCGCGGAAGGCGTCGTATTCGCACTCGAACATCTGCACCCAGCTGTGGGCCATGGTGCCGGCGGCCGGCACGGAATAATCGCGGTCGCACAAAACGCAGGCTGTGCCGGCGCAGCCACCGATGTAGGCGGCGCGGGCACCAAGCACGGCGCCGTCAGCACCCTGTGCCCGGCGAGAGCCGAACTCCAGCACTGTGCGGCCCTGAGCGGCGCGCACCATGCGGCTGGCCTTGGTGGCGATCAGGCTCTGGTGGTTGATGGTGAGCAGCAGCATGGTTTCGATAAACTGCGCCTGCATAACGGGGCCGCGCACGGTCACGATGGGTTCGCCCGGGAAAATGGGGCTGCCCTCGGGCACAGCCCAGACGTCGCACTCAAAGCGGAAGTTTTTGATATAATCCAGAAAACGCTCAGAGAAGCAGCCCTTTGAGCGCAGATAGACGATGTCTTCATCAGCAAAGCTGAGATTTTTCAGATAATTGACCAGCTGCTCGACTCCGGCCATGATGGCGTATCCGCCGCCGTCGGGCACTTTGCGGAAGAACATGTCAAAGTAAGCGATGGTGTCGCCGACACCCTGTTCCAGATAGCCGTTGGACATGGTAAACTCGTAAAAGTCAGTCAGCATGGAGTAGTTGGTTTTTAAAAGCATGATTTTTCCCCCGTCAGGCATTTTGGCGCGGCCGGCCGCGCAATCTGTTTACCCGTATTATACACTGTTTTACAGGCAGAAGCAAAAGTTTTTGCTGAATGGTAGACAAAGTTCGGTTGCCCTGATAAAATCAGAATAAACGCAACCATGACAGGGGAGGAAACGCCATGGAATACAGGAGCACAAGGGGGAGCGGCTGCCGGCAGACATCGGCGGGGGCCATTCTGCACGGCTTGGCGCCGGATGGGGGGCTGTTTGTGCCCGAAACAATCCCGCAGTTCACGGCAAATGAGCTTGCAGAGCTGGGGAAGCTGCCATATCCGGAGCTTGCGGCGCAGATTCTGTCGCGCTGGCTGCCGGATTACAGCAGAGACGAGCTTTTGTCCTATTGCCAGGCAGCTTATGCGCCCGA
>DVMR01000022.1 GCA_018714845.1 Candidatus Ventrousia excrementavium
TGCAGGCTTGTACAGGGTCTTATTTCAATTATAGCCGTTTGCGCGCCAAAAAGCAAATAAAAAAGAGGCCGGAGCCGACAGATTCTGACATTTCCGGGCCCACGCCCTGCTTTTTGCAGGAAAGCAGCGGGCCGGCACTTGCTCAATGCCGGCCCGCCAAAGGTTTTTTATTCGATGGGAAAGTCAAAATAGGTATCGGGATACGGCTCGGTGGCCAGATTAAAATGCCACCACTCGCACTCATAGGGCACAAATCCGCACGCGCACATGGCATCTGCCAAAATCTGGCGGTTCTTTTCCTGCTGCGGGGTCAGACCGGCTGCGCCCGGATGTGAGCGCACATCCATAAAGTCAAAGATGCTGCCCATGTCAAGCTCCTGATGGGTCTTCATGTCGACAATGGTCAGATCGACCGAGCTGCCGCGGCTGTGGCCTGACTTGCGGGCAATATACCCCAGGTCAAACATGGCGGCCTTTTCCACATTGGGATAGTGCACCGGCTTGCGGCGCTGGTCTTCGACGTCTGCACCCCAGCGAATGAAGTCATCAACAGCGCGCTGCGGGCGGAAGGCGTCATAAAACTTCATGACGTAGCCCTGCCGGCGCAGGATGTCAGCCGCCTTGACACACCCTTCAGCCGCCTGGGTCGTCATGACGACCAGCGGCTGATTGTACCCGTCAGCCGGACGGCCCATAAAGTTATCGGTACCGGCGTACTTTGCGTCGACGATGCAGTCGGGAATCAGCTCGTCAATGTAAACAAAGCCTTCGGGCAGGCCCTTTTTGGGAATGCCTTTTGTCGAAAGATTCATAACGTTTCCTCCTTTTTATACCGGTGCGTGCCGCACGCTGCGGCGCGGGGCGCACGCTTTCTTGCTGTCTATCATTATAGCACGATAAAAAGGAAAAGAAAAGTCGTACCCTGTACGAAAACCCGCAGAACCCTACAGCCTATAGGACAGCACCATAAGGCTTTCAGAAAAGTGGACATTTTCCACCGGGATCTGGCTCAGCTCAAGATGCAGGTCAATATTGGTAAAGTTCCAGATGCCGCGGATACCCCACTCTGCAAGCTGTGCCGCCATTTCGCGTGCCGCCGAGCCCGGCAGGGTCAAAATGGCAATGTCCGGATGGCTGGTGCGCACAAACTCCTCGAGTTCAGCCAATGGACGGATGACTGTGCTGCCGATGGTTCGGCCGATTTGCTCGGGCGCCGGGTCAAAGGCCCCGGTGACCGTAAAGCCGCAGGTGTCAAAATGGAAGTTGCGCAAAAGAGCGCGGCCCAGGTTTCCGACGCCGACCAGCACGGCCGTATGCCCTTTGTCGATATGCAGAATACTGGCAATGGACTGCAGCAGCGTCTTGACATTATAGCCATAACCCTGCTGACCAAAGCCGCCAAAGCAGTTGAAGTCCTGCCTGACCTGCGATGCGGTCAGACCCATTTTTCCGGCCAACACCTCGGACGAAATCCGTTCGACGCCTTCCAGCCGCAGTTCATCCAGATGTCTGTAATACCGCGGCATCCGGCGGATGACCGCGGATGAGATTTTTTTCTCCATACTAATCCCTCCCGGTACACTATTTTATATAATAATCTGCTTTTTTGCAATATCTTTCCGTGAATATCGGCCCAATTTTAAGTAAATTCTTTAATAGTTTCTCAATTAACAAAGCCAGCAGCCGGACTGAAAGGTTCTGTCCGGCCACCGGCAGTGACATAAAAAGTTTATTCTTTTAAAACTACTAACAGTTATCCACATTTTCCACAGGTTTGTCCACAGCCAGCAATCATAGATGCCGCAAGGCTTTGCAAAAAATCTGATAAAAACTGGCAAACCCGCAATCGGGAAAAAGGTATTTTTTTCGACAGGCTTTTGGTTTACATAATATGAGATTTTACGACCTGTTTACAAATGGTTGTAGGAAAAAACAGGGAATCCCGTCACACCTGCTGCGTCAAGAGCTCGCTGGCCGGCAGCGTTGCATAGCAGTTCTGGGCACTGGTGCCGATATTGCCCGCCAGATACTCGTAATAGGCCTGCGCGGCGACCATCGAGCCGTTGTCCCCGCACAGCCGCAAGGGCGGCAGGCACAGCGACAGACCGTTTTCGCGGCACGCGCGCTCGAGCTGCGCGCGCAGGACCGAATTGGCGGCCACACCGCCCGCGGCAGCCACGGTCTTGCGGCCGCGGTGCAGCGCGGCCTCGATGACGCGGGGAACAATGCTGTCAGCGACCGCCTGACAGACGCCGGCGGCGAGCGCCGCGCGATCGACGGTCTCCCCCTTTTGCGCCGTGTTGTGGACCAGGTTGACAGCCGCCGTCTTGAGCCCGGAAAAGCTGAAGTCAAAAGGCGCGCCGTGCACGCCGGCCCGCGGCAGGCGGTACCTGCCGGGGTCTCCGCCCTGCGCCAGCCGGTCGAGGGCCGCCCCGCCGGGGTATGGCAGCGACAGCACGCGGGCGATTTTGTCAAAAGCCTCGCCTGCCGCGTCGTCGCGCGACGCGCCCAGTACCTCCATGCGCGTATAATCCTGCACGTCGATGACAACTGTGTGACCGCCCGACGCAACGAGCGCCGTAAACGGCGGTTCAAGCGCAGGGTCTGCCACATAGCAGGCCGCGATGTGGCCGCGGATGTGATGCACCGGAATAAACGGCACGCCCAACGCCAGCGCGCACGCTTTGGCAAAATTGGCGCCCACCAGAAGAGCGCCGATGAGTCCCGGCGCGCAGGTTGCGGCCACGGCGTCGATGTCGGCCCGCCCGATGCCGGCCTGGCGCAGCGCCTCTTCAGCGACCAGCGACACTTTTTCCGCGTGCTGGCGTGAGGCGATTTCGGGCACGACGCCGCCGTACAGCGCGTGCATGTCGGCCTGAGAATAGACGACGTCGGATAAAATCTCGCGCCCGTTGCGGCTGACGGCAGCCGCCGTCTCGTCGCACGAGCTTTCTATAGCCAGTATAATCATGCGTCCTCCTCGCTTAAAAGCAGAGTCATTAAAAGCGCGCTCTCTTCAGGGTCCTGATAATAGCGCGGCCGCAGGCCGACAGGCACAAAGCCAAAAGAGCGGTATAAGGCGATAGCCGGTGTGTTGCTCTCGCGCACCTCGAGCGTCATGCAGAAAGCGCCGGCCGCGCGGGCATAGGCAATGGCGCGGCTGAGCAACAGCCGCGCCAGGCCGCGGCGGCGGTATTCCGGCACCACAGCCACATTGGTGACATGGACCTCGCCCGCGATGTTCATGACCGCCACATAGCCAAGCACTTCTCTTCCGCTTTCGAGCACGAACCAGCGTGACAGCGCGTTGTCGAGCTCAGCGCGCACCAGCGATTCGCTCCACGGGTCGGGAAAAACACGCCGCTCAATGCGCGCCACTGCCCTGACATGCCGTTCCTGCAGGGGAACGACCGATGCCTCAATGTTTGGCGTCATACCAGTTGTCCCCCCACGAGGCCTCGGCCGGCAGCTGCACGCGCAGACTGGCCGCGCCGGCCATCTCTTCTTCGAGAATGCGCTGTACAGCTTCGCGCTCGTCAGCCGGCGCCTCGACCATCAGCTCGTCATGCACCTGCAGAACGAGCCGGGCGCGCAGCTTTTCACGGTGCAGCCGGGCGTCGACGGCAATCATGGCGATTTTCATAATGTCGGCCGCCGTGCCCTGAATAGGCATGTTGAGCGCCACACGCTCGCCGAAGGAGCGCAGGTTGAAGTTTGACGAGCGCAGCTCGGGCAAAGGCCTGCGGCGGCCGTACAGCGTCGCGACATAGCCGTCCTCGTGCGCTTTTTTTCGGATGCTTTCCATATAATCGCGCACGCCGGAATAGCTTTGCAAATAGGCGTCGATATACTGCTGCGCCTCGGCGCGCGTAACGCCGATATCATCGGCCAGCGAGAAAGCCGAAATGCCGTATACAATGCCGAAGTTGACTGCCTTGGCCCGGCGGCGCATCAGGCTGGTCACTTCGCTCAGAGGCACGCCGAACACCTGCGACGCCGTGACGGCATGGATGTCCTCGCCGCTTTCAAAGGCCGCCAGCATGTGCGCATCATTCGCGATGTGCGCCAGGATGCGCAGCTCGATCTGTGAGTAGTCGGCGTCCACATACACCCAGCCCTCGCGCGGGACAAAGCAGCGGCGCACCTGCCCGCCCAGCTCGCTGCGCACGGGGATGTTCTGCAGGTTGGGGTCAGTCGAGCTCAGGCGGCCGGTGTTGGTCACTGTCTGCTGAAACGTGGTATGCACCTTTCCGTCGGGACCCAGCACCTTTAAGAGCCCATCCACATAGGTGCTCGTCAGCTTGGTCAGAGTGCGGTATTCCAAAATACAATCGATAATGGGATGGCTTCCGCGCAGCTTTTCCAGCACCTCGGCGTCAGTCGAATAGCCGGTCTTGGTCTTTTTGATCACTCTGAGACCCAGCTTTTCAAACAGGATCACGCCCAGCTGCTTGGTCGAGCCGATGTTAAAGGGCTCGCCGGCGTAGCCGTGAATCTCCTGCTCGAGCTCGCCGATGCGCGCGGTCAGCATCCGGCCGAAAGCCTCGAGCTGCCCGCGGTCGAGCGCCATTCCCTCTCGCTCCATGCGCGCCAGCACCGGCGACAGCGGCAGCTCAATCTCGAGCAGCAGCGGCGTCATCCCCAGCTCTTCGAGACGGAGGCGTTGCCTGTCCGCCAGCGCCAGTACAGCGGACGTATGAGCGCACAGCGCTTCCAGCGCGGCCTGGCGGTCAGACAGCGGCGACAGCGCGTCAGGGGCGGAAAATTTCGCGCTCTGCGGCAGCTCATATCCCAGCTCAGACAGCGCCAGCCGCTCAAGGGCATAACTGCCGGCATTGGGATCGAGCAGATAGGCGGCCAGACAAGTGTCAAATACCACGCCCTGCCCGTCGATGCCCTCGCGCAGCAGCTGCGCATACAGCCCCTTCCAGTCATGGGTGGTCTTGGGGATGTCTGATGCAAAAAGGGCCTGTACAAAATCGTCATACCCCGCCAGGCTGTCCCGCAGAGCGACAAAGCACTGCCCGTCACAGGCGGCTGCGACGCCGGCCAGATCGGGCAGAGCGAGCACCACACAGGGCTGTCCGCCGCGCAGGCGGTCAAGCAGCTTCCCTGCCTCACCGGCGTCTGTAACCATGCTCATCGGGCAGTCCGGGCGTTGGGCGGCCTGCGTTCCCTGTGCAGAAAGCCCCATTTTGTCAATGAGCTTTTGAAACTCGAGCCGGACAAACAGGGCGTACAGCCGCGGCTCGTCGGGCTTTTGCATCAGCGCGTCCTGCGGCTGAAAATCGAGCGGCGCATTGCAGCGGATGGTCGCAAGGTCGTATGACAAAAAGGCCATGTCGCGCCCCTCAGTCAGCTTGCGCCGCACTGCCGGCTTGAGCTCGAGCGTGTCAAGATTCTGGTAAATCTGCTCAAGCGTGCCGCCGCGGCGCACCAAATCAAGCGCCGTCTTTTCTCCGATGCCGGGCACGCCGGGAATATTGTCCGACGCATCCCCCATCAGTGCCTTGAGGTCGATCAGCCGCCGCGGTTCAAAGCCGTACTCGTCGTAAAAGCTTTCGGGCGTCATCTCACGCGTCGTCGTCTGCCCCATGCGCGTCGACACCAGCTTGACGCGCACGCGGTCGGTAATGAGCTGCAGGCTGTCACGGTCGCCGGTGACGACAACAGTTTCCCAGCCCGCTTCCCCTGCGCGCGCGGCCATGGTGCCAAGCAGGTCGTCGGCCTCCCACCCGGCCCGCTCACATCGCGCGATATGCATGGCGTCGAGCACTTCCTTTAATATGGGCATCTGGGCTGCCAGCTCGTCAGGCATCCCCTTGCGCTGCGCCTTGTAGCCCTCGTACTGCTCGTGCCGGAAGGTCGGCGCCTTCATGTCAAAAGCCACGCACAAAGCGTCCGGCGATTCGTCGGCCAGCAGCTTAAACAAAATATTCAAAAATCCATATACAGCATTGGTTGGCGTGCCGTCCGACGCAGTCAGCGGCTTGACGCCGTAAAAGGCGCGGTTGATCAGGCTGTTGCCGTCAAGCACCATCAGCTTCATGGCCTGTCCTCCTGTCAGGTATTGGTTTGATCTTATTATAAACCCTTTTAAAAAGAATGAAAAGAATCCTTTTTGCTGTTTTCTGTAAAAAAACTCTTGACAAGCTCTGCCAAGCTCGATATAATAATAAAGCACGTTGCGGTGTTGTGTAATGGTAGCACGACTGACTCTGGATCAGTTTGTCAGGGTTCAAATCCTTGCACCGCAGCCATGGGGCTGCCCAGTAGGGCGGCCTTTTTCTTTTGTCTCTGGACTGATTTGCTGTTCGTCAGGACGTGCGAAAGGCCGGCATTTTTTATGGGTCGCTTAAAATGCTCATGACTCATAAACTGACTTGAGCCCCGATGTGACGGACATATCGCTGTTTATTGATTGCTGAGCTGATTAAAAATACACATATATGC
Organism: Candidatus Ventrousia excrementavium; assembly: GCA_018714845.1. Lineage (GTDB taxonomy): Bacteria > Bacillota > Clostridia > Oscillospirales > Butyricicoccaceae > Ventrousia > Ventrousia excrementavium. Next base: position 6,454 of record DVMR01000022.1, read on the forward strand.
ATAACCCCCCGGAAGGTGAGACCTTCCGGGGGTTGGTT
>DVMR01000023.1 GCA_018714845.1 Candidatus Ventrousia excrementavium
TTAAGAAAAGATAAAAAAGCGAAGGCAAAATGCCTTCGCTTTTTTACTATTTGTATTTATTGGTGTTCTTCATCCATTGTGTGATCATGTTCACCATGGCAATGATCGCACTCGCCGGTGCAGCCAATGATGGGCGTGGGGTCGATGCCCTGATTTTTATAATAGTTTGCCAGCGCCGACTTGATGGCTTCCTCTGCCAGTACCGAGCAGTGCACCTTGACCGGGGGCAGACCGTCGAGGGCTTCCATAACCGCGGCATTGGTCAGTTTCATCGCGTCCTGCACGCTCTTTCCCTTGACCATCTCCGTTGCCATGCTCGACGTCGCGACAGCAGCGCCGCAGCCAAAGGTTTTAAACTTGACGTCTTTGATGATATCATCTTCAATTTTCATATAAATCTTCATGATATCGCCGCACTTGAGGTTGCCGACCTCGCCGACTGCATTGGCATCGGGAATCTCACCCACATTGCGGGGATTGGCAAAATGGTCCATAACTTTTTCAGAATACAGCATTGATATGATCTCTCCTTTTTGGTCGTGACGGCGGGGCTCAGCCCTTCCAGACGGGCGACATCTCACGCAGACGGGCAATGACGCCGGGCAGCTCCTGCAAAATATAGTCCACGTCTTCTTCAGTATTGAACTCGCCGAGCGAAATGCGCAGCGAACCATGGGCTGTTTCGTGGCTCAGGCCAATCGCCATCAGAACATGGCTGGGGTCGAGCGAACCGGTCGAGCAGGCCGAGCCGGTGCTGGCACAAATGCCTTTCATGTCCAGAAGCAGCACCAGGCTTTCGCCTTCGACAGCGGTAAAAGTAAAGCTGCAGCTGCCGGGCAGACGGTTTTCAGGGTGGCCGGTCAGGGTGCTTTCAGGAATAGTCGTCAGCACGCCGTCAATCAATCGGCGCTGCATTTTACGCAGGCGCGCATTTTCCTGCTCCATGCCCTCGAACTTGATGCGCGCAGCCTCGCCCAGACCGACAATTCCGGCCACGTTTTCCGTTCCGCTGCGGCGGTTTTTCTCCTGTCCGCCGCCCGTGATAACGGGGTCAAGCATCAGACCCGAACGAATATAAATGGCGCCGACGCCTTTGGGTCCGCAGATTTTATGGGCGGACAGCGACAGAATATCGATGTTCATCTCGCTGACATCAATGGGCATATGTCCATAGGCCTGCACTGCGTCTGTGTGGAAGGTGACGCCCTTGCTTTTGCAGATGCGTCCGATTTCGGCAATGGGCTGAATGGTGCCAATCTCGTTGTTGGCTGCCATAATCGAGACCAGCGCCGTGTCCTCACAGATGGCGTCTTCCAGAGCTTTCAAATCAACCGTACCCGTCAGATCAACGGGCAGGTAGGTGACGCGAAAACCCTCTTTTTCCAATGCGCGGGCTGTCTGCAAAACCGCGGGATGCTCAAAGGTGGTGGTAATCAGGTGCTTGCGGCCCTTGGCCTGTTTGGAATGCATCATGCCGCGCAGGGCCATATTATCCGCCTCAGTACCGCTGCCGGTGAAAAAAATCTCACTGGGCTTGGCGCCAATGACGGCAGCGACATTTTTCCGCGCCTCTTCAAGCGCGGCACGGCTTGTCTGCCCCAGCTTGTAAAGAGTCGAGGCGTTGCCGTATTTCTCGCTGAAAAAGGGAAGCATCTTTTCAAGTACACGCGGGTCGACACGGGTGGTCGCCGCGTTGTCGGCATAAACCAGACGGGGCTCTGCCATTGTATTTTCCTCCTCGCAGGATCAGGTTTTTTTCTTCAGCTTTAATATACACCAAATTAGTACAGATTACAACCCTTTTTTGAAAAAATTGCTTTGCGCCACGGCAAGTGCATCACATCGATTATTATAGGGGTTCTGCGCATGGCCCTTGACCCAGATCAGGGTCACCTGGTGACGCTCCAGTTGCACTTGCAGCTGCTGCCACAGGTCGACGTTGAGGACAGGGGACTTGTCGGCTTTTTTCCAGCCGCGCGCCATCCACGAGCGCAGCCAGCCCTCGTTGATGGCCTTGCACAGATACTGCGAATCTGAGTACAGCTCAACCGCACACGGCTCGGTCAGCGCCTCAAGGCCGCGAATGGCGGCCGTCAGCTCCATGCGGTTATTGGTCGTTTCCTGTTCGCCGCCTGACAGCTCGCGTTCGCGGCCCTTATAGCGCAAAATGGCCCCCCAGCCGCCCGGGCCCGGATTGCCCGAGCAGGCTCCGTCAGTATAAATTTCTACCTGCTTCATATCACAGCTCATCAATAATCTCAGCGCGGCGCTTTTCATACTCTTCCTGCGTAATCAGGCGGCGTTCGTACAAATCGCGCAGTGTTTCCAGCCGCTCGGCCGGCGACGTGCCGGCACTGTCGCCGTCGTCAATCAGGATTTCGTGCGACGTCACGCCCTTTTGCGAAAAGACATTGAACCCATTGACGCCGGCAATCACCCCGGCAAAAAGCGTCCAGATGATTCCAAAAGCCCCAAAGGTCGGAATGACGACAACAATGCCCAGCACCACAAAGAGCAGTCCGCCGAAAAAGCCGACCATGCTCTGGGTGCGGCCCGGCTTAACCCTGACTCTCTTCATCTTCATTTACCGGATCAGCACCGGCAGTGTTCTGCTCAGAGGCCTCGTCTGCCTCATCTTCTTCTCTGGCGGTGCGGGCAAGTGAAATGACCTTGACGCCCTCAGCCAGACGCATGAGAATAACACCCTGTGACGAGCGGCCGCAGATGCGGATGGAATCACAGCCCGTGCGGATGATAACGCCTTCGCTCGTAATGAGCATCAGGTCGTCAGTCAGATCAACGCACTTAATGCCCATCAGGGCTCCTGTCTTTTCCGTCAGATTGTGGGCTGTAATGCCCGAGCCGCCGCGGTGGTGTTCGGTGAACTCGTCGGGCAGCGTCAGCTTGCCATAGCCGTTTTCAGTGACAGTCAGCACATAAGCGCCTTTGCGCTCGCGCGCAGCGCCGACGACCTCGTCGCCATCGTGCAGGCGGATGCCGCGCACGCCGGCGGCGTCACGGCCCATGGGCCGGACCTCGCTTTCGTGGAACCGAATAGCCTGACCGTCACGCGTGGCCAGAATGATGCGGTCGTCGCCGCCCGTCAGGCGGACCGAAACGACCTCGTCGTCTTCATCCAGACTAATGGCGCGCACGCCGGCCTTGCGGGCTGTTTTCAAAAGAGACAGCGCAATGCGCTTGACCGTGCCTTTTTTGGTGACAAAAAAGATATAGCTGCCTTCGCTTTGGCCATGCACGGGAATCATAGCTGTGATCTTTTCTCCGCCCTCGAGCTGCAGAAGATTGACAATGTTCATACCCTTGGCCGTGCGCGAGCTTTCAGGCACCTGATAGCCGCGCAGGCGCTGCACCTTGCCCGAATTGGTAAAGAACAGAATATTGTCGTGGGTCGAGGCGGTAAAGATGGTCTCGACAAAATCCTCATCCCGCGTCGTGACGCCGGTGACACCGCGGCCGCCGCGCTTCTGTGCGCGGTAAGCCGCCGTCGGCATACGTTTGATATACCCCAAATCGGTCAGCGTGTAAACACAGGTCTCTTCGGGAATCAGGTCCTCGATGTCGATTTCGTTTTCAACGTGCGAAATCTCGGTGCGGCGCTCGTCGCCGAAACGGCGGGCAATGTCCTGCATTTCGGTCTTGACGATGCTGTAAATGCGCTCGCTCGACGCAAGAATCTCTTTATATTCTGCGATTTTTGCGTGCAGGCTATTGAGCTCGGCCTCAATTTTTTCGCGCTCCAGCCCCTGCAGACGGCGCAGCTGCATGTCCAGAATGGCCTGCGCCTGTACTTCAGTAATGGAAAATCGCTCCATCAGGCGCTCGGGCGCTTCATC
>DVMR01000024.1 GCA_018714845.1 Candidatus Ventrousia excrementavium
CTTTGTTGTCGACGCGCGCGGCGGGCTGGACAGCGCGGAGCTTTTTTCCGTGATGGAAGAAATGCGCCGCATTGGCGTGGTGTTCCGCATTCTGTTTATCGACGCGTCAGACGACGTGCTCGTCAACCGGCAGCGTGAGTCGCGCCGCCGTCATCCGCTCGACTGGCAGGGCAAGGGGCTGGTCGCCGCCATCAACGAAGAGCGGCAGCTGCTCGCGCCCATCCGCTCGCGCGCGGATTTTGTCATCGACACCTCTTACCTGACAACGGCCGGCCTGCGCAGCCAGCTCATGAATCTGTTCTGCGAGCGCGGCCAGCGCATCACGCTGACGCTGTGCAGCTTTGGCTTTAAGTACGGCTTGCCGCGCGACAGCGACATGGTCTTTGATGTGCGCTTTTTGCGTAACCCATACTATGTGTCCGAGCTGCGCGAAAAGACCGGCCAGGATGAAGAAGTCGCCAATTACGTTATGGAATCGCCGGCAGCGGCGGAGTTCGTCGACCGGCTTTACAGCCTTTTGGACTTTCTGCTGGTGCGGTATATCGAAGAGGGTCGAACCTCGCTTGTCATTTCCATCGGATGCACGGGCGGGCGGCACCGGTCGGTCACCATTGCGCGCAAGCTGGCCGAGCGGCTGGGCGAGGCGGGCCATGCGGTCAGCCTGCGCCACCGCGACATCGCGAAAGGGTAAGCATGAACTATAAAGAACTGGACGCCGAGGCCGCCTTTGACCTGACGCGCGCCGCGCGGGTCTCGGGGCGGCGGGTGACGGCAATCGGTGGGGGCACGGGGCTGTCAACCCTGCTTTTGGGCCTCAAGGAATACACAGACAACATCACGGCCATTGTCACTGTCACCGACGACGGCGGCGGCAGCGGCGTGCTGCGGCGTGAATTCGGCATGCTGCCGCCCGGCGACATCCGCAACTGCATTTTGTCGCTGGCCAACACCAGCACGACCATGAACCAGCTGTTAAACTACCGTTTTACCGACGGCACCTTAAAGGGGCAGAGTTTTGGCAACCTGTTTCTGCTGGCGCTGTGCGGTGTGTGCGGCAGCTTTGAGGCCGCGGTCGAGCGCATGGGACAGTTTTTGGCCGTCACCGGCCGGGTGCTGCCGGTCACAGGCAGCGACGTCACTCTTGAAGCGCTTTTTGAGGACGGCAGCACAGTGCGCGGCGAGACCAGCATCACGGCCGCCAAAAAGGAAAGCGGCCTGCGCATTGACCAGATTTCACTGCGTCCTCAGTCGCCGCGCGCCCTCGATTCGGTCATGCAGGCCATCGAGCAGGCCGAACTCATTGTACTGGGACCGGGCAGCCTGTACACCAGCCTGATTCCCAATTTGCTTGTCGACGGCGTCAGCGAGGCCATCGAGCGTTCGTCGGCATTGAAGATTTATGTTCTCAATATCATGACCCAGGAAGGCGAGACCGAGGGATATACGGCGGCGCAGCATGTGCAGGCGCTCAACCGCCACGCGCGCCGGCGCATTGTCGACGTCTGCCTCTATAACACCCAGGCCGTGCATCCGCGCATTGTCGAAAAATACCGCAGCGAGCGCTGTGCGCAGCTTTTTCCCAATCCCTATGTGTTTCAGAAGATGGGCGTCGAGCTGTTCGGCGGCCAGATTCTGGCGCTGGGCAGCGAATACGCCCGCCATGACCCGCTTCGCCTGGCCTATACCATCATGCAGGCTGCCCATCAGTTCGCGCCGCGCCCCGGCGTGCTGGGCGGCTATGACGCTTTTCTGCTCAAGGAGTAACGCAATGTCTTTTACCACTGATACAAAAAACGAGCTGTGCCGGCTGCCGCTGGGTGCGCCGTGCTGCATTCTGGCTGAAAGTCTGGGCATGCTGCTGTACGCCAACCGGTTCAGCGAGAGCGGGGTGCGCCTGCAGTCCGACAACCCGGCCGTGCGGCGCAGGGCCTGTCAGCTTTTGCACGCCGCCTTCCGCGTCGAAGCACAGGACCAGGGGGGAGCGGTGACGGTCACTGACCCTGAGGCGGTGGAGAGCATTTTTGCATCCTTTGGCTATGAACGGCGCAGCATTGCCCTGCAGCTCAACCTGGCTCTGGTCGAAGAGGAATGCTGCAGGTCGGCCTTTGTGCGCGGCGTGTTTCTGTCCGGCGGCTATCTGTCCGACCCGGGCAAAAGCTATCACCTTGAGCTGGTGACGTCGCACTACAACGTCTCGCGGCAGGTCATGGCACTGCTGCTCGACATGGGCATGGCGCCCGGATTTTTGACGCGCCGGGGCAACTATGTGCTGTACTATAAAGACAGCTCGCTCATCGAGGATTTTCTGTCGGCCGCAGGGGCGACGGGCGCCGCCATGACCCTGATGCTCAGCAAGGTGGAGAAGGACCTGCGCAACAAAGTCAACCGGAAGGTCAACTGCGAAACGGCCAATCTCGGCAAGACGGTCGACGCCGCGGCCAGACAGATTGCAGCCATTGAAAAGTTGCGCGCGGCCGGCATTTTGCAAAGCCTGCCCGAGCCGCTGCGGCAGACGGCCGAAGTGCGGGTCCGCAATCCCGAGCTTTCGCTCAGCGAAATGCTGCCGCTGTTTGACCCGCCCATCACCAAGCCGGGCCTTAATAACCGCATCCGCAAGCTGATGAAGCTTGCAGAGCCGCTGTAAAGGATTTTTGACCATGAAGGATTTTGTTCACCTGCACCTGCACACTGAGTACAGCCTGCTCGACGGCGCCTGCCGCATCAGCCGGCTGATGGACCGCGTCAAAGAGCTGGGGCAGACGGCTGTCGCCATCACCGACCACGGCGTGATGTACGGAGTCATCGATTTTTACAAGGCCGCCAAAAAGGCTGGCATACACCCCATCATCGGCTGCGAGCTCTATGTGGCGCCTCGTTCGCGCTTTGACAAGACCTACGAGCTCGACAGCGACGCGTACCATCTTGTTTTGCTGTGCAAAAATGAGACAGGCTATAAAAACCTCATTTACCTGTGCTCTATGGGGTTTACCGAGGGCTTTTACAGCAAGCCGCGCATTGACTTTGCGCTTTTGCGCGAGCACAGCGAGGGCCTTGTCTGCCTGTCTGCCTGCCTGGCCGGGCAGGTGCAGCAGCAGCTGGCCAGCGGCGACTACGATGGCGCCAAAGAGACAGCGCTGCGCTACCAAAGCCTGTTTGAAGAGGGCGACTATTATCTGGAGCTGCAGGACCACGGCATCCCGGAGCAGCAGATGGTCAACGCCGGCCTCAAGCGGCTTTCGCAGGAGACCGGCATTCCGCTGGTCGCCACCAATGACGCCCACTACCTGCGGCGCCAGGACGCGTCCATCCACGATGTTTTGCTGTGCATCCAGACGGGCAAGCTCGTTGAGGACGAAGACCGCATGCGCTTTTCGGGGCAGGAGTTTTACGTCAAGTCGGGCGACGAAATGGCCGCGCTTTTTCCCGACTGCCCCGAGGCGCTTGAAAACACGGTGCGCATTGCGGAAAAATGCCGGCTGGACTTCGATTTTTCAGCCCACTACCTGCCCCGCTTCCCTCTTGAGGACGGGCAGGACGCGCTGACCGTGCTGCGCGAAAAATGCCTTGCCGGCATGGCGCGGCGCTACCCTGAGCCGACGGCCGAGATTCGCGAGCGCCTTGAATACGAAATCAGTATGATTGCCCAGATGGGCTTTGTCGACTATTTTCTCATTGTCGGCGACTTTATCGAGTTCGCCCGCAAAAAGGGAATCCCGGTCGGCCCGGGACGCGGCTCGGCAGCCGGCAGCATGGTGGCCTACTGTCTGGGCATCACCCAGCTCGACCCCATCGAATATTCGCTGTATTTTGAGCGTTTTCTGAACCCCGACCGCGTCAGCATGCCGGACATTGACATCGACTTCTGCTACATGCGCCGGCAGGAGGTTATTGACTACGTCACGCAGAAATACGGCGAATCGCAGGTCTCGCAGATTATCACCTTTGGAACCCTGGCGGCGCGCGCCGCGGTCCGCGATGTCGGACGGGTGCTCAACATGCCTTACGCTGAGGTCGACCAGGTGGCCAAGCTTATTCCGCAAGAGCCCAAGATGACTCTTGAAAAAGCGCTGGCCGGCTCGCCGGACCTGCGGCGCCTTTACGATGACGACGAGCATGTGCGCACGCTGATTGACACGGCGCGCGAGCTCGAGGGAATGCCGCGCAATGCGTCGACCCATGCTGCGGGCATCATCATCACGTCCCGCCCGGTGTGGGAATATGTGCCCATTGCAAAAAACGATCTTGGCACGGTCACGCAGTTCGGCATGACGACGCTCGAAGAGCTGGGGCTTTTGAAAATGGATTTTCTCGGGCTGCGCAACCTGACCATCCTCGACGATGCGGTACGCATGGCGCGGAAAAACGGGGCGGACATCGATCTCGAGCACCTGGACTACCATGACGCCGGCGTGTTCGACATGCTTTCGCAGGGCAAAACGTCGGGTGTCTTTCAGCTTGAAAGCTCGGGCATGACGGGCGTTACCGTTGCCATGAAGCCCCAGTCGGTTGAAGACATCACCGCCATTGTCGCGCTGTTCCGCCCGGGGCCCATGGCGTCCATCGGCACTTACATAGACCGCAAGCACAACCCCTCGCACATTCGCTATAAGCATCCGATGCTGGAAAAGGTGCTTTCGGTCACCTACGGCTGCATTGTTTACCAGGAGCAGGTCATGGAAATCTTCCGGCTGCTGGCCGGGTATTCGCTCGGGCGCGCCGACATGGTGCGCCGCGCCATGTCCAAAAAGAAGTTCGAGGTTTTGTCGAGCGAACGCGAAAACTTTGTCCACGGCAATGAAAAAGAGGGGATTATCGGCTGCGTGGGCAATGGGATTGCCGAGGACGTGGCGACCGACATCTTTGATGAGATGCTCGACTTTGCCAATTACGCCTTTAACAAGGCGCATGCCGCCGCCTATGCCGTTCTGGCCTATCAGACGGCCTACATGAAGTACCACTATCCGTGCGAATACATGGCCGCCCTTTTGACGTCGGTGCTCGACTGGTCGAGCAAGGTGTCGGAATACATCGCGCAGTGCCGCGAAATGGGTATCAGCGTCCTGCCGCCTGACGTCAACCAGTCAGACGCCGACTTCACCGTCAGCGAGGACGGCATCCGCTTTGGACTGGCGGCCGTTAAAAACGTCGGCCGCGGACTCATCGACAAACTGACGGCTGAGCGCCGCGCGGGCGGCCGGTTTACCGACTTTTTTGACTTTTGCCGCCGCATGTCGCAGTATGACCTCAACAAGCGCGTGCTCGAAAACCTCATCAAGTGCGGCGCCTTTGACAGCATGGGCGTGCGCCGCGCGCAGCTGATGGCCGTTTACACCCGCGTGCTCGACAGCGCCGCGGCCGACCAGAAGCGGAATATCGAGGGGCAGATCGACCTGTTTGCCGATATGCAGCAGGCCGCGCCTGCGCCGCAGGCCCTGCCCGACCTTCCGGAATACCCGGAAAAAGAGCTGCTCGCAATGGAAAAAGAGACGACGGGGCTTTATCTTTCCGGGCACCCGATGGAAGCGCTGCGCCCGCTGTGCGCAAAAGCGGGGGCGGTGTCCGTTGCCCGCGTCGCGGAATCCTTTGGCGAAGAGGGCAGCGGCGAAATCGCCGACGGCAGCTATATCACCATCGCAGGCGTCATTACGGCCTTTAAGCTCAAAACCACCAAAAAGGGGACCAATATGGCTTATGCTACGCTGGAAGACGTCAGCGGGTCCATTGAGCTGCTGGTTTTTTCCAACGTGCTGACCGCGTCGGGGATTTATTTAGGCGAGGACAGCGTTGCCCTGGTGCATGGCCGTGTCTCAGCTCGTGAGGATGAAGAGCCCAAGCTGGTGTGCGACGAGGCCTTTCCGCTGACCGACGCCGGCGTTGAGGAATATCTGGCGCAGCGCCGGCGCGGAAGCCGGGGGCGGGCGCCTTACAGATCGGCACAGAGCGCGCCCCCGGCGCCGGCAGAAGAAGAAAAGCCGCGCACGCTGTACCTGCGGGTGCCGGGGCTGGAATCGGCGGCCTTTGCGCAGGCGTGCAGCATTATGGCAGCGTACCCGGGTCACAGCCCGGTTGTTTTGCTGGCGCAGGACACGGGGCGCAAAATGCGCCTGCGGCAGGAGCGCTGGGTCGCGCCGGTCGACGAGATGATGATGCGGCTGAAATCGGCTTTGCAGCCGGAAAACGTCGTGCTGAAATAAGAGGGAGAGGTCATGAGCGATTTTGACGTACGCTACAGCGCGCTGCGCAGGGCGGTGATTGAAAACGAGTTTGAAAAGCTCAACGATATGCAGAAAAAGGCGGTCTTTAAGACCGAGGGGCCGGTTTTACTGCTGGCCGGCGCGGGCAGCGGCAAGACAACAGTGCTCATCAACCGCGTCATCAATCTTTTGCGGTTTGGGCGCGGGTACGAATGCGAAACAGCGCCCGACTGGGCGGGCGACGGCGAGCTGGCGCGGCTGGCGCAGGCAGTGGCCGACCCGGGCGCTCTGTCCGAAAGCGAGCTTTTGCGGCTGTGCAGCGTCGACGCGCCGCGCCCGTGGGAGATTATTGCCATCACCTTTACCAACAAGGCGGCCGGCGAGCTGCGCGACCGCCTGAACGTCGCCTGCGGACCGCAGGCGGCCGATTTGTGGGCGCACACCTTTCATTCGGCTTGTACCCGCATCCTGCGCCGGGACATCGACCGGCTGGGGTATTCCAAAAGCTTTACCATTTACGACGAAGACGACAAAAAGCGGATGCTGACCGGCATTTTAAAGGACCTGGACATTGACGAAAAGAAGTTTGAGCTGCGCGGTATTTCCTCGGAAATCTCGCGTGCAAAGGACAATCTGGTCGACCCCGCAGAATATGAAGAGCTGGCGGGCAGCGATTACTATAAGCGCATTGTCTCGCGGGTCTACACGGCTTACCAGAAGCGGATGCTGTCGGCCAATGCGCTGGACTTTGACGACATCATCTTCAAAACAGTAGAGCTGCTGCGCGGCTTTGCCGACGTGCGGGAATATTACCAGAACAAGTTCCGCTATGTGCTGGTCGACGAATACCAGGATACCAACCATGCACAGTATGTGCTGTGCAGCATTTTGGCCGGCAGGCACCGCAATTTGTGCGTTGTCGGCGACGATGACCAGAGCATCTACAAGTTCCGCGGCGCGACCATCGCCAATATTCTCGAGTTCGAGCAGCAGTATCCCGAGGCCGTGACCATCCGGCTCGAGCAGAATTACCGCTCTACCGGGAACATTCTGTCGGCCGCCAACGAGGTCATTGCCTGCAACACGGCCCGAAAAGGAAAAACGCTGTGGACACAGAACGCGCAGGGGGAACGTGTACACCTTTACACCGCTGATTCGCAGGACGATGAAGCCCAGTATGTCGCGGCGCGGATTCACGAAGGCTATGCGCGGGGTGAAAAGCTCAATAGCTTTACAGTGCTGTACCGCAATCACGCACTGAGTAACAGCATCGAGTCGGCCTTCAAACGCAACAGCATTCCCTATCGCATCGTCAGCGGCCTGCGCTTTTTTGACCGCGCCGAGGTCAAGGACATGCTGGCCTATCTGTGGGTCATCCACAACCCCAACGACTCGGTGCGCCTGCGGCGCATCATCAACAACCCGGCCCGCAAGATTGGGGCCAAGACGCTGGAGACGCTGGCCTTTCTGGAAGACCGCGAGGGAATCTCGCAGCTGGCCATTGCGGCGCGGGCCGGCGAATACCCCGATTTTGGAAAGTCAGCCGCCGGCGCGCTTGAGCAGTTTGCCAACCTGATGGCGTCTTTGCAGAGCATGGCCGGCAGTATGCCGCTGCCGGACTTTTACGAAGAGGTCATGTATAAAACCGGCTACCTGCCCGCGCTCGAGGCGCAGGACACCATCGAGGCGCACGGGCGCATTGACAACATCCGCGAGCTCAAGTCGAGCATAGTGGAATACTGTGAACGCGCCGAAACCCCGACGCTGGGCGAGTTTTTGGAAGAGATTTCTCTTTTGACTGATGTGGACCGGTATGACGAAGAGGCCGACGCCGTCACCATGATGACCATGCACAGCGCCAAAGGCCTGGAGTTTGACACCGTCTTTCTGGTCGGCGTGGAAGAAGGGCTGTTCCCGTCCTACCGCTCGATGGAAAAAAACGAGGAGCTCGAGGAAGAGCGCCGCATCTGCTATGTGGCCATGACGCGCGCCAAAAAGGAGCTGTACATTTCGTGCGCCCGCCGCCGCATGCTGTACGGACAGACCAGCTTTGCCAAGCCGTCGCGGTTTATTGACGAGATTCCCGAAGCCTGCCTGCAGCGAGAAGGGCCTCAGTCTCCGGTCCTGCAAAGCGCCCGGCCGGCACGTCAGGCGCCAGCACGGCGTGCGCCAAGACCGCGGCCTGAGGTGTCCATCGCGCCCCCGGCCGCCGCGCCGTCGGGCGGCCCGGTCCAGAGCTTCCGCCCGGGCGACCGCATCGCGCACAAGGTTTTTGGCGCGGGTGTGGTCAAAAACGCCACGCCCATGGGCGGCGACGTGCTGCTCGAAATCGCCTTTGAAACCTCGGGAACCAAGCTGATGATGGCAAAAACCGCCTCACAATATATTCAAATACTGTAGGAGGAGAGACGCATGCTTTGTGAAAAAAGAAAAGAGCAGGTCCTCGAGCTGACCCGGCAGCTCATCAGGCAGCAGAGCTATTCCGGTCATGAGGACAAGGCCGCCGCCGTACTGACCGAGGGGTTTAAAAGCCTGGGGTTTGACGACGTCTATGTCGACGGGTACGGCAATACGGTCGGCATTCTGCGCGGCGCCCGCCCGGGCAAAAAGGTGCTGTTCGACGGTCACATGGACACCGTCCCGGTCACGGACGAGGCGGCGTGGACCCACAAGCCCTTTGACGCTGAGGTCGAGGCTGGCATGCTGTACGGCCGCGGCGCGACCGACATGAAGGGAGCGCTGGCTGCGACGGCCTGCGGCGCGGCGTTCTTTGCCGAGGACTGTGGACGCGACTTTGCCGGCGAAATCTATGTCGCGGGCTCGGTCCACGAGGAGTGCTTTGAAGGCGTCGCCTCGCGCAGTCTGTCTGCGCACTTTCAGCCGGATTATGTCATCATCGCCGAGGCTTCGCAGCTCAACCTCAAAATCGGCCAGCGCGGCCGCGCGGAGATTGTCTTTGAGACCTTCGGCAAGCCGGCTCATTCGGCCAACCCCGAAAAGGGCATCAACGCGGTCTACAAAATGGCCAAGCTGATTGACGCAGTGCAAAAGCTGGTGCCTACGCATCACCCGGTGCTGGGCAAGGGCATCATGGAGCTGGTCGATATCAAGTCCGAGCCGTATCCCGGGGCGTCGGTCGTGCCGCAGTACTGCCGCGCCACCTATGACCGGCGTCTGCTTGTTGGAGAGACGAAAGAAAGCGTTCTGGCTCCGCTGCAGGCGGCCATCGATGCGTTGGCGGCCGCAGACCCCGATTTTAAGTGCAGGGTCAGCTTTGCCGTCGGCCGTGAGACCTGCTATACCGGGGAAGAGATTGTGGGCGAGCGCTTCTTCCCGGGCTGGCTGTTTGACAGGGAAGAGCCTTTTGTGCAGGATGTTTATGCCGAGCTTAAAGCGGCCGGATTCGATCCGGAGATTACGCAGTACAATTTCTGCACCAACGGCAGCCACTACGCCGGCGAGGCGGGCATCAAAACCTTTGGTCTGGGGCCGTCGCGCGAGAACCTGGCGCACACCATTGACGAGCATGTTGAACTCGAGCAGCTTTACAGTGCGGCTGAATGTTACATGGCGGCGTTGCGCGCACTGCTGAAAGAATAAAAAAGGCTTGCTTTTTCCCGCGGTTTGCGCTATAATAATTCCGTTATGCCGGTGTGGCGGAATGGCAGACGCGCCTGACTCAAAATCAGGAGGGAAACCGTGGGGGTTCGAGTCCCTTCACCGGCACCACCAGGCAGGGCCTGGAGCCAATTTGTGCTCCAGGCTTTTTGCTTTGCAGGAGCTTTGTGTTTGAGTCGGGAAAAGTATCGATTTGCTTTCAAAATCCCCGTAATCATCGCGATTGCGGGGATTTTTCTTCAGTTTATCTTTCTGTTTCAAAAACAATGTCCATGTCTGCAGGGTACTCTTTGTCAATGAGCAGAAACGGACAGCCGGCTTTCTGACACATGGCCAGATTGTACGCATTATCCCGCAGCGCATGTTCCAGCGTATATCCGGAGTCGTCAATGCGCTGCTCGACAGCATTGGCGTATTTTTTGATATCTGAAAAGTGGGCTTTGATGTAGCTTTCACTCATCACCAGACAGCAATAGCGGATTTCGGACAGATACAGGCTGTCAAAATCCTTTTGCCAGTCAAACGGGATATAGCAGCCTTCAACGATCAGGCTTTGCCGGTTTTCGACGGCTGTTTTGATGATTTCACGAACAATGGGCCACAAATACGCAGTCAGCCGGTCATCATCTTCAGGAGTCAGATCGGTATTCCCGCTGCGGATGAGCCCCATTTTTAAATGGTCTATGGACAGATAGGGGCAGTGATATTTTTCAAGCAGTTTTTGTGCCAGCAGGGTTTTTCCTGTGTGTGACGCACCTGCAATCAGGACAATCATATCCGCTCACCTTTCGTTTTCAGAATAAGTTGATTATAGCATGCCGGTCCGCAAAAAACAGGACAGACAGTGAAATATGTGATATAATTTGTCGTCTATAAAGGTGAAAGGGGGTATACAGGGATGGACGACGAAAAGATTATTGACTTGTACTGGCAGCGCTCACAGGATGCGCTGGCGGCGACCCAGCAAAAATACGGAAGCTATTGCCACACCATTGCACGCAACATCCTTCACGACCACCAGGACGCCGAGGAATGTGTCAACGACGCGCTGATGCGGGCGTGGAACGCCATTCCACCCCAAAGGCCGCGGCATCTGCCTGTATTTCTGGGCACCATCACCCGGAATCTGGCGCTTGACAAATACAGGGAAGTCGGCCGCCGGAAACGGGGCGGGGGAGAGGCCGGGCTGGCGCTGTCCGAGCTGAGCGAATGTATTGCGTCGCAGGACAGTGTCGAGCAGGCCATTGACGAGCAGGAGCTGTCCGCGAGCATCAGCCGGTTTCTGCGGGCTTTGCCGGAGCAGAAACGGAACATGTTCATCCGCCGCTACTGGTATCTGTATTCTGCGGATGATATCGCAGGGCAGTACGGCGTGAGCAAAAACAAAGTCGCGGTCACGCTGTTTCGAATACGCAAAGCGCTGAAAGAGCATCTTGGAAAGGATGGGATTGCGCTGTGAACCAAAAAGAAGAGCTGCTGCTGCGCGCCATCGGCGGCATTGATGAAGAGCTGGTCCTGAACGCACAGCCCCGGTCGGAAAGGGGTGGCCGCATCATCTGGTGGAAAAAAGGTGTGCTGGCTGCCTGCCTGTGCCTGCTTGTGGGACTGGGCGCCGTGGGTGTTCATCTGCTGCGGCCGTCGCAGACGCCGGGACCGGCAGCAGACACCACAGCTGAGCAGGGGGAGAGGGCGGCGGTCGACGTGTCCGACCTGTTGCTACAGCCCGGCGAAGAGGTGTTTACCGAGGATGTGCTGTATGTCCAGACGCTGCCCGTTGCCGGGCGCGCCGCCGAGTACTATCAGGTCACGACAGGAAGCCGCGGGAACGAGCTTTTATCCGAAAGCCTGGGCGAACCGCTGGAAAACGCGGATAACTGGTACCGGCTCGCCGGTCATGACGAGCTGCAGTATCTGATTCTGCGCGGGGAAAACGGTTACAGCCTGTGGGAGTTTGCCTGCTTTGTGGTGTGGGACGAAGAACAGGCATCTGAGGCAGCGCAGACCGAAGATTGGGGCGAATACGCTTGGATGAAGGATGTCGAGTTTTCGCCCTATCGCTATGACAATGTGCTGCAGACAGTCTACGGCATCACAGGCGCGCAGGACATTGTCAGCATCACAGTGACGCCCAACCAGATGGACAACACCGACGCTGGCAAGGCCCTGCAAAGGGAAATCGGTACAAAAACCATTGCCGATGAAAACGACATTGCGGCGCTGTATGACGTCATTTCCGGCATCACCTGCCTGGGCGGAGACCATTGGGAGCGCATCGGCTTTAACAACACCAACCTTCTGGAAGGCGTTCGGCTGACCCGGAATTTGACGATTGAGCTCGCGGACGGCCGGACAATCAGCGCACTGAAGTACACGGCCATGACGAACCGGTTCTATGAAAACGGCGGCGTCGCTTACGAGGCGCTGAGCGCCGAAGACGCTGCGGCCGTTGAGCGCATTTTGGGCATTGAAAGATAGGCACAGCAAAAAACGCAGCATGGACCATCATGCTGCGTTTTTTCTGTCAGGGGAACATTACGCGAAGCAGTCGAGAATACTGGCCAGCACAATCTTAAAGCCGGTGGGCAGGCTGTCAAGCTCGATGTATTCTTCGCGCGTGTGGGCGCCGCGGCCGTGGTAAGCGCCAAAGACCAGCGAGGGAATCCCCATGCTGAGCGGAATGTTGGCGTCGGTCGAACCCGAGCTGTAGGTCGCGGGCTTGCCGCAGAACTCTTCCATAATGGCGCTCATCTTGTTTTTCAAAGCGTCCATGGCAGCGGGGTCAACGTCGCCCATGCCGGGGCGCTTGCCCAGCAGCTCGACATTGACAGTGATGCCCATTGTGCGGTAGTGCGCGATGACGCTCTGGAAGAACTCTTCCATCTTTTCAAGGCAGACGCCTGAATCAGAACGGTACTCAAACAGCATGGAAGCCTGCTGGGCAATGGTGTTGACCGACGTGCCGCCCTGAATGCCGCCGACATTGTAGGTCGTCTTGCTGTCGCCGTCGACCGGCACCTTGAGCGCGTAAAAGTCAGTAATCATCTGCGCCAGCAGGTGAATGGCGTTGCGGTTGCCAAAGCTACCGAACGAGTGCCCGCCCTCGGTCAGCACCTCGACGCGGTAGCGGCTCGAGCCGACGGCGCGCGAGCAGATGTTGGGGTAGCTGCCGTCATAAGAGATAAACTGGCGGACGCGGCGGCCATAGCGCTCCATGACAGCGCGTGAGCCTTTGAGGTTGCCCAGGCCCTCTTCGCCGGCGTTCGCGACAAAAACAACGCCGCCGTCAGCGGGCTTCAGGCCGTTTTGAATGACATATTTGGCGCACAGTAGCAGCGTGGCCAGGTTGGCCGTGTCGTCGCCAACGCCGGGGCAGTGCATTTTGCCGTCTTCAATGCGCGGCGTAAAGGGCTCTGTATCAGGAAAAACTGTATCCGTGTGGGCCATAAAGACCGAGACTGGCCCGTCGCCCTCACAGCCGAGGGGGAAGATGACATTGAGCGCGTCATCGATAAAGACTCCGGTCGCACCGGCGTCTTCGAGCCATTGTTTGCAGAAAGCGGCACGCTGCTCCTCGTGGTTGGACGGAGCGGGAATGGTGCACAGATGGGCAATCAGGTCGACGAGGGACTGCTGGTTTTCTTCAATGTAGCGCAGGGCTTGCGGCGTCAGAAAAGACATAATAAGGCGCTCCCTTCCATATTGGTTTGATAATACCATACCACAAAAAAGTCAAAGTGGCAAGCCGCAGAGGTTTTGCGTTGACCGGCCCGCGCTTTCGTGGTACACTAGGGGTGTCAAGAGAAAATCAGGTTAAGAAAGCGCGGCAGGGCCGCGCGGAAAAGAGGAAACCATGAGAAAAACAAAAATCGTCTGCACCCTGGGGCCGGCCTGTGACGACAGCGATACGCTGCGCCAGATGATTGCGGCGGGCATGGACGTCGCCCGCTTTAATTTCAGCCACGGCACGCATGAAGAGCAAAAGGCGCGGTATGACCGCTTTGTCGCTGTGCGCGAAGAGATGGGGGTACCAGTCGCGGCTATGCTCGACACCAAGGGCCCTGAAATTCGCCTGGGAACCTTTAAGAATGGCAAAGCCGAGCTCGTGCGCGGCGCACGCTTTGTGCTGTACGCCGACCCGTGCGAGGGCGACGAGCACGGTGCGTCTGCTTCATATGCCGAGCTGTATCGTGACGTGGCGCCCGGCGGCACCATTCTGCTCGATGATGGGCTGATTGAGCTGAGCATCGAGAGCATCGAGGGAACCGACATTGTCTGCCGCGTTGTCAACGGCGGCAAAATATCCAACCGCAAGGGCGTCAATATTCCCAACGCGCGCTTTTCCATGCCGTATCTGTCGCCGAAAGACGTCGCAGACATTGATTTCGCCGTGGACAACGGCTTTGACTTGATTGCCGCGTCCTTTGTCCGCACGGCGGAAGATGTGCTTCTCATCCGTCAGCAGCTGGAAAGACGGGGCAGTGATATTGAGATTATTTCCAAAATAGAAAACGAAGAGGGCGTTCAGAACATCGACGAAATTCTCGCCGTCTCTGACGGCATCATGGTTGCCCGCGGCGACATGGGGGTTGAGATTCATTTTGAGCGCCTGCCGGCCATTCAGAAAATGATGATTAAAAAAGCCGTGGCACAGGGCAAGGCGGTCATCACCGCCACGCAGATGCTCGAGTCGATGATTCACAATCCGCGCCCGACGCGCGCCGAGACCAGCGACGTGGCCAACGCCGTGTACGACGGCACCGGCGCCATCATGCTGTCGGGCGAAACGGCTGCCGGACAGTACCCGGTCGAGGCGGTGCGGACGATGAACTCCATTGCTTTGACGGTCGAGGGGGACATCAATTATTCGGGCCGCCTGCGTTCGCGCACCGGCGCCACGGTCCCCAATGTCACAAACGCCATCTCTTTTGCCACCTGTCAGACCGCCGATGAATTGCATGCCGCCGCCATTATCACGGTGTCCAAGTCAGGGCGCACGGCGCGCATGATCTCGAAATTCCGCCCCGGCGTGCCCATTTTGTGCTGTACCTGCGATGAGCGCGTTCGCCGCAGGCTCAACCTGACGTGGGGTGTGCATCCGGTTGTCATTCCCGAGGTCGATTCGACGGACGGTCTGTTTGACCTTTCTGTGCAGGCCGCCATTGCCGAGCACATGGCGAGCGACGGCGACATGGTCGTGCTGACAGCCGGCGTGCCCCTGGGCGTGTCGGGCACCAGCAACCTGCTCAGGGTCGAGGTCATCGGCAACCTGCTGCTGTCGGGCACCGGTGTGACGGGCCGCACTGTCTCGGGTTCGGTCGTCGTCTGCCGCAATGAGGACGAGGTGCTGCGCCTTTGCAGCGAGGGAGACGTCATTGTCGCGCCCTATACGACCAACAAAATGCTGCCTGCGCTCAAAAAGGCCGCAGGCCTGATTGTCGAGCAGGGTGGGATGGACAGTCATGCGGCGACCGTCGCCATGGCTTTGGACATTCCGGCTGTCATCAATGCGACCAACGCCACGCAAATGCTCAAAAGCGGAATGCCGGTCACCATTGACGCGGCGCGCGGCACAGTCTGTGCGGCAAAAAAATAGGCAGTTATACCAGATGAGACCGGGGAACCGGGCCTTGCGCCGGGGTTCCCCGGTTTTTTTGCACTTGTTTTTCGTTTTCACACAAATCACATACAATCTTCAGCGCGCATCCATACAACATTGGTATTCTACAGGCAATCCCAAGCAGAAAGGATATCAACGATATGGAAATCAACATTCAAAATGTCAGTATGGTCTACCCGAGCGGCAGACAGGCGCTGAAGGATCTCAGTCTTGACCTACGCACACCCAGCCTGATCGGGCTTTTAGGCCCTAACGGCGCGGGTAAATCCACTCTGATGAAGCTGCTGGTGGCGGCGCTGCTGCCCACAACCGGTACAATCAGGGTCAACGGCAGCCCTCTTGACAAAGCAGAACGGCAGCTCAAGTCGCAGCTGGGGTATCTGCCCCAGGACTTTGGCCTGTTTGACGAGCTGACGGTTTATCAGTTTCTTGATTACATGGCTGCTCTGAAAGGGCTGAACAGGCCAAAAGATGAAATCCAGAGAGTGCTCAAAGCGGTCAATCTGGAAGAAAAGGCAAAATCGCGCATCCGCACCCTGTCGGGCGGACAGAGGCAGCGCGTCGGCATCGCGCAGGCTCTGTTGGGCGATCCGGCGTTTCTGGTTTTTGACGAGCCGACAGTGGGGCTGGACCCCGAGGAGCGCATTCATTTCCGCAACCTGTTTTCGCAGACAGCGCAGGAACGGCTGGTGCTGCTTTCGACCCACATCATTGAAGACGTGCAATCGGTGTGCGATCAACTGGTTGTGATTGACCGCGGCAGCGTTTTGTTTTCCGGCACACCGGCGCAGCTCATTCAGGCTGCGGAAGGGCATGTGGGGGTGTTTTGGGAGAGTGAATCCGCCGCATGTCAGGGGCTGCATATCACGGCCCGCGTCAACACCAGCCGGGGAATTCGCTGCCGGGCAGTGGCGGAAACGCTGCCCGATTACGCCGCACCTGAAGAGCCGACACTGGAAGACGCCTATCTTTATCTCATCTCACGGGGGGCGGTCTGATGAAAGTCATTGGTCTTTTTCCCCTGGAGTTAGGCCGGCTTCTGCAAAGCCGGCTGGCATGGTTTGTCATGGCCCTGACTTTGCTTTCGCCATGTGTGGGCTTGACGCTGTACCGGCCTGCTGTCGGCAGTACCATGCAGTCGATTTATCTGGCCAATCCCGCGCTGGCCGGCGGTGTTGCGGGGGGTGTGCTCTTTGGACTGCTCACCATTTTTGAGCTGGACCGGGTACACAGCCGCCGGGCCGACGCATTGGTCGATGCAGCGGTTTCGCCCCTGACTTTTGCATGGGTGCGCCTACTGGCGCTGATAACCACAGCGCTGATGACATTTTGCGCCACTGCCGTGCTCTGGTTCCCTGTGGCGCGGGCACAGATTGGGTCTGTGTTTGACAGCGGCGACTACGTTTTAGCGGCTGTCCTTTTGATGGGGCTCGCCCTGCCGCTGGCCATTCTGGCCGCAGCGGCTGCTTATCAGTTTACGCGGCGAATGGACCTGTCGCTGGTGCTTTTTGCTGTCTTTGCCGGGCTGAGCCTGACCATTTGGGCCGACGACTGGCAGCTTTGCTGGCTCAATCCCTGCGTATGGGCGCTGTCAGACGATTTTTCCAACGACCGCATTTTCAGTTCCGTGGCCTATGTGCGCCTGACCTGGCTGGCGGCATTGTCCGGCGTGTGGGCCCTGTCCTACCTTTGCATCAGGCAGTACGGAAAAAGCGCCGCGGGTTCGTTTGCGCGCAGTGTCCGCCGTGTATACCGCCCTGCCGCCGCGCTGGCACTGCTGATCTGTTCGAGTATCGCCTGCGCTGCGCAGCCTTTTATCGACCAGAGCAACCCCGACCTGTCGGCGATGGAACTTTACATGCTGGAGCCGCTGGAAAGCGTGGTCTGCGTGGGACGCAGCGCGAAGGTTTTTCCCGATGTGGAGAAGGGGAGCGTGTCGGGAACAGCGCTTTATCAACTGCAAAACACATCCGGTCGGGAGCAGGTCGTGACCTTCGGTGTCAACCCGGGGTATGCCATTCATTCGGCGACGGCCAACGGCAGTGAAACAGCCTTTGCATGGACCGGCTATCAGGAAAGCAATATGGCTCAGCTTGAAGTGACCATTCCGGCAGAAGAAAATATCGAGCTAACGCTGGAATACGGCGGCTTCCCCCGGGACTGGAGCACGCAGACAACCATGCAGGGAGAGCCGGAAATCAGCCGTGAATACCTGAGGCTTGAAAACCAGAACCTGTCTCCCATCCTGCTCGACGTCAGCGTCCTGACGGGAATCTGGCCGTTTACCGTCGAGATTACGCTGCCGGGGCAGATGGTCGTCATCCCCTTCACACCGGCGGACGCCGAGCTGGTCGCCGAGAACAGTGACGGCACGAAAACCTGGCGCTTTGAGACAAGCGGCAGCAGTGGAACCGTCTATGCCGGGGACTATGTGCGCCAGGATATCGAAGCAGGTGGTTTTACGGTCCGGCTTTACTATGGGCGCAAGCACCAGGCCATCATGGAGCA
>DVMR01000025.1 GCA_018714845.1 Candidatus Ventrousia excrementavium
GCCCGCAGCTGTGACGGCAAAGCCCTCAGCCGGGATGAACAGCGGCTCGTCTGACGAGACCAGGGCACGCGAGGGTTCGTCGGCAAAGCGCTCATCTGCATACGAGCGCCCGCGTTCGGTCACATCTTGCATGGCAGCGCCGGCCGGCAGCGCAGCGAGCTCCAGTGGCAGCTCCACCTGCTGCACAGTTTTATGGCTGAGAAAGCGGTCAAAGGAAAAGGTCATTTTACTGCCCTCGATATTCTGTCCGCCCCACTCATCAACCCGGATGAGAAACGCGGCAGTGCCCGTTTGGGAATCAAACCCCACGCGCTGACAGGTCGCGGAGCAGGAAAAAGCGCGGTGTATGGAGTAGCTGTCGTAAAGGTCGGTGGTCTCGTCGACGCGGTCACCGGTCAGGTCCTGCAGCGTCAGATAAATCTCTGCCGTGCTGCCGTGTATGCGCGCGGATACGACTTCCAGCCGGACGCCGTTGGATTCACAGGACATCTGAACGGGCGCAAAATGCTGCGCAAAATCGGGCGAGACAGTATAGACCAGCTGATAAATGACGGACGGACCAGCTAAAGCCGGCACGCAGATGCACAGGGCCAGCGCGGCGGCGGCAGCCAGAACGCGGCGCAGCATGACTGTGCGCCGGGGGCGCGCCGACCGTACAGCGCGGCTGACCAGCTCCGGCGAGGGGCGGATGCTTTCCTGCATGGAGCGGTAGGTTACAGGGTCAAACATGATGGTCTCCTTTCAAAAGCCGGGCCAGCTCAGCGCGTGCCCGTGTCAGCTGCGTGCGCACGGTGGACGGCTTGCGTCCCAGCAGCCGGGCGATTTCTTCGGTTGAGCAGCCCTCGTAATAGAAAAGGTGGACGACAGCACGGTAGCGGGGTGAAAGCTGCCGCAGCGCATCATCGAGCGCGGATTCAGCAGGCTCGGGAAAGGGAATGGCATCATCAAGCGGCTGTGTGCGCTGACGAAAGGGATTAGCAAGGTGCTTTTTGGCACAGTTGGCCGTGACGCGCAGCAACCAGGCCTTGCAGTGCTCGTCGCTGTCAAAGACGGGCTTTTTGCGCACATAGCGCAAGAAAACCTCCTGAAAAATGTCGTCCGCATCGCTGCGCGAACGCGCGTAGGAATAGGCCAGCCGGTAAACCATGTCAGCATATCGGCGGATGACCTGCTCTGTATCCGCGCACTGTGACTGCTCCATGCTCTCATTCCCTTCTCACTGATAATACCCCGGGAAGGGGCAAAATGCTACACAGGACTTTTATTTTGTTGCGGTTCCGGGAGAAATATGATATTATCGAAATAAAGCAGTAAAATTTTACAGTGCTGGATGACATCGCTGTGCAGCGGCGGCACTTGCACTGTCAAAGTCAATCTTGACCAGACCGCTTTGAATCGACTGAAGGGAGTGACGGCACATGAGCAGGAAGCGGCGCCTGACGCTGTCTGCGCTGATAATCGCCGCCGCAATCGCACTGCTGGGAGCTGTCCGCTGGCTGGACACACCGCGGGGCGTATGCTTTCGATACTTTGGCGGCGTGCTGCCGCTGACGTCTGCGGGCGAGGTCCTGCGCGATACGCACGGCGGATTTCTGGAAGACGGTGTTCGCCTGACCCGGTTTTCGCTTGGCGAACAAGCCGCTTCCGCCCTGGAAAGGGCGCATCAGGCCGGCTGGGATGAATTGCCCCTGCCAGAATGGCTGGCAAAACTGTACGGCGGTGATGGCGGCACACTGCCCGCAGCAGGAGCCTGGCAGTGCCGCGGCACGGGCGACAGCCTGTCCCAGGATGGCACGCCGCGCAATTTTGTGCTCGCTGTAATCGACGAGCAGGCCGGCACCTTTTATCTGATGGAGTATGATTCTTAAACAAGAAGGCCGTCCCAGGCGGGGACGGCCTTTTATTTACTGCCGGTTTTTAACCAGCCCGCGCACCCACCGGATGTCCTCACGCCGCAGTGCGCCGAGCGCCCAGTACAGTCCCCAGCTCATGCAGAGGAACACGATAATCTGAACCGCTCCTGCGGGGAACTGCGCGGCCGCCCAGATGCTGACCAGCGTAGCGCCCGCCGCCAGTACGGGCCGGCGGAGCGACACCGTAATCTGCGACGCAGCCAAAAGCCGCCGAAAGCTGAGCACAAAGTTGAGCAGGTGCGTGACAAGAAAGCTGATAAAATAGCCCAGCATACCATACCGCGGCAGCAGCACATACAAAAGCGCGAGGTCCAGCGCCGAAGTCACGATGTTGTAGCGCACACAGTAATTCTGCTGTCCCAGCCCCTTTGTCATGGCGTCAACCAGAGAGTCGCAGTAGAGCATGGGGGCCAGCAGCGCAAACAGCATCAACCAGCGTCCGGCCTCCTCGTTTTGATACAGCGCGTCGGTCAGCGGCATGGCCAGCAAAAAGAGCAGTCCGCCGCAGCACAGTCCGTACAGCATGGCCATACGCAGACTGCGGCGGGCCAGATATCGAATCCGCCGGGCGCTGCCGACGGCAGCGCAGCGGGCCAGCTCGGGGATGAGCAGCTCAGCTAGTGCAAACAGCACGGCGGATGGAAACATCAACACGGGCATCACCATACCGCACACAACGCCAAAAGATTCAAGCGGCGTGCCTGTTCCGAGATGCAGGGCCAGCCGTTTGGGAATGATGAGTTTTTCGGCTGACGTCAGCCCGGCTTTGAGGTCATCGGCCAGAGCAAGCGGCACGGCGATGCGCAGCAGCCGCCCGGCGACGCCCGACCGGGACGGGGGCGCATCCTTATGACGCGGCAGCAAAAGCCCCAGGCTGAACAGCGCCAGACAGGCGCCCGTGCCGGTGCCCAGAATGACCGCCTGGCACGCGCGGCCCGGATCGCTGCCCGCCCAGGTGGTCAGCACCGCTGTGGTAACAGCCATCGAGCAGAGCTGTTCGGCAATGCCGACGACCGCCAAAGTCCCGATGCGCTTTGCCGCTGTAAAGTACCCCTGCAGAACGCCGCACAGACATTCAACGGGCAAAAACAGCGCGAACACCCGCAGCGCACCCACTGTGCGCACGTCACCAATCCAGTGCTCGGCCAAAAGCGGCGCGCCCCAGTAAAGCGCCGCACTGATTACGCCGCTGCACACCAGGCTGTAAATGGTGCAGCCGGA
Organism: Candidatus Ventrousia excrementavium; assembly: GCA_018714845.1. Lineage (GTDB taxonomy): Bacteria > Bacillota > Clostridia > Oscillospirales > Butyricicoccaceae > Ventrousia > Ventrousia excrementavium. The sequence goes on from DVMR01000025.1 coordinate 3,135, forward strand.
CAGAATCCGTGAAATCAGGCCTGTCTGCCGCCGGCCCAGTTCTTCGGCAGACAGGTACATGGCCGTTGTCCGCACACCGGCGATTCCCGCGGTCTGCGCCAGCATGGACACCGATAAAACCAGCTGCAGAAGCCCGACGCCGGCCGCGCCGATTCGGCCGGAGACATAGACCTGAAAGGTCGTGCCCACCAGCCGCAGCAGCAGATTAACCCCCGTCAGCAGCAGCGTGCTGTAAAACATGGACAGGCGCAAAAAAATCCCTCCCGCACAACCATATGGCCGCGGGCGGAAAAATATGATGCTCAGCCAGACACAACGTGATGATTTTCATTATATTTTGCGCTCAGCGCGCAATACATGACATCAAAACAGAAAAAATGCTTGCTATGCTTGATGACTGGCACGCACAATGATATCATGGACATACGAGTCAGACGACAGGAGGAAGTCCGATGTCACAAACCGCATTGAAAATCATTGCACTCATCTGCATGACACTCGACCATATCGCGACTTTTATCCCCGGTGCACCCGAGTGGCTTCATCTCATCGGACGAGTTTCGGCGCCGATTTTTATCTTCTGTCTGGTCGCGGGCTTTGACAAGACCCGCAGCCGCCGGCAAATGCTGCTTCGTCTGTACATTCTCAGCGTCGCCATGGCCGTGCTCAATACGGTGTCGAATCTCTGGCTGTTTGACGGCTTCACCGTGGAAAACAATATTTTCCAGACCCTGTTCTGTATCCTGCTGCTCATTCAGCTGATGTCCGAAAGCAGAAAAAAGACGGCTCTGTATTTAGCTGCCAGCTTTGTGATTGCCGTACCGATGCTGCTTAATTCAGAAGTTCTTTTTTATCCCGATGTCCTGACCCCTGTTCTGTCAGCTGTCATTGGCAATCCGTTTTTGGCTGAAGGTCGTATGATGACCGTGCTGCTGGGTTTGCTCATGCATCATTTTTATCAGAACAAGCGCAAGCTGAGCATCAGCCTGATGATTTATTTTGTTTTTCAGTTTATCAATTCGCAGTTGTTTCTGTGTACCATTATTTTGCGCCTTTTTACCCGAGTTCTTTTCGATGCATCCCGCATCGAACAATTTATCTCTGCTCTCACAGAGATGACCTTAGGGATTCAAATGTTTCCGCCGGGCATTTCTATCGTCTACTCAACCGCATGGGTCGGAATTTTTGCGCTTCCGCTGTTTTTGCTTTACAACGGCCAGCGCGGCAGGGGGGTCAAAAAGCTTTTTTACATTTACTATCCCGCCCACATCTACCTGCTGGCATTTCTGCGCCTCATCATCGGCGAGCCGCCAATCCCCGATGATTTCGTCGACATCTTGGGCGAGTAAATTTATAATCTAATGCGGATTTTTGACTCTCCATGAGTTTTCGCTTTTGAAATGCCTGTATACACCGTTCCTTGCCCTTGCGGAACAGTATGCTTTGTACTATAATAATTTACATATTATAAAAATCGTCATTTATCCGTCAAAGAAAGGAGAACCGACATGATACAATCCCCACAACAGTACGGCAGAAGCGTGCGCCTGTATCTGCTGGGCACGCTGGTCGCCATCGAGCTGCTGATGTCCTTTTCATTCCTGGGGTATTTTCATGTCGAGCCGCTTTCTGTCACCATCGCCTATATTCCCGTACTGCTGGCAGGCGCGCTGCTGGGGCCTGCTGAATCAACCGTTCTGGGGACTGTTTTTGGGCTGGCCAGCATGTGGAAGGCGTCTGCCCACTACATCATGCCTTTTGACCAGCTGTTTTCCCCTATCATGAGCGGTCACCCGTTCAGGAGCATCCTGCTTAGCGTCGGCAGCCGTGCTCTGTTCGGACTTCTGGTTGGACTGTTTTATCATGCTGCCAGAAAATCAAGGTACCCGGGTCCGCTGGTCGGTGTGATTTCTTTTTTTGGCCCGTCCGTTCACTCTTCTCTGGTCTACAGTGCTTTGTGGGTCTTTTTTCCCGAAACGGGCTATACGCCCATCCACACCATTCAAAATCTGGCAACTCTGAACGGTATTGTGACTGCTCTGACCACCGCGCTTATAGTTCTGCTGATTTGGCGCGCCTCATATTCCCGCGCCTGGACGCAGTTTTTAAAGCGTGTGGAAACTGTTCAAAACTTTCACTTTGGCGAGCGCTACCATGTTTTGTCACTGGCGTGCATCATCCTGCTGGCTCTGCTCTCTTCCATAGCAGTGGCCATCTATTTTGTCAACCGTATGGATATCGTGCTTGACCAGCAGGGAACCTACCTGACCGACATCGAACACAGCGACCTGCTTCATTTGCAGATTCAGTTTCTGATCGGCATTCTGTCCATGATGTCACTGGTCATTATTTTTCTGATTTTCAACCGGCGCTACACCACCTACATGGACCGTGAAGCCAAAATTGATGCCCTGACCGGTGTTTTAAATCGCAAGACCTTTTTTCAGTCCTGTGGCAAGGCCCTGAAAGACCTGGGCGTCCGCAAGGACGCTTTCAGCTATTTTATCATGATTGACATGGACTACTTCAAAGAAGTCAATGACCTGTACGGCCATCCAGAGGGCGACCGCGTGCTGAAAGAAACTGCGCTCGAACTTGAAACCGCTTTTGGGCAGGACGGCTTCATCGGCCGCCTGGGCGGCGATGAGTTCGCCGTGATGGTCTGCACAGCCTTCTCCCGTGATGAGCTGGAGCGTACTTTGCAGCGCTTTCAGGAGCGTCTGCACAAAATCAAGTGGGGCGATCGCCAGATGTCATGCAGCATCGGCGCTTTGCCCATCACAGCGCCCCGAGCCGCAGACGAGCTGTACCGCGAGGCAGACGAGCTGCTGTACAGAGCCAAGCAGCTTGGGCGGGACCAATATGTCATCGGCATTCCGACCAAGCAGACCTCGCCCGACAATACCTCGCTTTAGCAGCAATTTCTGTATGCCGCTTCTTTTCACAAAATTTGCCATATGTTGACCTGTATACGATAGCATTGGCCTCTCGCTTCTGCTATGGTAACAAGGGAATGTTGGCGCATCTGGCCGCTATTCTCTGCATGTGCTTATTTTGTAAAAAGGGGGCCCTGAAATGAAAAAAATCATTTTATACGGCAGCCGGTATGGCTCTTCCCGCAGATATGCGGAACAGCTGTCCGCGCTTTCCGGTATCCCGACGGCTTCCTTTGCAGACGCTCACGCGCTTTCTGATGCAAAGATTCTTGTTTATGTGGGCGGCCTGTATGCCGGCGGCGTGCTGGGAATGAAAAAAGTTCTGCGCGCACACGCACCTGTGCCGGATCAGCGGCTCATTGTTGCCACTGTAGGCCTGGCTGATCCTTCGCTGGCGGAAAATGTTCAGAACATCCGCGCATCATTGCAAAAGCAGCTGTCTCCCGGATGGTTTGCCAGAGCATCCCTGTTTCATCTGCGGGGCGCGATAGACTATCAGAAGCTCTCGCCGGGCCATCGGGCGGCCATGGCTCTACTGTACCAGTCCCTGCGCAAAACTCCCCCTGAAAAACAGACCGCAGAGGACCAGGCGCTCGTGGAAACCTATGGAAAGCGTGTGGATTTTGTCGATTTTTCCGCCCTGTCGCCCATTCTCGAGGCGCTTTTAAAATAACGACAGGCCCCTTTTCATGTCTGCCATCGGACTTTTACCACAGAACGGAGGAAATCGTGATGAAATTCTGCGTAGACCAGGCGATATTTGAAAAGCTGCCGGCAGCCTGCTTCGGCGTGGTTGTCGCAAAGGGAATCGACAACCGCTCGCCCTGCCCCGAAGCCGCACGTCTGCTGGACGAAGGCATTGCGCTGGCCGAGCGCCGGTTTGAGGGCCAGAAGGTCAAGGACGACCCCGCCATCCTGCCCTATCGGGATGCCTTTCGTGCGCTCGGGATGAACCCCAACAAATATCTGTGCTCTGTCGAGGCGCTGTTCACCCGTATTGCCAAAGGCAAGGGGATGCCCCACATCAATCCCGCTGTTGATTTGGGCAACGCTGTCTCGCTCAAGTACACACTGCCCATCGGCGCACACGACCTGTGCGGTGCAGAAAGCAATGTCTGCGTGCGGCTGTCACAGCCCGGCGATACCTTTTTGCCTTTTGGCGGCACTGAGCTCGAAACGCCGGACCCCGGCGAGGTAGTCTATGCGGTGGGCAGTCAGGTGCGCACCCGCCGGTGGACCTGGCGGCAGAGTGAACACGGAAAAATCACCCCTGACTCGTCGTGGATTTTCTTCCCCATCGACGGTTTTTCCAATTTCAACAGGGATGACGTGCTCGCCGCGCGGGACGATCTGCTGAACCAGCTCACCCGTGTTTTCGGCTGCGAGGCGCACGCCGGTTTTGTGGACGCCGAACATCCTGAAATGGCGCTTGACTGACCATTTTCCCGGTATAAATAAGCCGCAGACGCATGAAGCGTCTGCGGCTTCTTTGTCCCAAACAGCAGTTTCACCACAACATTTGCGCTGCTGCCGTCAAGCCCAGGCGACAAGCGGCTCCTTCTCCCGCTGTGCCTCAATGGCGGCGTCAAGGCGGCGCAGCATTTTGTCGCGGTCGCGCGGCAAAATACCCCGCACGCGGAAGGGAATGACGTCATGGAACCCGTCGTAATCGACCGGCACTGTGAGCTGCGACAGCAAAAGCCGCTCCTCGCGCAGGTTTTCCAGTTCATCTGCCGGGGTAAAGCGCCCCTGCTCAATCAGCCGGTACAACGGCGCATCGCGATGAACAAACATGGAAAAATTGACAATCCGTCCGGGACCGGTTCTGTTATAAAACAGGGCCATGGCCCGGGCGTTCTCTTCGCCCCGCCCCCTGCCGGCCACGCCGGTCATCATATGGGCGTCATAAATCATACCGGCCCGCTTGAGCCTTTCAATGGCCTCACAGGCCTGCGCCATCGTGTGTCCTTTGTTCATCAGAGCGAGCACGTCGTCCAGCCCGCTTTCGATACCCAGATACAAATGGCTGACTCCGGCCCGGGCCAGGGCCGAAAGCTCTTTGTCGGTCTTTTCCAGTATGCTCGGGACCGTAGCGTCCATATTGACGGCCGTACAACCGGGAAAATACCGGTGCACCAGCTCCAAAATGCGCAGCAGCCGCTCTGCCGAAAGCTGAAAAGCACTGCCGTCACCCAAGAAAACCGTTTTGGGGTTTCCGCCCGCCTGCCGAACGCGCAAAAGCTCAGACTCAACCTGTTCAAGCGGCAGCTCGCGGTACTTCAGATGCTTAAAAAGCATGCAGAAATAACATTGGTTATACGCACAGCCGACTGACACAGGCAGCATGAATGAGGCTCGCTCCATGGGACTGCGGCAAATTTGGCCTTCATATTCCATCAAAATCTCTCCTATCGCCGATTGACATAGCCTGCAAAGACCCCTGTGTTTTTTATTATACACCATTTCAGCGCACGCTTCAATTTTCCGCCATTCAATCTGCCAAATCAAAAACGCGGGAGCACTGAGGTATGCTCCCGCGTCTTTCTTATTTTTTGGCCTGATGGTCAAGCAGGTTGGTCATGCTGCGCACGCTGATTCCCAGCGTGGACAGATTATGCAGCATGGCCGAGGTGGCAGGCGTCAGCACCCCGGCCGCGCCCAGTACAATAAGCATGGCATTAAACCCTATGACAAACCGGTAGTTGGAGCGGATACGGGTCATCAATGCGTCCGACAGCTGCCGCAAAAGAATCAGCTCATGCAGGCTGTTGGCCGAAATGGTGATATCGGCAATCTCGCGTGCAATGGCGGCGCCGTCGCTGACTGCTATGCCGACGTCGGCAGCCGACAGCGCAGGGGAATCGTTGATACCGTCACCCAGCATAATGACAACGCTGCCCCCGGCGCGCTGCGCTTCCACATACCGCGCCTTGTCCTCGGGCAGCACCTCAGACCGGTACTCGTCAACGCCCACCTGCGCCGCTATGGCAGCCGCCGTGTGCTCGCTGTCCCCGGTGAGCATCACGGTTTTCCGAATGCCCAGCCGGCGCAGCTCCCTGACCACCTCTCCTGCCTCACTGCGCAGGGGGTCAAAAATACAGATAACCGCAGCCAACACACCGCCGACCGCCAGATACAGGTGGGTATAGTGGGCCGGCAGTGCATCAAACGCCTCGCGGTCCCCGGGGGCAACCGTGCACTTTTCGTCCTCAAACACAAAATGCGCGCTTCCGATAACCGTCCGGATGCCGCCCACCGTACTGGCAATACCGTGGGCGACGAGATATTCCACCTTTGAGTGCATCTCTTCGTGCGCAAGACCCCGGTCGCGGGCCGCCTGAACAACAGCGTTGGCAACGGAATGGGGGAAGTGCTCTTCCAGACATGCCGCCAGACGCAAAACCTCGTTTTCTTCGCGCCCGCCAAAGGGGATGACCTGCGCCACCATCGGGCAGGCATGGGTCAGGGTTCCGGTCTTGTCAAAGACCACGGTGTCCGCCGCCGCCACAGCCTCGAGGAACTTTCCGCCCTTGACAGTGATGTGAAAATCGCTTGCCTCGCGCATGGCGGACAGCACAGCCAGAGGCATGGAGAGCTTGAGCGCGCACGAAAAATCCACCATCAAAACCGACAGCGCCCGGACAGCGCTGCGCGTCAGCAAAAATGCCGCCGCACTGCCTGCCAGTGTATAGGGTACCAGCCGGTCAGCCAGGCTGGCAGCCCGGCTTTCGGCCGCAGATTTGAGCTTTTCAGAGCTTTCAATCATGGCGACAATTTTATCGTAGCGGCTGCTTCCATTCTGCTGGGTAACGCGGATGACACATTCGCCTTCCTCCACCACTGTGCCGGCGTAGACCGTCATGTCCGGACGTTTGGGCACGGGAATCGATTCACCCGTCAGCGAAGCCTGATTGACCATGACCTCGCCGCTTTGAATAACGCCGTCTGCCGGAATCAGTCCCCCCGTGCGCACAACGACGCAATCGCCCGGCCGGACCTGTTCAAGGGGCACCAGCACCTCGCCCTCAGGGGTTTTGAGCCATACGCGGTCGATGTTCAGCGCCATGCTGCGCGCCAAATCTTCGACAGATTTTTTGTGTGTCCACTCTTCCAGCAGCTCTCCCAGATGCAGCAGGAACATCACCGAGCTGGCAGTGGAAAAATCCTGCCGCAGCATGGAAATGCCGATGGACAGCCCGTCGAGCAGCTCGACATGGAACTGTCTGCGCACCAGACACCGCAGCCCCCTGAGCAGATAAGGCACTGACCGCCAAATGATGTGCGCCATGCGCAGCGGCGCCGGGAGAAACAGCGCCCGGGCCGCCTTGAACAGCACTGCGCCCACCAGCTTTTCCTCGTACATGCGGTTGAGTGCCCGGGCGCTGTGCACTGCCGGCATCCCCGAGGCGTCGGGCGGCACGGGGACAAAGCTGCTGATATAGCCCAAAAGCGCCGCCCGCGGCCCCTGATAATAAATAACCGCACAGCGTGTGCGCTCATGGACGACCGCCTTTTCAACACCTGCCCCGGCGCACAGATAGGCCTCGAGCTGGTCGGCGTGTTCAAGCGACATCCGCGGCGTCAGCATCCGGACGCGGATGCGTCCCCTGCATTCATGCATCACCTTAAACTTCACGATAAGACCTCCCACACGCAGAAAGAGAGGGCCGCAGCCCTCCCCGCATGAAATGCGCGACCGCTGTCAATACGCTCACGCTTCCTGTGCACACTCGTCTTCCGCCGCAGCGTCTTCCACAACTTCTTCGGCAGCGGCTCTCTGCTCATTGATTTCTTTGGCCGAAGCCAGAATGTCAGCGGCATTCTCCTGTGCCGTGGTGACGGTCTCCATGACCGATTCCTTCACCCGAAGCACGGCTGCCGCGGCATGCGTATAAACCTTCTTGGCATCCCTGCTCGACAGCAATTTGATTCCGGCCGAGCCAAACAGCGCTCCGCCTACAAACAAAGCCAGATTTTTATAGCAACGCAGCATACAGCATTCCTCCTGTGTTATTTATTTGCGTCGATACCCGGTGAGCATGACCATAACCATGCAAATCACAGCACCCCATGCCCAAAAACGATGCTGCTTCAAAAGGATACACCTCCTGCTTTTCCTTTATCGGGCTTCTATTCTACAGGAAAAATTACGGTAAAACATTCGGATTCAGACATAATTCCCCTGTTTTGGACATTTTTCTGCGAAACTGCCTGCGGTACTGCGAAGGCGTCATGCGGTACTGGCGTTTAAACACCATCCCGAACTGGCTGACACTTTCGTACCCCACCGCCGATGCCACCTGCGCGATGGGCTGGTTTGTGGTGCACAGCAGCTCGGCCGCGCGGGCCATGCGGTGCACCTGCAAAAATTGGCGGACAGGCAGACCGTACATCTGGCGAAAGCCCTCTTTGAGCAAAGTGCCGGAAATATGAAAGGCTCGGGCCAGGCTGTCGATGGTCAGCGGCTGGTCCAGGTGTTCCATCATGAACGCCTGCACCCGACGAATACTCTCTATCTGATACTGGTCGCGGTAAGTGTGCTTTTGTCCGCTCTGCCCGGCACCGCCAACCCGTTCAGGCTGCCCGGCCCACAGCCACGGCAGGCTTTTGAGCGCGCAGACATCGTCAAAGGTCACCACAGCGCCCCTGAGCGGCCCCCTGAGCATATGGGCACAGCGCACACAGGTCAGCGGTGTGAGCAGCAGAAGCTCATGCCGCTCGGCGCATAAAAGCTCCCCCGTTTTCAGCTCGAGTTGCAGCTTTCCGCTTAAAAGGTACAGAACCTCACATTGCGCAGGCGTGTCTGAAACCTCGGGCGCTGTCCAGCAAAGGCAGTCAAAGGTGCAGACCTCCAACCCCTCTGCAGCCAGTGCCGTTTTCATCGACGCGCTCTCCTGCCGGGCTATGATTTGTGCCAGCATCGCTCTCACCCGCTCATACCGCCAAAGTTAGAATCCGCTAACTCACGGCGCCATTTTAACAGTTAATTATAACTAACTATATCACAGCTCTGACCAAAACACAACCCCCTTTCTCAAAAGCAAAAAATGTGAGCCGTCCGGAATGCTTCCGGGACGGCTCAACATACAACCGAAGGTCATTTGCTTTGTTCATTTTGCAGAACCTGCTCGGCAAAATCCTGAAAAGAGTCGCCTCTGCGGTTCTCTGCACCGTGAACAAGGTTAAAAAAGCAGTTCGGCACCTCTTTCAGCCGCAGGTTTTTGCTGATGCACGGCTGCCTGGCTGAAATTGGCGATGCTTTGCAGCAGCTGTCTGCCGCACGAACCGCAAAGAATCTGATAGATGACCTCACGCATCCGGTTTTTGCGCAGAAAATCTGACGGGACCGTCTCGTGCGCCGCCGACATCAGCCGCCAGACCGCGTCAACAACCGAAGCGTCAGACTGCAGCATTGTGCGCTCCTGCAGCTTCCCGCCCGCTATTTTTTCCATCAGGTCATTGTCCAGCTCGAGCGCCGTTGTGATGACGTCGCCTGAGGAAAACTCGACTGCAGCAGCCAGAAAGTCCTCCTGCTGTGAAAAGGACAAAACCGTCCCTGACAGGGGCGTGTCGATTTGGGAAACCGAGTACTGTCCCGCCATATAATCCATCATGCCGGATGGTGTGTGAAGCCTGAGCGCGCCGTCCAGCACAAGGTAAAGATAGGGGTTTTCGGTCTGCGGCATCTGGATTTTTTGCGATATAAACCGGCAGGCCGTGACATCGGGGACCGCCGCAGGGCAGTTTTCATTCATCCCGGCCGCTGCCCGGATGGCCTGCTGCAGATTGTGTACGGCAGTCTTCACGCCTTTTCCTCCTGCTTTCTAACAGAAAACACCCGCCTATTTGCCCAGCAAAAAGTCCACAGCCGATTTGAGCACGAGCTCGGGAGCGCCGGGAATGGACAGACGGTGATCGCCGCCCGGCACGATGATGAGCTGTGCACCGGACAGTACGGCAAACCGCTGCGCCGCCTCATACGGGGCGACCTGGTCATTGTCTCCATGAATCATACAGACCTCGGCGGTCCCCGGCTTCCAGCGCGCGAACAGGTCATGCGCGTCCAGACTGTCTGCAAAGGCCTGGGTCAGCTTAAGGTCCCGCGTGTAGCCGTATTGCGCGCCAAACAGGATAAAGCCGTGCTCGCGCAGCTCGCGTTCCTGCTCGGGAGTCCGGCTGTTGCGGATGAGCAGGGGCATTTCAACAGCAGCCGAGCGCGTAAACACCCTGCGGCCTTCATGCGGGCGCTCGGACACATAGAGCAGAGAGATATAGGCGCCAAAGCTCGAGCCAAAGTAACAGATGCGGGCATCCGGCGCAACGGTGCGCACATATTGTTCGACAGCAGCGAGGTCCTCAAGACAGCGGTCAACGGTCAGCATGCTGCCGTCGACCGGGCTGTCGCCATGCGCAGGGAAGTCATAGGCAAAAACGCCCGCCCCGTGCCCGGCCATGCCGTGCGCCAGCATCAAGGCAGTCGAGCTTTCTTTGGTGCTGCCAAAGCCGTGGCTGACAATGACGACGGTGTGCTCTCCGCCGGTCAGTGTGTGGGCACAGGGGATTTCGTAGCCGCCTGTGCCTGCAATATTGATTTTATTCATGAGTTCTTCCTCCCCGACTCACTGATGTTGCATGGGCCCTGCGCTGTGTCTGCCCGGTGGCACAGCGTACAGTTCGGTATAGGCCGGTGCTCCCTTGCCCAACTGAGAGCGCATCAGGCTGACCGAGCGCACCTGTGCGGCAAAGGGGTGCTGCAGCTGCGGCAGAGCACCGGGCGCGTTGGGCACAACGCGGCGCGCCAGTGTCACATGCGGGACAAAGGGCCTGTCCTCTACCGCAAACCCCTGCTCCCGCAGGGCATGACGCAGCTGACTGTGCAGTCTCGTCAGCGGCGGGCTGCGCCCCGGCCCGCACCACCAGATGCCGTTTGCAAAGCTCCCCACTGTTTCAAAGCGCAGCGAAGACGGCGCCGGGTCCAGGCCGTCCAGAATGTGCTTCAATGCGGCTGTACGCGCATTTTCTACTTCGCCGAGAAAGGCCAGCGTCATGTGCAGACTGTCGCGCTGGACAGGGCTGCACCGGGCGGCTGACCGGCACAGCTTTCCCTGCACAGCGGTCAGCTGCTTAAGGGCGCGCTCGTCGAAGCGCAAAGCGATAAACAGGCGCACAGCATGTCTCCTTTTCACTGGTTTTCTGTCATTATACCACATCGGCGCACAAAAAACATCGCTTTGGGCTTGCACATGAAAAATCCGGCAGAGCTGCGCTCTGCCGGACCTCTTGTTCTGTTTACATGTCAGCGTGGGATACCGGCCTGCATTTCCCCTGCTCAAGACGAATGATGCGGGTACAGCCCGTCAGGGTCGACGGTCGGTGCGAAACCAGAATCAGCATTTTGTCTCCATACTCATCGGCCAGGGTTTTGAGCAGCTCTTTTTCGTGCAGTACGTCCAAGCTGCTCGTCGGCTCATCCATCACCAGAACATCCGGGTCGACGATCATGGTGCGTGCAATGCCGATGCGCTGGCGCTCGCCGCCTGAAAGCCGGGCGCTCATCTGGCCCATCGGGGTATCATAACCCTGGGGCAGCGTCTGAATAAAATCATGAATCCCCGCCCGCCGTGCGGCCTCGCATATCTCTCCGCGTGACGCATCGGGCCGGCCGACGGCAATATTTTCCGCAATGCTCCCGCTGAACAGAAGCGTATCCTGTTCAAGCACCGCAATGCGGCGGCGCAGCTCAGAAAAAGCGGTCTTTTCCAGCGGCACTCCATTGATGCGGATTTCGCCGCCCCGCGGGTTCCAAAACCGCAGAAGAAGACGCAGGACCGTGGATTTTCCCATGCCGCTTTCGCCCACAATTCCCAACTTTTCACGGACGTGAACGGTCAGGTCAAATCCGCTCAAAATATCTCTTGTACCCTGTTTATATCCAAAATCCACGCTGTCAAATACAATTTCGCGAATCGGCCCTGTGCTTTGGGGCGATGGGTCCTCAGTCACCTCAAGTTCTGTGTCCTCGAGGATGAACAGGCGTTCAGCCGCCGCATAGGTTTCCAGCAGGCTGGAGATAACGGTGGTCAGCGACTGCGTGGACGAAAACGACGCCGTCGCCACATATGAAAGCAAAATGGCTGCCATGGGGTCGCCTGTTCCCCGCAGCGTCAGGTATGACGCCACGGCCAGAATGGAAATACGGGCCAGATATACAAAAAACGTCGGCACCGAGGACACTGCCTGCCGGTGCAGCGTCAGTCCGTGCGCTGCCTGATTGATTTCCTGATTGCGCTCTCTGACCTGCTCGAGACGCCGGGGGCCGGCGCCGAAAATCTGAATATCCTTCAGGCCGTAGATGCTTTCAAGCACAAAGGATTTCATGCGGCCCAGACGCTCGCGGTAGCGCATGCCGACGCCGCGGCCCAGCCTGACAGCAGCCAGCGGAAAGACGACGCTGATAATCAGATAAATGGGCAGCAGCACCGCCGCGTACAGCGGACTGTAGCTCAAAGCAAGCAGAAGGGTGGCGCAGGGCAGCAGAATGACGGTGAACATCGGCCCGATGGTATGGGCAAAGAAAAACTCGATGGTCTCGATATCCGACACCGCGATATTCAAAATATCGCCTTTTTCACGGTCGATCAGACAGGCGGGCGCCAGCGTGCGCAGCTTTTCAAACAGACTGACCCGCATATGCGCGAGCAGCTGATAAGCCCCGGCGTGGGAAACAACGCCCTCGACGTATCTGCACAGCACAATGAGCACAGCACTGACAGCCATGCCCGCCCCCCACAGAGCCGGCCTTCCCAGCCGCCCTGTACAGGCCAGAATGGTCAGCGCGCCGAAGCCCATCAGTCCCATCTGCGCAAGATTGCCGACAATGCTGGCCAGCGTCGAAACAATCAGCGTCCCCCGGACCGGCGCCGCTGTGCGCAGCAGCCGCCGGGTCATCTCACCGATGGAATAGCAAAACTTTCTACTCACCTTTCAGGCTCTCCTCTCCCTGCTGTTCAAGCTGCTGCTGTTCCCTCACCAGGCTGCGGTACAGCCCATTCTGCGCCATCAGCTGGTCGTGGGTGCCGCACTGACTGACTGCTCCCTTTTCGAGCACATAAATCATATCGGCATTTCGGATGGTGGACAGGCGATGCGAAATAATGATGAGCGTGCGGGTGTTGGCCAGCTCATCAATGCAGTTCCATATCTCCTGCTCGCTCTCGACATCCACACTGGATGTGGCCTCGTCAAAGATGATGTACTCTGCTTTGCAGAGCAGCGCGCGGGCGATGCCGATTTTCTGCCGCTGTCCGCCTGACAGCCTGCCGCCGGCATCCCCCACATCGGTCGAAAGTCCATCAGGCTGTTCCAGCACCCAATCCCGCAGCCGCACCTGCCCAAGCGCTTCCAGAAGCTCGCCATCAGAAGCTCTGGGCGATGCAATCAGCAGATTATCGCGCACAGTGCCGCTGAACAGGCTGACTGTCTGCGGAATCATGATAATTTTCCTGCGCAGCTCATCCGGCGTAAGCGAGACATAGTCCCGGCCCTCCAGCACAATGCGGCCCACCGACGGGTCAAAGAAGCGCATCAAAAGTCCGGCTGCTGTACTCTTTCCGCACCCGGAAAGCCCCGCCAGCGCCGTGACCTTTCCCCGTCGGATGTCAAGGGAAAGACCGCTCAGCGCCGGCAGACGGCCCTCATAGGCAAAGGTGACGTTTTCCATATGAATGCCGTCATAGGGCCTGTCCTCAACAGGAATGGCCGGGTCGTATGGCCGCGTCGTATCGATATCCAGCAGACGCGACACCTTGTCAGCTGCCGATACGCCGACCAGCGCCGAATGCGTGGCGTTCATCAGCTGCCGCACGGAACCGAAAAAGCCAAACGACAGCAAAAGCACCGTCAGCGCGTCTGAAAAAGCAACCGCGCCGATCGCAAGCTGACTGCATATCAGCCCGACCGCCGCGACCACCGAACCGTAAATCAATCCGTCGGTCAGCAGAAACGACCGGAAGTTGACCTTCATGACCTCCATGATTTTTTTATTGAACCGGTCGGCCTTTTCACGCAGACGTTCAGTGCGCGGCCCGTCCTGGTCATACAGCTTGAGCGTTGTCAGCCCCTGCACGCTTTCGAGGTAGTAGCCGGTCAGGTCCTCCATGCTGTTCCAGTATTCGCGCTTGAGCTTTTCAATGTGGCTGCGGAAGATATTGTTGACGGGCATGAGCAAAAACGAAACAACAAACAAAAAGGCCGCCACAGGCAGCGAATACTGCCGCATCTGCCAAAACAGATAAAACGGGGCGATCAGGCAGTAAATCAGCCCGGGTAGGTACTTGCTGTAATAGACCTGCATGGACTCAACCCCATCTACCGAGGATGTGATGGCCGAAACCGGGCCGATTTTTTCGATGTTGCCGACATCCAGCTCAAGCGCCTTCGCAAAAATTTCCCGGCGCAGTGACAGGCGGGCTTTGGCCGTGCAGCGGTATTCAGCCTCTCCGACAAGCAGCTCGGCCGCCAGCATCAGCAGCGCCGCCAGCAATGCCGTAATAATGGCCTGCTGCATCTGCTGCCCTGTCATGGACGGTGAATCGATGCCTCCCAAAAAACTGCCAATGCTGCGCGCCAGCAGCGCCGTGCCCACCAGCGTAATCAGCTTGAGTCCGGTGATGGTCAAAATCCAGCCCCACAGCCCTTTTGCCATTTGAATCAGTGTTTTATTCAGTAAAAGCATCCTGTCTCCCCGCATTTCAAAAGTCGATAAGTCCGCATCGCTCCCAAAGCCGCGCAGAGCGTGCGCCGGGAACGCAAAAAGCGAGGGCACGGGCATCTGCGGTACCCGTGCCCTCAAAGGAGGTGGTATGGCGTTTATTTATGACAGCCGCCGCACTGGCTGCAATCGCCGGTGCAATGACCGCCTTTTTTGTGTTTTTTCCAGATTGAGCGGATTGCCAGGGCGACAACGGCCGCCAATACCAGGGTTACGATGGCATTTATCACAGGTTCGGGCATCGTTATGCCCTCCTTTCCACAAACAGAAGATTTTATCTGGCGCCCGCGGCCGAAACCGAGGTCAGGCGGCGCGTGCTCTCGTCGGGCTTATAGCCTTTGCGGAACAGCAGGTACAGCATTCCGGCCAGAGCAGCGAACGCAACGACCGTCCACACGCTGAAGGAAGCTTCGCCGGTAAAGAGCCCGCCAATCTGGTAGACCATCATGGATATGACATAGGCAAAGCCGCACATGTATCCGATGGCGCCCAGCGTCCATTTTGTATTGTTCATTTCGCGCTTGATGGCGCCCATCGCGGCAAAGCAGGGAGCGCACAGCAGGTTGAAAATCATAAAGGAGTAAGCCGTCAGAGCGCCGAAGTCAGCGCCGACCAGCTGCCAGATTTCGTTGCCGTCTTCACTCAGCCCGCCTGCATAGTTGTACAGAACGCCAAAGGTGTTGACGACCTCTTCTTTGGCAATCAGGCCGGTAAAGGTGGCGACTGTCGCCTTCCACGCCATTTCGCCCATCCAGCCCAGCGGATAGAAAATCCAGGCAATGCCGTTGCCGATGGCGGCCAGCAGCGAATGGTTGTTGTCTTCAACAGCCTGGAAGGTGCCGTCGACAATGCCGTAGCCCTGCAGGAACCACAAAACGATGGACGAGAGCAGGATTACCGTGCCGGCACGCTTGATAAAGCTCCAGCCGCGTTCCCAGGTAGCGCGCAGCACGTTGCCGACTGAGGGAGCGTGGTAAGCGGGCAGCTCCATGACAAAGGGAGCAGGCTCACCGGCAAAGGCCTTGAATTTTTTGAGCATGATGCCCGAAATGATAACGGCGGCCACGCCGATAAAGTAGGCCGAGGTTGCGACCCAGGCCGAATTGCCAAACACAGCGCCGGCAAACAGGGCGATGATGGGCATTTTGGCGCCGCAGGGGATAAAGCCGGTCGTCATAATGGTCATCTTGCGGTCGCGGTCCTGTTCAATGGTGCGTGATGCCATGATGCCCGGCACACCGCAGCCGGTGGCGACCAGCATGGGAATAAAGCTCTTGCCCGAAAGGCCAAAACGGCGGAAAATGCGGTCCATGATAAAGGCAATGCGGGCCATGTAGCCGACATCCTCAAGGATGGCCAGCAGCACAAAGAGCACAAGCATCTGCGGCACAAAGCCGAGCACCGCGCCGACGCCGGCCACGATGCCATCCTGAATCAGGCCGTACAGCCACTCGGCGACAACAGGCTCGCCAGCAGAGTTGAGCAAAAAGCTGTCAAAGAACCCGGGCACCCACTCGCCGAACAAAACGTCGTTGGCCCA
>DVMR01000002.1 GCA_018714845.1 Candidatus Ventrousia excrementavium
ATTTCACGGCTTTTTGTGGTGGACCTAATCGGGATCGAACCGACGACCTTACGGATGCGAACCGTACGCTCTCCCAGCTGAGCTATAGGCCCATATTTGGTTGTTTTGTATATTTTTGCTTGTTCTGTTTGTGCAGTTTGCTGTTCTGACCGGGCCCGTGTTATGTTGCGCTTGCTCTCCCAGCTGCGCTACAGGCCCTCAATTTTTGGCACCTCTCGATGCCGCTTTATTATTATACTCGAACTTGTCGCCGTTGTAAAGCCCCTTTTTTCAAAAATACCCATGTATGACGATTATCCAGCCATATGCCGGCAAAGTATTTGACATAATCGCCAAAACAGGTTATATTAAATACTATAGGAGTGTGATTACAATGAACCAGCTCACAGAAAAACTTTCATCCATTCTGCGCCTGGGCCTGCCCAAGGATTACACCTCGGTTTCCTATGCCTTTTTGAAGGATGGCCAGCTGATCGCCAGTGATTCACTGGGCCATCAGGGCGGCAAGGAAAAAAAGCCGGCTACCACGGACTGTACTTATAACGTCGCCTCGGTGTCCAAGATCTTCTGCACCGTCGCTGTCATGCAGCAGGTCGAACAGGGCAAAATCGACCTTGACACACCGGTCTGCCACTACCTGCCCCGCTTCACCATGCTGGACGAACGCTATCGCGACATCACGGTCCGTCACTGCCTGTCCCACACCTCGGGCCTTCCCGGCACGCAGTGGAAGGGTTTTTCCGTCTCTGACGTTCGCGGCAGCCACTACTATGACGAAGTTTACGCCCATCTGGCCAAAAGCCATCTGAAGGCAGCGCCCGGCGAGTATGCCGTGTACTGCAACGACGGCTTCACACTGGCTGAGATGGTGGTCAACGCCGTTACCGGCGTTCCCTTTGCCGAGTACTGCCGCGACAATATTACCGAGCCCATTGGTGCCCATTCGACTCGCCTGTCCCCTGTTCTGAACCCCGACTATCCGCTGGTGCGCGAAGGCAAACGCCCTGCCGAGCTGCTGCTGATTCAGGGCGGCGCCGGCTTCACCACATCCATGCAGGACCTGTGCAAGTTTGGTCAGCTCTTCCTGACAGACAACAAAATCATCAGCGAGAAGAGCAAGGCTGAAATGGCCACCAAGCACGGCCGCACCTTCCTTGACTGCGATGATGCCTCGCCCAACTACGGTCTTGGCTGGGACAACGTCAACTATAAAAACCCCGAATATGACCTGGGCGACGGCGTGCTGCAAAAGGGCGGCAACAGCTTCCAGTTCACTACGCAGTTCTTTGTCGTTCCCAAGTACAATGCCGTGCTGGCTCTGTCCGAGACCCACGACTGCAAGCTGGACGTGCCCGAAACCGTCATGCGTCTGTTCGCCGTTGCCATGCAGGAGCTGGGCACCAACATCTACACCCGCTTAAAACCCGTGCCCGAGGATATGATCAAAAAGTATTCCGGCACTTATCTGGTTCCCAGCGGCGTGCTCAATCTGCACCTGTACGGCGCTTACGGCGCCATCACCCGCGACGATACCCGCGGCGGGCACACCAGCTGGTACAAGCAGCCGCTGTACTACAATGGTGAGGTGTTCGAGGCAGAAAACAATCAGGAAGTTTTCTTTACCGAGCACGGCGACGACATTTACATCATGACAAAAATGCGCGGCCGCCGCAGCCCGATGGCACAGAAAGCCCGTCCCCATGCGCCGGTCTCTCAAAAGTGGAAGGACCGCATGAGCAAAATGTATGTGCTCGTCAACGCCGACCCGCATGACCTTGTTGTCAACAGCCTGATGACCGGCTTTTTCATCCGCGAGCTCCCCGGTGTTGAGGGTGTTTTGATTGCATCCTTCTCGGGCGTGGGCGACAGCGGCGTTTACGGATTGTTCGAGGCCTCGTTCGCCCCGCTGAGCGACGATATCGGCACCGGTTTCCTCAACACGCCGTCCAACCCCAGCCGTGACCTTGTCTCCCCTGTTTTCGAGGTCCGCAACGGCGTGGAATACTGCTATGCCGCCTCGATGCTCTTCCGCGACACTGCCACGCTGGATGAGTATAACGGCCAGAGCTTTGGCCCGGCCGGCGCTGAAAACGGCGTCTACCGCATCACAAAACGCCTTGAAAAGCTGCCTGAAATCCCGGCTGACCGCCGCATCATGGTGCTGGACAAGGACATGGTCCGCGTGTATGACTCTTTGATGGAAGACGAATACAAGCCCGTTGAAGAAGGCTTTATCCTGCTGATCTGATTGGTGCTGATACGGCAAAAGGCGTCTCGCATGAGACGCCTTTTGTTTTTGTATTGCAGTGTCAGCGGCCAGCGGGCTCCAGAATACCAGGGAGCTGGTCAATGGAATCAATGACCGCGTCAAAGTCGTCAGACTGGCCGAAACCGTACCGCGCGTGAATAAAGGGAACGCCGGCCTGGCGCGCCGACTGGCCGTCCAAAGCGGTATCCCCCACATAAACCGGGGCGCGCAGGCCGTTTCTGCGCACGACAATCTCGATATTCCCCGCTTTGGGCTGCCCGGTCCGGTCCGGATTTTCAAAATCACAAAACCAGCGCTCCAGCCGATGCGCCTTTAAAAAGCATTCAATATACCCGGCCTGACAGTTGCTGACAATGAGCAATGCGAACTGCTCGTGCAGCAGGCGCAGCGTCTCTTCCAGCCGGGGATACAGTATCCCCCCGGTCTTCTCCAGCAGCGTCAACTCGTCACGGCAGACCTGCTGCACCATAGCCTGCTGCACGGCGGGCGGCTGCGCCGGAAACAGCTTGCGCCCGATATCGGGCAGCAGCATCCCCATACATCCCAGAATCTCCTGCCGCGTGATTTCCGCGCGCGCGCCCGGACAGTGCTGGCGCATGACCGCGTTCCATGTGGCAGTCACGGCCTGTGTCGAATCCCACAGCGTACCGTCCAAATCAAATATAATGCTGTCTGCTTTCATTCACTCATCCCTCCGCGCACCATTTTACACCATTGCCGACCCGTCTACAAGAAAAATCGTTTTTTCTGCCTAATGGCGTGTTTTCTCCTCTGCCTGACGATTTTTTGCGTTTGAATTTGCATTTTTACTCTGATTTTGCTACACTAAGAGGTACGAGGTGAAATCTGTACATGGCTGTTTCTTCCATTCCCCGGCAGACTCTAATGCGCCTGCCCGTCTATCTTTCGTATCTAAAGGGGCTGGGGGCGCAGGCTCCCGCTAATATATCATCGGCCGCCATTGCCGCTGCGCTCAATCTCGGCCCTGTTCAGGTGCGCAAGGACCTTGCCTGCCTGCCCTGTACCGGGCGCCCCAAAACCGGGTATGTGACAACTGAGCTTATCCGCGCGCTTGAACATTTTCTGGGCTATGACGACACGGCCAACGCCATTGTCGTTGGCGCAGGAAAACTGGGGCGTTCCCTGATGAGCTACAGCGGCTTTGCCCATTACGGCCTGAATATTCTCGCCGCCTTTGACACCGACCCCACCCTTGTCGGTACACAGTGCGACGGCAAGCCCATTCTGGCTATGGACAAGCTGGTAGACCTGTGCAGCAGGCTGGGCGTACACATCGGCATCATCACTGTCCCGGCCGAAGCTGCGCAGTCTGTCTGCGACCTGATGGTTCGGGGTGGAATCCTGGCGATCTGGAATTTTGCGCCCGTCCGGCTTTCAGCGCCCGGAGACGTTCTGATTCACAATGAAAACATGGCGTCGTCACTGGCGGTTTTGTCCCGCCATCTGGCCGAAAGGTTCAAGCAATAATATAAAAATGTCAAGCCGCCCTGCAGGGCGGCTTTTTTCATGCTATTTTTGCCGGCTGAGTGCAGCATTGCTGTAAGACGGATCATAGGTGACCTCGCGGCCAAACCATTCGGGGGGAACAAAGCTGCGGGCCTGCGCTTCACTTTCAAACTCGACCTCAGCGACGGCCAGCGGCGCCAGCCCGCCCTGAAACACATCGAGCTCAATGAGCCTGTCCTGATACGGAATCAGATAGCGCACCTTGCAGATGACCCGGCCGTCCGCCTTTGCACACAGGTGCCGGTACGCCTGCTCAGTAAGCGGCAGCTCAAACTCCTCGCGTGAAAGCAGTCCGGCTCCCTTGCATGTCAGCATATACCGGTCGTTGCTGCGGCGCACCCGCACCACGGGGTCCGTGCACAGGTAGGCCTGCTCGATATGCCGGGCTTCGTACTGCTTCAGCTCTGCCGGCAGCTGTGTAATCAGAAATTTCCGCTCAATCTCCAAAGCATTTTCCCCTCTCGCAGACTGTATGATTTTTTGCCAATCACTCCAGCTCTCATGTATACCCACCGGGCCTTTTGTCTGACTGTACAAGAGCACACAGGCAGCATGGAAATCCCTACTCAACTATTGTAGCTGAACCGCTTTGCCCTGGCCAGTAGTCAAAGAGACGAATTTCTTTCCTTTATTCTTGCCAACCTGCACAAAATTAAAGCCAGAATATCACTTACAAAAAATATAATTTATTCATATTTATATATATTATATGCATCCGATTTTGTGCCGTTGCGCACTTTCGACAAGAGAGAGAATTGCTTTTTTCATGGTAAAATCTCCCTTTTTATTGTGATTTATCAATAAATATATTATAATTAGAAAGAAATATTTTGTGTGATATGTCATTTTTAAAAAAGGCTGTCTCTTGACGGCAAAATATAAAAGGAGTGAATAAAATGAAAAAGCTGACCTGTGTAACCTTTGTGACCCTGCTGACCATTTTACTACTGGCAACATCCGCTGCGGCCCTGACGTCCGGCGATTCGCCACAGCTCCATCGAACACCGCCGATTTTTCACTTTGCCCTGGCACAGCCCGCTTCCCTTGCAATACCGGACACGACCATTACTCATGATGAGCCGGAACCGGCTGAAGCCTCTCCGGGGCCTGAATCCAACATGAGTGAATCACTGCCACCCGAGCTTGGGACTCTGATCCGCGAACCGGATGCCATTGAGCCGATTTTTGATCGGCTGACCATCACCGATTTAAATGATAAATATGAATACGCTTTAAGCGGCCCGGACGGAGTGATTATCTCGCTGGATGATGCCGACTGGCAATCTGGAAGCAGCAGCCAGCTCGAATACACACAACTTGATCCTTTTGCAGAATATTACTTGTTGATTCGTGAATGGAATCCATTTGAAGAAAACACTAAAATTTATTTGTCAGTAATTATTTCCATTCTTGATGATGTTGTAATGCCTGATACAGTCGATGGCTCGGTCGAACAGAGCGGCTACGGCTGTATTACCGTGAAAAACAGTATGGCTGACCGGCAGTATGCCGTAACCGCGGCCAATGGTATCGTCGCCGCCCTGGCGCAGGGCAATGGCGGCGATCTTTTTATTTCCGGGCTTTTGCCCGGCGCACGGTATTTTGTCTCTTCACCGGGCGATGAACTCCAGCCCGGCGACTTTTACGGACATAGCACCGAAGATGGTTCTGCTATTGTCCGAGGCACACCTGTCACGCTTCCTGTTGTTGGCGACGGGCTGGCCCTGTTGTGCGGATACGATGAAAATATTCCCTTTATCGAGCTGACTGCGGCCTGTCCGATTGCCGCCTATTCACTGACAGATGCCAATGGACAGCCTATCGACGGGCTCTCGGCCTGTGATGGCAGCGGACAGGCGCTTATCAGCAGCGAAGGATGGTTTACCCCGACCGACGGAATACTGCGCCTGACGGGTTTTGCGCCGGACCAGCCCTTCTCGCTCGCTGTGTGTGATGCAGCGCGCCAAATGTCCCCCGCTGTACAGGCAGTTTCTTTTCCGCCTGCATCTGACATACCCGACCTCACATCTGCAGAGCTCACATCCGGCAGTCTGTCCTTTACCGGATTTCCCGGGCAGTCCTATGCATTGACAGCACCCGGCAGCACGGCCTTGCTGACAGAGTGGATCCGCGGTGAAGAGACCATCTGCTTTGACACCCTCGAGGCCGGGGAGCCCTACCAGCTTATCATGATGACTGACGGCGCTGTTCCATTGATATGCTTCTCCTTCACGACGCCTGAGCCTGA
>DVMR01000026.1 GCA_018714845.1 Candidatus Ventrousia excrementavium
TGTACGAGCTTTTTCAGCGAATGGCCCGCAGGCAGCCCGGCTCTGTCAAAGATATGCTGCTGTGGTTTGCCGACGGTATGAAGCTCAAAGCGTCCGTGCTGGGGCAGCTCTGGCTCACGCTGCTCACTTTCTGCTGGCTGCTGCTTTATGTGCTGCCGGCCACCTTTATCGGCAGCATGACCGGCAGCGTGCTTCTTTTGTCTATTATCATTTTCGCGGCCATGCTGCTTGGCGCGGCTGAAGTGCTGCTGTATACGCCCGGCGCCTATATGCTGGCCGAAGAGCCTTCCCGCTCTGTTACGGAATGCTTTTCCGCTGCAAGGCAGGGTATGAAGCCGTATAAATGGAAATTTTTCGGTTTTTACTGTCTTTATATCCTGCAGCTCCTTGCCGTTGTGATTCCTTTTGCCCTCGTCATCGTCTTTGTTCCGATGAGTGCCATGATGGTCTCGCTTGTCACGCTGGCCGGTTCCTCGGCCGCTTACCTGCTCATCGTCCCGCGTATGCACATGGGCTGCATCTGCTATTACCACGCCGTGTTCGGCCTTGAAGTCGCCGGCCCGGATGACCCCTTTACAATGTGACCCTGACTGTGCTAAACTGGAACTTACTGCTATAAACCGAGGTGACCACCCATGAATACGAGCAAGCGTCCCTACTATATCACAACTCCTATTTACTACCCCAGCGACAAGCTGCACATCGGCCATGCCTACTGCACCGTGGCGGCCGACGCCATGGCGCGGTACAAGCGGCTTCAGGGCTATGACGTCATGTTTCTCACCGGCACCGACGAACACGGTCAGAAAATCGAAACCAAGGCCGCTGCAGCCGGCGTGACGCCGCAGGAATTCGTCGATAGAATCGTCACCGGTCCCAAGGGTATTCTGGACCTGTGGAAACTGATGAACATTTCAAACGACCGGTTCATCCGCACGACTGACGACTACCATGTTGCTGCCATTCAGAAGATTTTCAAAGCCATGTACGACAAAGGCGATATTTATAAAGGCAAATATGTCGGCAAATACTGCAAGGACTGCGAGGCTTTCTGGACCGACAGCCAGCTTGTCGACGGCAAGTGCCCCGACTGCGGGCGCGAGGTGCAGGACGCCGAGGAAGAGGCTTACTTTTTCCGCCTTTCCAAATACGCCGACCGCGTTCAGCATCTGCTTGAGGACACGGATTTTCTCGAGCCGCGTTCGCGCGTGCACGAAATGGTCAACAACTTTATCAAGCCAGGACTTGAGGACTTGTGCGTTTCGCGCACCAGTTTTACCTGGGGCGTGCCCGTCGATTTTGACCCCGGCCACGTCGTCTACGTCTGGGTCGACGCGCTGTTCAACTACACCACTGCCCTGGGCCTTTTCAACGACCGCTATCACGATTATGACCGCTACTGGCCGGCTGACGTCCACTTTGTCGGCAAGGAAATTGTGCGTTTTCATTCAATCATCTGGCCGGCCATGCTGATGAGCATGGACATGCCTCTGCCCAAAAAGGTCTATGGCCATGGCTGGCTGTTGATGGGCGGCGGCAAAATGTCCAAATCCAAGGGCAATGTCGTTGACCCGTATATTCTGGCCGAAATGTTCGGTGTCGATGCGCTTCGCTTTTTCCTGCTGCGTACCTTTCCCTTTGGCTCGGACGGCAATTTCTCAAATGAAGCGCTCATCAACACCATCAACGTCGACCTGGCCAACGACTTGGGCAACCTGCTTTCGCGTACGGTGTCCATGGTGGGCAAGTACTTTGGCGGCACTCTGCCCGCTCAGCAGACGGCTGATGAAGAAAAAGACGCCGAGCTGACCGAAATGATTTCTTCTCTGCGCGGACGGTATGAGGCTGAAATGGAAAAGTTCGCTTTCCAGAATGCGCTGGCCGAAATTTTCAAGGTCATCAGCCGCGCCAACAAATATATTGACGAAAATGCCCCGTGGGTCCTGGCGCGTGACGAACAGAACGCGCCGCGCCTGGCCTGTGTCATGTACAATCTGCTCGAAGCCCTGCGCGTCAGCGCCATCCTGCTGCAGCCCTTTATGCCCCAGTCATCGGCCGAGGTGCTGCGCCAGATTGGCGCGTGCGAAGACTGCCAGACGTGGGACAGCGCTGCTGTTCTGGGCGCCCTGAGGCACGACGTCACTGTCGTGCGCGGCGACAACCTCTTCCCCCGCATTGACACGGACAAGGCGCTGGCTGACCTCGAAGCTGCGGCCGAGGCTGCCCGCAAGGCAGAGCTCCCTGACCTTGAAATCGAGCCGCTCAGCACAGAGATGGTTGATTTCGACACCTTCTGCAAAAGCGATTTCCGCGCTGTCAAGGTCAAGGACTGCCAGCCTGTCAAAAAATCGGACAAGCTTCTGCGCTTCACACTCGATGACGGCACCGGCACAGACCGTCAGATCCTGTCGGGCATCGCCAAGTGGTACAAGCCTGAAGAACTGGTCGGCAAAACACTGGTCGCCATTGTCAATCTGCCCCCGCGCAAGATGATGGGGTTGCAAAGCTGCGGCATGCTCATTTCAGCCGTGCACACCGAAAAGGGCGAAGAGGCCCTGCACCTGCTCATCGTGTCAGATGACATTCCGGCGGGCGCCAAGCTGTGCTGAAATGAAGCTGTTTGACACCCACGCCCACTACGAGAACGGGCGATTTGACGCTGACCGCGACGATGTGCTGCGTTCGCTGCCTGACAAGGGAATCGAATTTGTAGCCAACATCGGTTCCGATATGGAGACGTCGCGGCAGAGCGTGGCGCTGGCCGAGCAGTATCCGTTTATCTGGGCCGCTGTTGGCGTGCACCCGCATGACGCCAAAAATTTTGTCCCTGATAATCTCGACGAGCTGGCTGCCCTGCTCGCCCATCCCCGTGTGCGGGCGCTGGGCGAAATCGGGCTGGATTATCATTACGATTTTTCCGAGCGCAGCGACCAGAAGCGTGTGTTTTTGCAGCAGATGGAGCTGGCCCGCGCTCTGAATGTCCCCGTCGTCATCCACGAGCGCGAGGCGTGCGCTGACACGCTGGACATTCTGCGGCAGTTCCCCACTGTCCGCGGCGTCTGTCATTGCTTCTCCGGTAGCATCGAGACCGCGCGCGAACTGCTGAAGCTTGACTATATGATTTCGTTTACCGGCAACATCACCTTTAAAAACGCGCGCCGCGCGCCGGAGGTCATTGCCTGGCTGCCCGAAGATCGCATCATGCTCGAAACCGACTGCCCCTATATGGCGCCTGAACCTTTCCGCGGGCGGCGGTGCGATTCCGGGTACCTGTACCGCGTCTGCGAAACGGCAGCTGCCATTCGCGGCGTCTCCCCTGAGCATTTGGCCGAGGCTACGCTTCAAAACGGCCGGCGGTTTTACAACATCTGATTTTAAGGTCAAACGGCAGCTCTTGATGGAGCTGCCGTTTTTCTGCACAAAATTCAGTGTTAAAGTTTAGGTGATTTGGCTATTTACAACACCGTTTTATTTTAGTATAATAAACACATAATACAGCAGAGCAAAAAACCACTGAGCAGAGAAGGGAGTGTTTCCAATGAAGAAGGAAATGTAGCACAGACTTCTGTCGGGAAGGTTCACTTTCACAGCGTTTTCATTTGACGTAGTGTAAGCAAACCCCGCAAAAGTGTCATCAATCGTTTTGATATGATATCTCCAATGCCGTGTGTGCTGTGTATGGCAAAGGGTTAGGCCGATTGGCCGATATATGACAGAAGTCTGTGCTGACTGGTCGCGGTAGTTCCTCGATATTTGTTCTCTCCCTTTTTGAAACCGATATGCCGGGCAATAGCTTGGCCGAGTTTCGCACCTGTGCAGGTACGATGGGTTTCTGGCAAGTATTTTGAGAAAATGGCCGCGCTGCATGGATGAACAAGTGAATAGATAAGCTGGCTTGACGGTTTCAAAAAGATCGCAATCCCCTTATCACATGTAAAATGAATTAGATTGATTGAAAGGTCAAGAATGAATTACTTAGGTAGTTAGGCGGCTCCTCGTTGGAAGGAGCCGCCTTTTGGTTTATTCTGTGTTGTCGGGCCCTGCGGGCTGTCCGGCTTGGTTGTCCGAGCATTAAATCCAGTCAAAAATCCAGTTAAGAGGGTTGAGAACCTCGACAAACAGCGGCCAGAATGTCTCTCTAAAGCGCTGCTTTTTCTGTGATTTTTCGAAAAACAGCGTGCGCACAGTGGCAATGAGCAGACAGACGAGCGAATATCCAATAAGCACGAGTGCAATTAGCATCAAAGTATCTGCCACTTTATCCTCTCCTTTGTCTTTTCAAGGCGTATCCTGCGCATTGAGCTCTGTGCCCTGGTATCGAGCGCCTGGTTTCAGTTTTATGATACACAAATCCTGCGTCGTTTTCAAGCGGTAGTGAACTGAACCTGGTTTTGCTTCTGCGGGCGTTCCTGCATAAAATACTTCGCTTTTAAGTGCCAGTGTGATATAATGATTTAATAAGACTGAGGCCATCAGTCTGCTTTGACTCTCGTGCGCTGGCTATCCCGGCTTATAGACAGGAGGAACCCGTTTTGGAAATCAGGCGCGGCGACATCATCATACGCGACATATGCCCGTCAGACATTGCCGACCATATGCGCTGGCGCACTGTGGATACCGAGTGGATGAACTGGGACGCACCGTGGCGCCAGCCCACAATGCAGCCCGCTGCCATCGAGCGCAATCTGCGGCATCTGCTTGCTTCTCCCCTGCCCGCAGTGCGTACCCGGTTTGAGATTGCACTGGATACCGGTGAGCACATCGGCTGGATGAACTCCTATTACGTCGACGGAACACCGGGCCGGCTGGCCATTGGCATTGACATTGCCGAACCGCGCTACCGCGGCAACGGGCGCGGCGAGCGGGCCTTTGCCGCCTTTATCCACTACCTGTTTTCTGCTGGACTGACCCATGTCTATACCGAAACCTGGTCGGGAAACCTGCCCATGATTCGCGTAGCCGGCAAATGCGGCTTTGAACTGGTCCAGCGCGGCCATCAGGACCTGCAGGTGCGCGGCGAACCATATGACAGCCTGCTGTTCTGCGTCACGCCAGCGGCATTTTATCAAAAGCAGTCGTTTGAGCCGACGCCTGACCTTAAAAAGCCTTTGAGCCGCTGCGGCTGGGCGCTGACCGCCCTGGTCGTGTGCGGCCAGCTGGGCGCCCTTGCTCTGGGACTTCTTGCGCGCGCCTTTTTCCCCAGCCTGCTTGAATCAATGGCCGGAGCGCTCTTGCTGTCTGACCTTTCCCTGTACGGCCTGGGACTGACTGCGCTGGCGCTCATTCTCCAGAGCGTCCCGGCATCTCCCCTGCCCAAGCCTGCTCAGCCGCCTGACACCCCTGCTCTGCTCAAGCTGTTGGTACTCTGTCTGGGAATGGGTTATCTCGGACAACTGGTCGGCACAACTGCCATCACGCTTTTCGAACAGCTGATTGGCCACGGTTACTCCGACCCGCTCGACAGCGTCCTCACGGTGTCCAGTCCGGCTGTTATCTTCGTTTTTGTCGTCGTTCTCGGCCCGATTTTTGAAGAGCTCATGTTCCGCGATCTGCTTTTGCGGCGCCTGCTGCCTTATGGACAGGCCTTTGCCATCCAGGCCACAGCCATCGCTTTCGCCCTGTTCCACTGCAACATTTCCCAGTTTTTCTATGCGTATTCCGTCGGTATCATTCTGGCTTATGCCGTCATTTCAACCGGTCGTTTGCACATTGGCATTCTGCTGCACGCCTGCTTTAATCTGGTCGGCTCCCTACTCATGCCGGCGCTGATGCAAAACGCCAGCGATATGGTCATCGGCATGGCAAGCGTGGTCATTCTGGCTCTGATGGCCGGAAGCCTGATTTTGCTTGCCCACGGCAAAAGCCATGTGCGTCTTGATGCCGGCACCATGCCCCTCAGCGAAGGCCAAAAGCACCGTCTGGTCCTGCAGTCCCCCGGTGCGCTGGTCTTTATCGTACTCAGCCTGGGACTTACGGTATGGACATTTCTTGCCTGACCGTATTTTCTCATACAACCGAACCATACTAAACCAACAGGAGGAGATATTATGCACGAACATCGCTTTTTTGTCTGTCAGCATTGCGGCAATATGGTCGGACTGATCCATGACGCTGGCGTGCCCCTGCACTGCTGTGGTCAGCCCATGACAGCGCTCGAGGCCAACACGGTTGAGGCCAGCTCGGAAAAGCACCTGCCCGTTGCCACTGTGGAAGGCAATACTGTCCGCGTCTGTGTCGGCTCAGCCGAGCATCCCATGGCCGAAGACCATCTCATCGAATGGGTCTACCTGCAGACGGCGCACGGCGGACAGCGCAAGGCACTGGCTGCCGGTCAGAAGCCTGAAGCCGTTTTTGCCCTGGTCGACGACAAGCCGGTCGCCGTCTACGCCTACTGCAACAAACACGGTCTCTGGAAAACGACGCTGTAATACAGCGATCCTGGGAAACAAAATGGGTCATGTGAGCGATGTGTTCTGCTCACATGACCCATTTTGCGTTTTCGTTCCGGCTCTTTTACTTTTTTGCAGAGTGATGATATAATCATCACGATTGTACATGAGCGCGTTGCGCACGTTCCGAAGGCAGCAGCGCGTCCAGCAGCATCCCCGCCAGAATGAAAGCAAACCCGACCAGGACCATGGGACTGGGGTATTCCTTCAGGAAAACCGCCACCCAAACGGGCCCTAAAATCATCTCCCACAGCGCAATGACAGATGCTTTCTGAGCAGAGACCTTCTGGATTCCCATATTGTAAAAGGCATATCCGCCCCCTACCTGCACCACGCCGAGGGCCAGCATGACCGCCCACTCCAGACCGCTCATTTGACCGATACCGGCAAGAGCCCCGGGAAACAGCAGGAACACCACGACCCCAGTAAACACATTGGCCACGGCGGTAAGCCCCACCGGATTGCCCCCTGCTGCTTTTTTAGAGCTGACCGTCATCAGGGCAAAAAATATTCCTTCACCCAGTGCAATCAGATTCCCAGTCTGGCTTGCAGGGTCTTGCCCGGAGCACATAAAAAATACCACACCGATGAAGATGACCAGCACCGGAAGGAATCCGCGCATCTGGAAGCGCCGGGTCATCACACAGTTGGCCAAAAACAGCCAGATTGTCGCCGTGTACTGCATCCCGATGGCGATTGGGGCAGATGTCGCCCCCAGCGCGACGATGATGCTCAGGCACAATCCAGCATAGGAACAGACATAGACTGCCATCCAGCCGTTCCACTTCAACTGTCTGGGACGAATAGTTGCTGACAAAGCCAAGGCCGCGATCAGAGAACGCAGCCCGCAGATGAGGAAGGAATCAAGGGTGAGATATTTGACCAGCGGAGAATTCAGGCTCCAAAACGCGGCTCCGAGAAATACCATAAACCCGCCCGGCAAAGACTTGTACTTCATTTTATTATATGTTCCCTCTCCTATAGTAATTTAACCAAGATCATTTTATAATCATGATTATAAAATGCCTGGTGCAGCATGTCAAGAGGGGCTTGCTGATGCCTGCACCTTTATTTTGCTTTTCCCGATTCCATGTTCGCGGAACAGGTTTCCTTGGGCGCATCGCTCTCTGCACGGACGAGTTCAGCCTTTTTCTTCGCCCCCTGCGACTTGAAAAACGGGCCCGCACAGGCAAGCAGCCCAGCCATAGAAAGGAGCTTCCTGCTTTGAAAACAGAAACCACGATTTTAAGCAGACCTTTGACGCTGAAGCGCAAACGAATCATGATTTATTTTATCGAGGCAACAGAGAAGCTGCTTCGCAGCGAGGGGATTTCCAATCTGTCAATCCGAAAAATCGCAACTGAAGCCGGCTATAACAGCGCCACGATTTACAACTATTTTGACGATCTGAAGCAGCTGATCACATTCGGCTCGGTTTGCTATCTGCGGGAATACGTCGCTCGTCTGGAACAAGGACTGAAATCGGATATGCGGGCCATCGATCAGTACCGGACGATTTACCAATGCTTTAATCTGTGTGCCCTTCAAACTCCGGAAATCTATCACAATCTTTTTTTCGGAAAGTACAGCGATATGCTGGGCGAGGTGCTCCATCTCTACTACCAGGAGTTGTTCCCCGGCGAATTGGAACACTTCAGCACAGAGATGCGGAGTATGCTGATGCAGGGCAGCATGGCGGAGCGGGACCGCATCATCATGGAGCGAATCGTCCGGGAAGGGGATATCCGGCCGGAAAAAGCGGCCATCACCATGGAACTGATTATCGCGCTGCATCAGAATTTTCTCTACGAGGCCTGTCTCCGCCAGGAGCAGCTTGACACAAAGGCCCACCAGGAAAAGTTCAATCAAATGTTTGACTACCTGCTCGCGGCAGGCCGCTGAGCGTTCCAGCCAAAATCAGACAAGACTAGGACTCAATTCAAAGCAAAAGTCTGACGACTGACATAAAAAACAGCCGGGCAAACGGTTTCTCCGTCCACCCGGCTGTTTTTTATCATTGCTTCTTTACTGTCCTGCTGCGGCGCGGCGCTCTTCCTCTTCGCGGCAGGCGCGCTCAAAGCACTCGCACATGCTGCTGCCGATGTACCCGCGGTCCCCGCATTTGGGGCAGTCGGGCTTGTCCTCGAGCCAGTCCGGCGGAAGACCGTTTTGCCGCAGCAGCTCCTGCCGCGCCTGCAGCAGCGCGCTCCGCCGCTCTTCCAGTCCGGCCCGCGCATCCTCGCCGCCCATTGCGGCCCGGGCGGCCCGCGACGCACACAGGCGCAGCTCTTTTTCGTTTTCTGCAAATCGGGGATCGCTGTTCATCAGGTTATTGAGCCGCTCGCGAATACGCTGTTCGCGCATTTTCCGCTTTTCCTCAAACGCGCGCGTCACCGCCTGAACGACACTGTCTCGCCCGCCCTGAGACGTTCGCGGCGGCGCCTTCTTATCGCCTGTCTCGACCTGACGCACTGTTTCAAAGCCCTGTTTGTGCCAGCTTTCCAGGATTTTATCCATGTAGCGCCACTCCAGCTTACCGCACCGCAGGACCGTGCGGTCATAGGCCAGACGCAGCAGTTCATCCGACATGCCCCAGTCG
Organism: Candidatus Ventrousia excrementavium; assembly: GCA_018714845.1. GTDB lineage: Bacteria > Bacillota > Clostridia > Oscillospirales > Butyricicoccaceae > Ventrousia > Ventrousia excrementavium. The sequence goes on from DVMR01000026.1 coordinate 9,049, forward strand.
CTCCAGCGGGCGATATACTTGCCCTCTGACTCAGACGGGCGACGGTCGTAAATGCCCAGCATCCGCAGCACCCGGGCCCCTTCGGCGCGCAGGTACTGCTGACGGCGCATATACCGCTCGGCCTCTTCATAAGTAGTCAGCCCTGAATCCGCCCAGCGATAGGCCTGCCGTTCGATTTCGCGCGCGCTGAGGTTGCCCCGCATACTGCAGTCGTTGACGAGCAGCATCAGAACGTCAGCCGGCAGGTTGAGCTCAGTATAGACGCTGTAAAGCGTTTCGAGCTCGCGGCGGCGCAGAACGCGCCCCAGCATGCTCTCGGTATGACCGACCAGCCCGCGGAACGCAACATCTTCGCGCTGCAGCTTTAAGATATCTTCAGGAACCACGTTGATTTCGCCGCGCGGCGGGGGCAGGGCTGCATCGCGCCCCAGACCGTACATGACAAGCAGGCGGGCCGCCTTCTGCGCCCGGTCTTCGTCCATGCGCAGCGTTTCGACCGCTGTCTTCAGGGCAACGCTCCCGCCAGCCGCCAGAGCGCAGATGTACAGCAGGGCGGCGTCGCCGTCAGCCGCCTGCGTCAGCAGCTGCATGGCCTCGCGGTTTTCTTTCTGCACCTCAAGCCTTCGCATGACCCACTCCCCCTTTCGCATGGTGTTTATTATAGCACAAAACCAGTGCTGTGCAAAGTACGCAAAAAGTGCGGACGCACCGGTTTTTTTGATGCAAAAACCTTGGTTTTTTCTGCTGAATATGCTATACTGATTCTGTGCTGTCAAAAACGGCACGCAAATGACATTTAAAGGATGGGAACGAATGGAGCTCATCGATTCTTTGATTCTTGTACCCCCGCAGGACGCAGCTTATCATATCGAGCTTTTGTCCTGTACGGTGTTTGACCACATCGCCTCGGCCGCGGCCGCCTTTTCGCCTCAGCGCGTTTTCAGCCGCGGCCTGTGCGCGGGAAAAAGCGAGTATGCGCAGTGTCTGGCTGCCGATGACCTGGCGGGGCTGGTCGACGCTTATCTGATGGCGTCAGACGCGCCTTCAGTACTTCTGGTCACCAAGCCTTCGCCCGCCCTGTCGCCGCAGACGCTGAACGCGCTGGCCCTGCTGGCCGAATCGGCCAACGGCTCGGCTGTGCTCCGCGACGGCGACGAAGTCCTGGCCGTGCTGCTGCCGCGCGAATCGCTCGAAGCCTATGATTTTGGTGATTTTTCCGATTTGTCTGCCACACAGCTGTGCGAAGACCTGGGTGCTGTGGCGCACGATGTGTCCCCTGATGAGCGGCATGTTGTAACCGACACGGTCAGCGCCTATTACGCCCAAGAAGTCCTGCGCGCCCGCATCAATGTCTACTGGATGGAGCAGGGCGTTTTTCTGATCGATCCCAACACCACCTATATTTCTCCCCTGGCCCGCATCGGCGCAGGCAGTGTTGTACTGCCCGGCAGCTTTTTCAATGGCCGCACCCGCGTTGGCGAAGGCTGCCGCATTGGTCCCAATGCGTTTTTGCAGGATGCTGAAATCGGCGACGGCGTCACTGTCAACTCGTCTCAGATTTTTGAAAGCTCGGTCGGTGACGGCACGACGGTCGGGCCCTTTGCCTATATCCGCCCCGGCTGCGCAGTGGGCAAAAAAGCGCGCATCGGCGATTTTGTCGAGTTGAAAAAAGCCCAGATCGGCGACGGTACAAAGGTTGCGCACCTGACCTATCTTGGCGACATCACGCTGGGGCAGCGCGTCAATGTCGGCTGCGGCGTGGTGGCTGTCAATTATGACGGCAAGACAAAGCACCACTCCACGGTTGGTGACGACAGCTTTATCGGCTGCAACGTCAACCTGGTCTCTCCCGTCGAAGTCGGCCGGGGCACCTATCTCGCCGCGGGTACGACAGTGACCGAAGCGGTTCCCGACGAATCGCTGTGCATCGGCCGCGTCCGGGCAACCGTCAAGCCGGGCTGGGTCAAAAAACGGCGCGAAAGCGGCAAGCTGTAAATCATATATAAAAATAGAATCTTGGGGGTAACTACGTATGATTCCGCATGGGACAAGCATCAAGATCTTTGCAGGCAATTCCAACCCCGCTCTGGCACTTCAGATTGCGACTTCTCTGGGGCTCGAGCTGGGCAAGGGCGTTGTCACCAAGTTTTCAGACGGCGAGATTTCGGTCTCGATCAACGAAACGGTGCGCGGCGCCGACGTCTTTGTCGTGCAGTCGACCTGCAACCCGGTCAACGACAACCTGATGGAAATGCTCATCATGATTGACGCCTTCCGCCGCGCCAGCGCCGGCCGCATCACGGCCGTCATGCCCTATTTCGGCTATGCGCGCCAGGACCGCAAGACCAAAGCGCGCGACCCCATCTCGGCCAAGCTGGTCGCCGACCTCATCGAGGCGGCGGGCGCTGACCGCGTGCTGACCATGGACCTGCACGCGTCGCAGCTGCAGGGGTTCTTCAACATCCCCGTCGACAACCTGCTGGGCACCTCGGTGCTCATTCCCTATTTTGCCGACAAATATGGCATGGGCAACGACAATGTTGTTGTCGTCGCGCCTGACCTCGGCTCGGTTGGTCGTGCCCGCAAGTTCACCGAGCGCCTCGACCTGCCCCTGGCCATCATCGACAAGCGCCGTCAGCGCGCCAATGTGTCTGAGGTCATGAACATCATCGGCGATGTGCGCGGCAAGCAGGTCATTCTGGTCGACGACATGATCGACACTGCCGGCACGCTGTGCAACGCCGCGGCCGCGCTCATGGACATTGGCGGCGCCAAAAACGTCGTCGCCTGCGCCACGCACGCCATTTTGTCCGGTCCTGCCATCGAACGGCTGGAAAACAGCGCTATCTCAGAAGTTTATCTGCTCGACACCGTTCCCTTGCCGGCCAGCAAAAAAATCGATAAAATCAAGATACTGCCGGTCTCCAATATGTTTACCGAAGCTATCCGCCGCATTTACGAAGAGGTCTCTGTCTCTGAAATCTTCTCGTAAGGCGTGCGGTCTTCGCCCGTCTGCCTGACAAAAGCCGAAGAGGCGGCAGACGCGGCAAAGCCCTGTATTTCGACATGGCCGGCGGCTTTGGCCGCCGGCTTGTTTGTATGACCCAGCAAAGGAAGTGTTCTGCATTTTCAGACGACGAAAAGCCCCCGCCGTACAGACGGCGGACTTCATTGTGGCCGGGCTGGGCAACCCGGGCCGGCAGTACGAAACGACGCGGCACAATGCCGGCTTTATGGCGCTCGATCTGCTTGCCGAGCAGCTCGGCGCCGGCCGGCTGACCAAAACACGATTCCAGTCGACTTACGCCATTTGTGAGCACCACGGCAAAAGCATTGTGCTCATGAAGCCGCAGACTTACATGAATCTGTCCGGCGAGGCTGTACGCGACATGGCAGCCGCCCTCTCGGTGCCGCCTGAGCGCGTCATCGTTGTCTTTGATGACATTTCGCTGCCCGCCGGACGCATCCGGGTGCGCCGCAGCGGTTCTGCCGGCGGGCACAACGGCATCAAAAGCATCATTTATCAGATGCAGTCCGACGCTTTTCCTCGCGTCAAAATCGGCGTCGGTTCCCCGCAAAAAGGCGCCGAAGACTTAAAAGACTTTGTTTTGGATACGCTCGACAGTGACGCCTATGCCGGCGTTCGCATGGCGCCGGACGCTGTCATGGCCATCATTGACAAGGGTGTCGACGCGGCCATGCAGGAATTCAACGGAAAAACTGCCGAATAGGCATATGCAGGATCTGTCATTTTTAGGTCAGCGAGGGGTTATGAACACACACACAGCACTGCTCGATTTGATGCGCGGCCTGCCGGAATACCGGCAGCTGGTCGCGGAAGCGCAACGGGACGGCCCGCGGGTCGTCTCTCTTTACGGTGTCTCGCACATTCACAAGGCGCATATCGCCGCCACACTGCTCGCCGACCTGGGCCGGCCTGTGTGCGTTATCACACGCGACGAACAAAGCGCCCGGCGTATGGCGCTCGATATTGAAGGCTTCTGCGGTCAAAAAGCCGCTTTTCTGCCTGTGCGCGACTTTATTTTTCACAATATTGACAATGTCTCGCGCGAGTACGAGCACCAGCGCATCGGCGCGCTGCACGCTTTTGGCTTTGGCAAAACGCCAGTACTCACTGCGCCGGTCGAAGCCATGATGCTGTCGACCATGCCGCCTGATGTGATGGAAAAGGCAGCGTTGCGACTTTGCATGGACGAGGATTATGACTTAAACGACCTGGCATCCCGCCTGACAGAGGCGGGGTATACCAACACGCTGACCGTCGAGGGTCCGGGGCAATTTGCCCTGCGCGGCGGTATTCTGGATGTCTTTCCCGTCGGCCAGGAAGCGCCGGTGCGCGCTGAGTTTTTCGGCGACACTGTCGACTCGCTCGGCATTTTTGACCCCATGACCCAACGGCGCAGCCGCAACATTGACGCCTGCGACATTCTGCCTGCCCGCGAGACGCTGCCGCATATGGCCAAAGACGGCATTAACGGTCTTGTCAAAACACTGAATGCGCTGTCGCGCCGGGCGGGCGACGAGCTGCGCACCACTTTGCAGCAGGATGCTGAGCGCCTGACGCAAAACGGTCTGTTCGCAGCCTGTGACCGTTACCTGCCCCATATTTACCCCCGGCAGGCTTCTGCCTTTTCCTATCTTCCGCCAAATACTGTTATTATTGTTGACGACACGCCTGCTGTTTTGGAAAGTGCGCGGGCCATGGCCTATCGCCAGAGCGAGGACCAGACTCATCTGCTCGAGGGTGACGTTCTCGCCCCTTCCAAATACGGCTTCTGCCTGTCTGACGGCGAAGTGCGGGGCATCATTGAGTCGCACACCGCCGTTCTGCTCGATGCCTTTTTGAGCCAGACCGCGCTGCGGCCGCAGGCCCTGATTGCACTGGGGTGCAAGCAGCTCCCCTCGTACGGCGGCAGTTTGGACACCGCTGTCAGCGACCTTGAAAGTTATTTGTCCATGCGCTACACCCTGTTCGCCCTGGCTGGCGGCAGCCAGCGCGCCGCAAGTCTGCATGAACTGCTCGAAAGCCGCGGCCTGCCCTGCGTCACCGACGCCGGACAGGCCGGACCGGGCCGCATCTGCATTCTGCCGCAAAACCTGTCCGCCGGCTTTGAATATCCATATGCCATGACAGCCGTCATTACCGAGGGACAGCTGGGCGTACAGCGCCAGAAGCGCAAAAAAGAAGGGAAAAAAGACGCGCGCAACCGGCTGAAAAGCTATACCGACCTGACACCGGGAGACCTTGTGGTCCATGACCATCACGGCATCGGCCGTTTCTGCGGCGTTGAACGCATCACGGTTGACGGCGTACAGCGCGATTATATTAAAATCGCCTATGCAGGCACGGACGTGGTTTTTGTCCCCGCGACATCGCTCGACCTGGTGTCCAAATACATCGGCGCCGGCGAAGCTGACACTGTCAAGCTGAGCAAGCTAGGCGGCACGGCATGGCAAAAGACCAAGTCGCGCGCCAAAAAGGCGGCGCAGGACTTGGCTGCAGGCCTGATCGCCCTGTATTCAGCGCGCATGAAGCGCCCGGGCTTTGCCTTTTTCCCGGACGACGATATGCAGCTGGCCTTTGAAGAGAGCTTCCCTTACGACGAGACTGAGGACCAGCTGACCTGTGTGCGCGATATCAAGCGCGATATGGAAAAGCCGCACCCCATGGACAGGCTTTTGTGCGGCGATGTCGGCTTCGGCAAGACCGAAGTCGCTTTCCGCGCTGTCATGAAGTGCGTACTTTCAGGCAAGCAGGCTGCCATACTGGTCCCCACTACCGTGCTCGCCCGCCAGCATTACCTGACGGCCTGCCAGCGTTTTTCCGGTTATCCTGTCAAAATCGAAATGATGTCCCGCTACCGCACGGCCGGACAAATGCGCGAGACCCTGTACCGGCTGCGCACCGGCCAGTGTGATGTGCTCATAGGCACTCACCGCATTTTGCAGAAGGACGTGCACTTTAAAGACCTGGGCCTGCTTGTCGTCGACGAAGAGCAGCGCTTTGGCGTGTCGCACAAAGAACAAATCAAGCAGATGACGACTTCAGTCGACGTGCTGACGCTGACCGCGACCCCCATTCCCCGCACCCTCAACATGGCGCTGTCCGGTATCCGCGACATGTCGGTGCTTGAAGAGCCGCCGCTTGGCCGGCAGCCCGTGCAGACCTATGTGCTCGAGCACGACAACGCCATCATCCGCGACGCCATCCGGCGCGAGCTTTCACGCGGCGGCCAGGTCTACTACCTGCACAACCGCATTGACTCCATCGAGCAGACGGCGTCCTTCCTGCGCCAGCAGTTCCCCGACGCTGTCGTCGCCACAGCGCACGGCCGTATGAGCGAGGAACAGCTGTCCGACGTCATGAGCCGCACCTATGCCGGCGAAGTATCCATTCTGGTCTGCACCACGATTATCGAAACAGGCGTTGATATTCCCAATGTCAACACCCTTGTCATTGAAAACGCCGACGCCATGGGCCTGGCACAGCTGCACCAGATCCGCGGCCGCGTCGGCCGCTCAGCCCGTCATGCCTATGCCTACTTCACCTACCGCCGCGGCAAGGTGCTTTCGGAAATTTCGCAAAAACGACTGTCTGCCATCCGCGAGTTTGCCGAGTTCGGCTCAGGCTTTAAAATCGCCATGCGCGACCTTGAAATCCGCGGCGCTGGCAACGTCCTGGGCGCCGAGCAAAGCGGCCATCTGATGAACGTCGGCTATGACCTGTACCTGCGGCTGCTCGAAGAAGCGGCAGGCGAGCTCTCCGGCCAGCCGTCGACTGAGCGCACCGAATGCACTGCTGACATTCTGGTTTCGGCCAGCCTGCCGCAAAGCTATATTCCCGACACCGGTACCCGCGTTGACCTGTACCGCCGCATTGCTCTTATCCGCTCTGAAGAGGACCATCTCGACCTGCAGGACGAGCTCATCGACCGTTTTGGCGATCCGCCGCAGCCGGTGCTCAACCTTTTGGCCATCGCGCTGTTGCGTGCGCACGCGTCCGAGTGCGGGGTCAGCGAAATCAACCATCGTTCCGGCTCCATTCAGTTTGTCTTTACCCCCAGCGTGCTGCAAAGCGCCTCGGCTGTCTGCGCCGACCCGTCACTGCGCGGGCGTATTCTGATGAGCGCCGGCGAAAAGCCCTATCTTTCGCTGCGTCTCAAGCCATCAGACGACGTTTTGAAGTCAGCATCTGGCCTGATCGCACTATGGAAAGGCAAAGCAGAAGAAATTCGCGCCGCAGATGCCGCAAAATGATTGCCAAAGCTCTGTTGACGTGATATGATAAACAGGATTTCCCCGCCTGAGGAGGCTTGCATATCGTGAAAAAAGCACTGGTTTTGTCGCTTGTCCTCTGTCTGCTGCTGTGCGGATGCTCGCCCAGCCCGACGGCCATCACTGTCGGGCCGCGCAGTGTCGACCTTGCGACCTATGCCTTTTACATCCATTACAACCTGATGAACCTGTCCACAGAATATGGCTACACCGCTGATACCCTGTATTCTGACGAGATGACCGAACAAATCAAGTCTGATGCGCTGGACCAGGCTGTCACCGCTGAAATCATCCGGCTTAAATGTGATGAGCTGGGGCTTGCGCTGTCTGATGAACAGGAAGAAACCCTGCAGGAAAACAAAGATGAGTTTATCGAATCCCTGGGCGGCAAGTACGAGTATTTGTCCTATCTGCGCGAGTCGGCATTGACTGACCGCAACTATGACGCTTTTCAGGAAAACTCGCTTTACTACGACCTTTTGTACGACTATCTGTGTGCCGAGGCCGCCGAATACTACAACGATGAAAACTTGCGGCAGTTCTTTGCCGAAAACTACATCACCGTCCGGTATATCCGCCTGAGCACGCTGGACGACGCCGGCGCTCCGCTCAGCGAGGTCGACACCGCGGCCAAACTGACTCTGGCCAACAGCCTGCTGACGCAGGCGCAGCAGCCGGATGCCGATTTTGAAGCCCTCATTGCAGAATACAACGATGACCCCATCATGGAAATGAATCCCGATGGACTGGTCATCAGTGTCACTTCTGCGCAGGAAATCGATTATCTCGCCCCCGCCTTTTCACTGGCTGAAAATGAGGTCGGCGGAGTTTACGCCGGGTCTGAGGGATACTACATCATCAAGCGCACCCCTGTCAGCGCCAGTTATTTTGAAGAGAACCAGGACATGATTCTGCAAAATGCGCTGGACTGGTATTTCGAAAACTCGCTTGAACAGTGGAAGGCCGATACTGCGGTCACCACCACTGCCGCCTATAATCAGATCAATCTCGACAATTACATGGAATATGTCAAATAAAAAACGACGCCCTGTAGGGCGTCGTTTTCTATTTAAACGTTCTATTTGAGGATGCTGCTGTTGTTGACGACAGCGGCGCCAAACAGCATAAGCACATCTGCTCCTTCAAAATCAACATACTGTGACAGCATGTTGCTCGGCATAAACCGCAGGTCAACGACAGTGATGCGCGAATACTGCTCGAGCAGCAGCGGAGCCAGACTGCTGCCGTAGGAGTCCGAGAACAACACCAGATGCTTGTCACGCTCAGCCTCGGGGCTTTCGATGACCGTCAAAGGGCTCAGGCCGGACAAAAAGACATTATAGGCAGTGTCGCTGCCCAGCAGGTCGGTGTTGTACACCATGGTGCCATCCGGCGTCTGCATGTTGTCAACAGTCGCAGCGTCTGTGTACGAGCTGTGCAGCCATGTGATGGTCTCGGGCTCGATATCCTGCACCAGTCGGCCATAGGACCCGACAAAACCATCATAGCTTTCGGCCGAAAATGCGTCATGGTCAATGGCAAAGCCCATGGCCTCGCCCAAAAGATCGACGACATCCAGAATATCCTGTTGATCCCAGTGCGGATCAGTCAGGTAGTAGTCTGACAACTCCATAGCGCCCGACAGCTCAACCATATTCCAGTCATAGAGCCACTCGCGAAGCGCAGCAGTCATGGATTCGTGATTGAGGTAATTTGCAATTTCGTCACGGGCATAGTAGCTTTTGTCAGGAATGATGGACAGATAAACATTGTTATCGGAAAAGTTCTGGTCGCGCAGCGCAATCATCTTTTCAGCGAAGCGAGTGATAGAATCACGGTCCATTGCAGACGGGCTTTCGATGTATGTGTCACCCAGCTTAATCATTCCGTTGGCATCTGGTGTCAGCAGGCTGCCGTCCAGCGCGCGGAAAGCCGCGGCAATGCCGGCGCCGCAGTTGTTGTCCATGGCGAGCAGCACTAGATTGTCAATGCTCTCGACATAGACATTGCTTTCGTCCACGCCGACACAAATCCACTTGCGCGGATTGACATTTTCACGAATTGTCTGCTTGGCGGCCTCAACGTCAGCGCCTTCCGGCAGGCGAACCAGGCAGACTGAATGAGCCTGCGCCAACATCATTGGCTCAACCGCCAGGCCTTCGACAAACTCAACCTCATCGGTTCCCAAAAAGCCCTCGACATTTTCCGGCGTCATGGCTGTCTCGCTCATATAACTGACAGAAAGGTCATCGCGCACCGACGCATACAGATAAGCCATGATGTCCGAAAGTTCACTGTCGGCAGTCACTTCCTGGCCAGTGATTACGCGGCCGATACGCAGTGCAAGGTCACTCACGTGCCCGTCTTCAACCAGCTTTTCAGCCAGTGTCAGCTCAGTCCCCTGTACCTGCGCGTCAAGAGCCGCATAGCACAGCGACACCATGTCACCGCGCAAAAAGCTGTTCAGGTCAACGTCATCAGGCACGGCCACGCCGCTTTCAAGCAGGCTTTGCCATTTGTCCCACACGCTGCCCTGGTCGCCGTCCTCGTAGCCGAGGGCACGCAGGACAAAGGTTGCAAACATCTGGGCGCTGGCAGTCGCCTCAGGATCAAAGTGTGTTGCATCAACCCCCGTGGTCAGGCCGGTCGAATAAGCATAAGCCAGATAATCTGATGCACCCTCCCAGCCGGGGGCGTCGACAAACGGATGAGTATACTCTTCCGTGCTGTACAGTGCCTCATTTTCCTCACCCAGCAGACGGATGAGCATGATGACTGCCTCGATGCGGGTCGGAGCGCGATCCAGCTCGTAACCCTGGTCCGAGCCCTTCAAAAGGCCCATGACCTTGAGCGCCTCAGCCTTGAGAAAATCCGGGTCAGCGGATGAATCGGCCGCGGCGGCCGGCAGCATCAGCGATGCGCACAGGCACAAAGCCAAAAGTGCCGCCGTCAGCTTGCGTGTCATACGGTTCATACGATTTCTCCTTTGTGTGGTTTTGGTCTTACACAACATAAGACGTATAAAAAACAAAAAGGTTCCATGAAAAAAGCGCACATCCGCGTAAAGGATGGCGCTTTTTTCAAATGTCTCCAGTCAGCTTACAGCGCGCGCAGTGCGTCGACGATTTCGGTCTTTTGCATAGTCCGCTCATCTTTCTGCTTGATGATACGGGCCGGCACCCCGGCCACAACAACTCCGGGCGGCACGTCGCTGACAACAACAGCCCCGGCCGCGACTACAGCACCCTCGCCGACACGGCAGCCTTCGAGCACCACGGCGTTGGCACCGATGACGACATTGTCCTCGACAATGACGGGGACGGCACTGGCCGGCTCAACGACTCCAGCTAGGACAGTGCCTGCGCCGATGTGGCAGTTTTTGCCCACTGTGGCACGACCGCCGAGCACAACGCCCATATCGATCATGGTGCCCGCGCCGATGACAGCGCCAATGTTGATGACCGCCCCCATCATGATGACTGCGTTGTCGCCGATTTCGACCTGTTCGCGGATGGTACAGCCCGGTTCGATGCGAGCATTGATATTTTTGATGTCAAGCAGCGGAATGGCGCTGTTGCGCCGGTCATTGTCAATGACCATCTGCTCGATATCCTCAGCATGAGCGGTCAGTACCGGCTCGACATCGCGCCACTCGCCGCAGACAATCTTGAGGCTGCCGCTTCCGAACACTGTACAGCCGGGAAAGTCAATGGGCTTTTTCTCACTCAGTGTGACGCGCACCGGCGTCTTTTTATCCGCAGTGCGGATATATTCGATGATCTGCTGTGCATTCATGTTTACTTTCCTCCAAACAAAGCGTCGTCCATGGTGTAAAGTCCGTTGGGCGCGCCGGCTACGAACTGCGCCGCACGCAGAGCACCGGCTGCAAAGAGCCGCCGTGACTGTGCCGAATGGCGGATGCTCAGGACTTCGTCCTCGCCGGCAAACATGACTTCATGCTCGCCGACAATGGTGCCGCCGCGCACAGCGTGAATACCAATCTCACCCTTTTTGCGCGGCGCGACGCCGTCGCGGCCGTGGACCTCGACAAAATCGCCGCAGCTTTCGGCTGCCTGTGCCAGTGCCAGTGCTGTGCCCGATGGCGCGTCAATCTTGCGGTTATGGTGCCGCTCGATAATTTCGATGTCAAACCCGGCCAGAATGGGGGTGACCATGCGCACCACCCGCTCCATTACACAGACGCCAAGCGACATATTGCGGGAACGCAAAACGGGCGCGTGGGCAGCCAGCTCTGCCACCTGCTCATCCTCGCGCGGTGAATAACCGGTCGTGCACAAAACTGCCGGCGTCCCGTGCTTTGTAATGTATTCCGCCAGCATGGGCAAATTATCCGGGTGAGAAAAATCAACAATGACGTCAAAAGTCTCGGTCACTGCATCAAGCGACGGCAGACAGGGCGGCCCGACCAGGCGGTCGACGACAGCGCACAGCTCGAGATCCATACTGCCGCGCAGCAGCTCCTCCACGTTCTTCCCCATCGCGCCGTAACCGACCAGCACAACGCGTGTTTTTTTCATTTGCTTTCCTCTTTTCTTTTCCGGGCAGCAGCTTACTTCAGCACTTCCAGACTGCGGCGCAGTGTTTCGGCGTTTTTCTCATCCATGGGCCCCAGGGGAAGCCGGCACGCACCGCAGTTAAACCCAATCATTTCCATGGCGCGCTTGACGGGGACCGGGTTGGTTTCGATAAACAGGGCATTGATAAGAGGCAGCAGGGAAAGCTGCAAATCGCGGGAACGCGCCGTGTCTCCGTCCAGGAAGGACTGTACCATGTCATGTGTCTGCTGCGGCGCGACGTTGGCCAGTACCGAAATGACGCCCGAGCCGCCCAGCGACAGCAGCGGAACGACGCTGTCATCATTTCCCGACAACAGGCAGAAGCTGTCGCCGACCAGGCGGGCGCACTGCGCGACATAGGAAATGTCTCCGCTGGCCTCTTTAATGCCGACAATGTTGGGCACTTTTGCAAGCTTTGTCAACACGTCGATGGAAATCGAGCAGCCGGTGCGCCCGGGAACATTGTATAAAATGATGGGCAGGGATGTCGCTGCAGCAATGGTCTCAAAGTGCGCACGCATACCGCTTTTATTGGCCTTATTGTAGTAGGGAGTGACAACGAGCAGGCCGTCGGCGCCCAGCTCTTCATAATGACGTGCAAGCTCGGCAGCGTGGGATGTGTTGTTGGACCCCGCGCCGACGATGACGGGAATCTTTCCATCTACGCGGCTGATGACACGCTGTGCGACAGCGGTCTTTTCTTCGTCGGTCATGGTCGGTGTTTCGGCTGTGGTGCCAAGCACGACAATGCCGTCCGTACCGTTTTGCAGGTGAAAGTCGACCAGGCGGTCGAGCATGTCAAAATCAACGCCGCCGGCCGGCGTAAACGGGGTGACCAGTGCGACCAGCGAGCCGCTGAAGGTCCTGACGGGCTTTTGCATGAGGGTTCCTCCTTATATTAAACAGTTTTACAGCTCAAATGCACGGCTGAGCACGCTCACAGCCTTGCTCTTGTTGTGCGGGTCAATGGTAAAGGAAATCGAGATTTCCGATGTTGTGATCTGATAATACGATATGCCCGCATCTGCCAAAACGCCAAACACTTTGGCCGCGACGCCAGTATGCGTTGCCATTCCGACGCCGACCACGCTGATCTGTGTGTACCCGCTCCGAATATCAGGCTTTAATTCTGCCAGGGCGGCATTTCCGCTGAGCGCGGCGCACAGCTCGTCAGTCTGTGCGTCCGGACAGCTAAAAGAAAACGCGACCTTTCCGTCAATGAGGTTCTGGTTGATAATATCCAGATTAATACGGCTCTGCGCAATAAGCTCAAAAATAGCGGCCACGTTGCCCGACGCGTATTCCATGGGCGGGAAGGACACAATGGTACAGCCGTCCTTGATGCTGATGCCGGTGATGGGCATATCTTCAAACATGATTTTTTCCTGTGCCATGACAGTTGTTCCCTTTCTTTCAGTTTCCAGTGTGCGCCCAAGATAGAGCTCCACGCCATATTTTTTGGCCAGCTCAACACAACGGGTCTCTAAAACACCTGCGCCGCAGGCTGACATTTCCATCATCTCTTCGTAGGAAATTCGCTTCAGCGCCCGTGCCTCAGGGTAAAGGCGCGGGTCGACGGTATAGACAGCGTCGACGTCGGTGTAAATCTCACACCGGCAGCCGAGTGCCGCGGCCAGCGCCACAGCCGTTGTGTCCGATCCGCCGCGCCCCAGTGTAGTGATGTCGCCGTCCTCAGTAATTCCCTGAAAGCCGGCTGCGACAACGATTTTACCCTCGCTCAGACACCGCTCAATGCGGTCGGTCCGGACTTCTTTGATGAATGCGCGCGAGTGCACCTCATTTGTGATAAAGCCCGACTGAAAGCCTGTCATCGAGACGGCGTCGCACCCGAGCTTCTGCAAGGCCATGGCCATCAGCGTCACGGTCTGAATTTCGCCCGTTGAAAGCAAAGCATCTAACTCACGCTTACTCGGCGCATCTGAAATCTTCTCAGCCATCGCGATCAGGCCGTTGGTCGTCTTACCCATGGCCGAACACACGACGACCAGTTCGTGCCCCTGACTGTGCAGCTCGGCGATATGCCGCGCGATGGCTTCGATCTTGTCGAGTGTCGCCACCGAGCTGCCTCCGTACTTGTGGACCATTCTCATGTTCGTTCTGCCTCCTCGGGTCAAAGCCCGCCAAGCTTCTCCCGACGAAAAAAGCCGGAAGAGCAGCAGAAATGCTCTTACCGGCTAAAATGAAATACAGCAAAGTAAGATAGCACAACTGCAAATACATTGCAGACAGTCCTGCGGCTGTTCACCGCAGACCCACCACCCGCGCACGCCTGCGCAGGCAGTTCGGCGAATGTGCCTTTCCCCACCCTCACAGCCTGCCGGCTCTGGTGGGTACTCATCGTCTCCGCGCCTCTATCAATGGTCTTATCATATCACGTCAAAATCAACTTGTAAACATCCGCATCTGAAATTGCAATCAAATCTTGCAAGTTGCCATGAAACGTGTATAATCGAATCAGATTCTTTATGAAAATTGATCGGAGGGTTTCTTCCATGAAAAACTACATTCAATACCGCCGCGACCTGCACGCCATGCCCGAGGTCGGCCGTCAGGAGCACAAGACCGGCCAGTATATTGCCGACCACCTGGCCCGGCTCAACTGCCGGCTTGAACGTGTCGTAGAAACGGGCAGCATCGCCTTTTTTGACAACGGAGCCGACGAAGCCATCGCTTTTCGCGCTGATATCGACGCGCTGCCCATTGCTGAGGAGACCGGCCTGAAGTTCGCGTCGGCCAACGGCTGCATGCACGCCTGCGGACACGACGCCCACATGGCCATGCTGCTCGCGCTCGCCGATTATTTAAACGAGCACCGCGCAGACTACAAAAAAAATGTGCTGCTCATTTTTCAGCCCTCAGAGGAAACCATCGGCGGCGCAAAGCCCATCTGTGAATCCGGCGTGCTTGAGCGCTTCCACGTCACAAAGGTTTTTGGCCTGCACGTCTGGCCCAAGACCAAAGCCGGCGCGCTGGCGTCGCGTCCCGGACCCCTGATGGCGCAGGCCGCTGAGCTGTATTTGACCGTGCACGGCAAAAGCGCTCACTGCGCACGCCCCGACCTGGGTATCGACGCACTGGCCGCGCTGGCTGACCTCATCGCCGAGCTCAACCGCTATAAGCGCGAGGACATCCCCTCGGGCACTGAATATCTGCTGCACATTGGCACAATCAGCGGCGGCGACGCCGGCAACATCGTCTGCGAGACGGCCCGTGCCAAAGGCAGTGTGCGCGCTTTTGACACCGCTGTGTTCGACATGCTGTGCGAAAAAATCCGCGAAACGGCGGCTGCCGTCGATGCACGCTACGGCACGACAACCGAGGTCCGCATCGGCGACGCTTATCCGCCGGTCGTCAACGACCCTGCGCTCTATGCAGAGTACCAGAAAGCCATGGCAGAAGCCGGCATTGAACTGCTTGAGGCCGATAAAACCGTCATTGGCGAGGACTTTTCCGAATACCAGAAGTGTGTTCCCGGTGTGTTTGCCTTTTTGGGTCTGGGCGATGTACCGTCGCTGCACAACAACCGTTTCAATTTTGATGAAGAACTGATGGAGACCGGCATCCGCGCGTTTATCGGCCTGCTTGACCATTTTGCAAAGTAATCCCGTGCGGGCACACGCTCCAGAGAGATTTTTTCATTTGACAAGGGGTGTTTTAAAATGGAAAAGAAGCGACTTTTGTATCTCCTGCCCCCGGTGATCACGCTGATTTTAGAAATCCTGCCCTATGGCGCAGTCTGCAATTTTGCCCGTCTGGCCGAAGATGGCACCATTGGCCGCTTCCGGGTGCTGTATTCCTATTTTGATCTTGTGCCCTTCGGGTACGCCAATTTCGCCCCCTTTCTCACAGCAGTTCTCACCTGCGTCATTTTAGGATTGACGGCAGCTTATTGTCTCAGTGGGAAACAGCGGATTCTGTCCATTACAAAAGTTCTTCTCTGCGCCGGGATTGTTTTGTCGCTGTGCCCGCTGCTGCTCGGCTTTGACTGTTTCTCTTTTGTCGGCGCGCTCATTACAGCGTCCCTGGCGGCCGAACTGTTTCTGCTTTCCCGCGTATCCGACCGCGCTTGACATCCTCATCTGGTTAAACTATAATTAAATCAATAATTATTAAAAATCTGGATAGCAGGAGGCGCTTTATGCACAAAGTCGTATTATACAGCAACCCGCATTGAGGGGGCTGCGCCCCGGTCAAAGAGGTTCTTTGCCAGAATAATGTCAAATACGCCACCGTTGATATCACATCAGGCATCACGCCGCTGCGGTCGTTTTTAAAAATCCGCGACACGTCAGATACCCATGCGGCTGCCCGTGAAAAACACACCATCGGTCTTCCCACACTGGTCATTGACGACGAAATTTTTATCCCCTCGCCTGACCAGACGCAGGAGCTGATTGATAAGTACGAACTCAAGGACACTGCCAACTGAAACAGAAAACTCCCCCGGCCGCAGCCGGAGGAGTTTTTTTATACAGTTTTGAACACCGTTAAAGCAGCCACAGTGGAATCAGAAAAAGCAGATTAAACACCGTGAAAATAAGCAGATAGCGCTGTCTGCGCTGCGGATACCGGCCGGCGACCTGTTTGTAGGAAATCAGGCTGGCCATCGAAGCAATCAGTGTCCCCAATCCGCCGATGTTGGTGCCGATGATGAGCTGCGGAATGTTGTCGGTATATCCTGACAGCAGCATGGCCGCCGGCACATTGCTGATGACCTGGCTGCTGAGAATGCTGACCGTTTTTTCATGCCCCTCAAGCAGCGAAACCATCAGCCCGCGCACGCTGTCGATGCGATTGAGGTTCCCCGTGAACACAAAGAAAAACACAAAAGTCAAAAGCAGCGAATAATCCGCCCGTGCAAACAGCCGCCTGTCGGCCAGCAGAACGCCGGCCACTACAACGGCGAGCAGCGCAGCATGCGGCAGCACGCCGGCCACTGTGAGCAGACACAGCACAAACAGCGCGGCGTACAAAGCGACCGGCCCCTTTTCCGGCTTCCGCGGCTGCCCCAGCGACACCTCGTGCGCCGGCTGCCGGCATCCGAACAGAATACACACCGCGAGCAGCACGGCCGACGCCGCCGTATACGGCAGCATCAGTTCCAGAAACTGCGCAAGTCCCATGCCGGACAGCGAAAAGAGATACAGGTTCTGCGGGTTGCCGACAGGTGTCAGCATACTGCCCAGGTTGGCGGCAATGGTCATGAGCACAACGACATAGCACAGCTCGTCGCTCAGGCCTGCCATTTCCAGAATCATGATACCAAAGGGGACAAAGGTGATGAGCGCGACATCATTTGTGATGAACATGCTGCTGAAAAAGCATAAAAAGACCAGCACAAAAGCAATGCCGCGGCCGCTTTTGACCCGCCGGAGCAGCTGTCCGCCAGCCAGCTGAAACAGCCCCTGTCCGCGCAGCCCCTCGACAATGAGCATGAGGCACAGCAGCAAAATGAGCGTTTCAAAGTCGATGTAGCCCAGGTATTCCCTGTCCGGCGGCACTGCCAGGCAGGACAGCACTGCCAAAACCAATGACGCGCTCAGGACGATATCCTTTTTAAAAAAGCGCGTCGCCGCGCTGCCCCATCCCCGTTTCAAGACCATTGGCCCCCTTCAAACCGCAAAACAGGCGAAAATCCTGAGATTTTCGCCTGAGCGCAAGCAAGCCTGTAAGCCGGGTTCTGTTAAAAAACAGCCATCTGTCTGGGTCGCGCGTCGCCGCGCGCCTCAAGCCACCCTTTTGGGGAACGGGCCGAGCAAGCCCTGCGCAATGCGCTGTTCCCGCTTGATGTTGCTTCGGATAGAGTTTACAGGAGCCCATTGTTACCAATGGGTTCAGTGAGCTCTTACCTCGCTTTTCCACCCTTACCCCGGCACAGGGCCGAGGCGGTATATTTCTGTTGCACTTGTCCTAAAGTCGCCTTTGGCGGACGTTATCCGCTATCCTGCTCTGTGAAGCCCGGACTTTCCTCCCACGCGGCCTTACACTGCGCAGGCGGCTGTTCCGCTTACTTGCCCTATGATTATACCCGCAAACCTGGGGATCTGTCAACAGACTTTGCACTTTAACTAAAATCAATTTGACACAAAGGCAATTCATGATACAATATACCTGAAATTCATTTTCTGCGCCACTATAACATCCCTGCATCCGGCAGAAAACCGATAGAGCAACCAGCAGTTTCCCTGATGTAAACAGGTTGTGGTTTACATGACACTCAAAATTGCTTACTATGGGGGCACATCACATGACATTTGAAGAAAAGCTCGTGGCTCTGAGAAAGGAAAAAGGTCTTTCACAACTGCAGCTGGCCGAGCAGCTGAACGTATCCCGGCAGGCTATTTCCAGGTGGGAGAGCGGCGCTGCTATGCCGACTGTTGATAATTTGGTCTATTTAAGCCGACTGTACGGCGTGTCTCTCGATGCGCTGCTGGATACGGGCTTTGAACCGACTCTGCCAAATGCACAGGACGCCGCCATGACGCCGGAGCAGGAAGACGATTCTGTCCACTCAGCTATCAACGTAAGGTCCTGCAGACGGATAAAGGTCATGACGATTGCGGCCGGCATAGCGGCTTTGCTTTTGGCTGTAATGATCGTGGTATTGATGTGGATACCTTTGACCACACACGGTGAGCTGCAAAATCAAGATGGCATTCCGATGGTTCCGATTGAGGACCTTGAAGGAAAACCTGTTGTTCCCACAGAACGCTTTTCATTGAACTGGTGACAGGGAAGGAGGTGAAAGAGATGGGCTTTAAAGCTGTTGCTCGTCGCATGTTGGCCGGTGCGCTTTGCTACCTGGCTGTCAGCGGAAGTATGCTGGCTGCGAATACGCCTTTCTGCACGGCAGAGAATGTCTCAGAAATACACATCACAAAGCAGATTCCTTTTACTGCCGTCTCCCGAGCGTCTGAGTCTTTCAATATAAAAGTGTCAAAAAACACGGTTGCCGCAGCCGGCTCTGCTTTTTCGTTGGAAGCCGGAGATCATGTGACAATCAATGCAGTATATTCGCCTGCCGCTGCAGATGTAGAGATCGGTCTGATTGCACCTGATGGTCTGTTTTATTCTGTCAGGGGTGTGAACGGTTCCATCAAAAAAGGTATCATCGTCAACGAACACGGCAGCTACACCCTGGCCATTCGAAACAATTCTTCCAGCACCGTTACTATCACCGGCTTTGCAACTTATTAAAATGAAAAAGGAGAGAATATTATGAATCGCCTCAACACAAAAAAGGCGCTTCTGTTCATCTTGATGGCATTGTACGGCGCTGTCTGTGTCTATGTGCTGTTTTGCCTGAAGCTTGACACGTCCACCGGGTATTCGTATACGGAATACTTGGCCTATATGCATAACCTGATTCCTTTTAAGAGTTTTTATGTCTTCTTCTTCCTGACGCACAAATCCCCCCGCATGATTTTTCTGTTTCTCATGAATCTGATTGGTCCGCTTCTTTTGTACCTGC
>DVMR01000027.1 GCA_018714845.1 Candidatus Ventrousia excrementavium
CTTTCGAATTTTGCCTTGGCCATTGTTCTTCCTCCTTATGTGTACACAATAAGCGTTTTTCAAAAGAATAATAATAGAATAACGAGATTATTTTATACGATTTCCCTGCAAATTGCAAGGGCTTTTGGACAATTACTTGCCGTGCGCGATTTTTTCCTGCAGGCTCTTGGGAACCTCGGTATAGTGGCTGGGCTCCATTGAGTACTGGCCGCGGCCCTGAGTACGGCTGCGCAAGTCTGTCGCATAGCCGAACATTTCAGACAGCGGAACAAACGCATCGATTTGCTGTGCGCCCGGACGGGCTTCCATGCCCTGAATCTGTCCGCGGCGGGAGTTCAGGTCGCCGATAACGTCGCCCATATACTCTTCCGGTACAATGACAGAAACCTTCATGATAGGCTCCATAATCACCGGGTCACACTTCTGCATGGCCTCTTTAAAGGCCATAGAGCCGGCAATCTTAAAGGCCATTTCAGACGAGTCGACCTCGTGATAAGAGCCGTCATACAGCGTGACCTTAACATCAACAACCGGGTACCCGGCCAGAACGCCGGCATGCATGGCGCCCTGAATGCCCTGATCGACAGCGGGAATATACTCCTTGGGAACAGCGCCGCCGACGATGGCGTTGATGAACTCATAACCCTTGCCCGATTCATTGGGTTCAAGACGAATCTTGACATGACCGTACTGGCCCTTACCGCCCGACTGACGGGCATACTTAGTATCCTGCTCAGCCGACTTGCGGATGGTCTCTTTGTAAGCGACCTGCGGAGCACCGACGTTGGCTTCAACCTTGAACTCACGCAGCAGACGGTCGACAATGATTTCCAGGTGCAGCTCGCCCATGCCGGCGATAATTGTCTGACCGGTCTCTTCATCGGTGTAAGTGCGGAAAGTCGGGTCTTCTTCAGCCAGCTTGGCAAGAGCAATGCCCATCTTCTCCTGGCCGGCCTTGGTCTTGGGCTCAATAGCAACACGGATAACAGGCTCAGGGAACTCCATGGACTCGAGAATAATGGGATGGTTCTCATCGCAGAGTGTATCGCCCGTCGTCGTGTTCTTCAGACCGACAGCCGCGGCAATATCGCCGGCGTAGACCATATCAATATCTTCGCGGTGATTGGCGTGCATCAGCAGGATGCGGCCAATGCGCTCGCGGTTATTCTTTTCCTTCGAGCTGTTCAAGACAGTGGAGCCTGTCTTGAGCGTGCCGGAATAAACACGGAAGAAGCACAGCTTGCCCACATAGGGGTCAGTCATAATCTTAAACGCAAGCGCCGAGAACGGCTCTTCGTCCGACGAATGACGGCAGTCCGCCTCGCCAGTCTCGGGGTTTACACCCTCGATTGCTTTAATGTCAGTCGGGGCGGGCATATAGTCGACAACCGCGTCAAGCAGTTTCTGAACGCCCTTATTGCGATAAGATGTGCCGCAGATGACCGGAATCATTTTAACGGCGATGGTTGCCTTGCGAATGGCGGCTCGGATGGCATCAGGGGAAATCTCCTCGCCTTCGAGGTATTTTTCCATGATCTCATCGTCGAACTCGGAAATGGCCTCGAGCATTTTGGCGCGGTATTCCTCAGCCTGCTCCTTCATGTCGTCGGGAATCTCTTCGACACGCATGTCCTTGCCGAGATCGTCATAGTACACGTCAGCCTTCATCTCTACCAGATCGACGATACCGCGGAAAGTGTCCTCGGCGCCGATGGGCAGCTGGATGGGCACGGCATTGCACTTGAGGCGCTCGTGCATCATGTCGACAACACGATAGAAGTTGGCGCCCATAATGTCCATTTTGTTGACATACGCCATGCGGGGAACGCCGTACTTGTCGGCCTGACGCCAGACAGTTTCCGACTGGGGCTCGACGCCGCCCTTGGCGCAGAACACGGTCACAGAACCGTCAAGCACGCGGAGCGAACGCTCGACCTCAACGGTGAAGTCGACGTGACCCGGGGTGTCGATGATGTTGATTCGATGCCCCTTCCAGGTACAGGTCGTGGCAGCCGAAGTGATGGTGATGCCGCGCTCCTGCTCCTGCGCCATCCAGTCCATGGTGGCCGCACCTTCATGGGTTTCACCCATTTTGTGATTGCGGCCGGTGTAAAACAGGATGCGCTCGGTCGTCGTAGTCTTGCCGGCGTCGATGTGCGCCATAATGCCAATGTTACGAGTCAACTCCAAAGGATACTGCCTTGGCATTTATTTTCTCCTCTCAAAATTGATGTGCAGAGCGGCATTGCCTACCACCGGAAGTGGGCAAACGCCTTGTTGGCCTCAGCCATCTTATGCGTGTCTTCACGCTTTTTGACAGCACCGCCCGTATTGTTGCAGGCGTCGAGAATCTCGTTGGCCAGACGCTCGCGCATGGTCTTTTCACTGCGCGCGCGGGAATAATTGGTCAGCCAGCGCAGACCAAGGGTCTGACGGCGCTCGGGGCGAACCTCCATCGGGACCTGGTAGGTGGCGCCGCCGACACGGCGCGCCTTGATCTCGAGCGAGGGCATGACGTTTTCCATCGCCTGCTGGAACATTTCGACGGGCTCTTTGCCCGACTTTTCCCTGACGATTTCAAAAGCGTCGTAAACGATTTTCTGCGCAACGCCCTTTTTGCCGTCCAGCATGATGTTATTGATAAGCTTGGTAACGAGCTTTGAGTTGTAAAGCGGATCCGGAAGAACGTCCCTTTTGGGAACAAAACCTCTTCTGGGCACTTTGCTTCCCTCCTTCACAAAATGATTTCATAGGTACTCAAAAGCTTGCGGGCAGAACGCTCCCCCGCGGGGAGACTGCCTTGCTCCTGTAGGCGCCTGAGCGGTTTTGCACGATGGGGACGCCCCATCTATGTCAAATACCACTAAAGCGACTGCTTTGCGATATACCTTGTGCCAAAAATAAACGCTGGGGGTTATTTGCCGGCCTTGCCAGCCTTGGGACGCTTGGCGCCGTACTTGGAACGGCCCTGCATACGGCCGGTAACGCCCTGGGTATCCAGAGTGCCGCGGATGATGTGATAACGCACACCAGGCAGGTCCTTGACACGGCCGCCTCTGACCATAACGACAGAGTGCTCCTGCAGGTTATGACCGACGCCGGGGATATAGCCCCAAACCTCCATGCCATTGGTCAGACGGACACGGGCGACCTTGCGCAGCGCCGAATTCGGCTTCTTGGGGGTCATGGTCTTGACCGTTGTGCAGACACCGCGCTTTTGGGGTGAAGCCAGATCGATCGCAATCTTCTTTTTGGAATTGTACCCCTTCTGGAGCGCCGGAGCCGTCGACTTATAGGTGACTTCCTCCCTGCCCTTTCTGACAAGCTGATTGAACGTAGGCATAACGTACCTCCTTTTTTCAAGATTTTTTACTTTAAACGGGGCCGCTTTTGCGGCCCCGTAAAAGCCGCATTGCTTTTTCCCTGCGCTATTTGAGCAGAACGGCAACAGCCGCGCCCACCTCAATACCGCAGGCAGCGCCCAGCTCGCGCATGGTATCTACTTTGGTAATTTCAACGCCATGCTGGGCACACAGAACACAAAAATCCGCTGTGACACGCTCTTCTGCA
Organism: Candidatus Ventrousia excrementavium; assembly: GCA_018714845.1. Taxonomy (GTDB): domain Bacteria; phylum Bacillota; class Clostridia; order Oscillospirales; family Butyricicoccaceae; genus Ventrousia; species Ventrousia excrementavium. The sequence continues at coordinate 3,571 of DVMR01000027.1, forward strand.
TCCTTTGCCACAAAGGCGTGTCTGGCCTTGTCCTCTATCACTGCTCTCTGCGATTGCTTCAGTCCGGTCACTTTTGCATTTGTATTCAGTTCGTGCAGCATTGTGTCCCTCCTAAAACTGCTCGCAAATACAGATTATACACCCTTTTGTACGGCAAGTCAACAGTCAGCGCTGACGATTTCCTCATAATCACCGTTGTATATTTCCATACCGCTTCCGGCCGGAATCAGCTTGCCGATAATGACGTTTTCCTTCAGCCCGAGCAGCGGGTCAATCTTGCCTTTGATGGCTGCCTCGGTCAGCACGCGGGTCGTCTCCTGGAAGGACGCTGCCGACAGGAAACTGTCAGTTGCCAACGATGCCTTGGTGATGCCGAGCAGTACAGGCGTGCAGGTGGCCAGCTCGAGCTCTTCGCCGGTTTCCTCCATGCGTTTGCGCACAGCGGCATTGGCATCCTCAAACTCGATGACATCAACCAGCGCACCGGGCAGCAGGTCGGTCGCGCCTTCGCGCTCTACCTTGACCTTGCGCATCATCTGCCGCACAATAACCTCGATGTGGCGGTCATTGATGTCAACGCCCTGCTGGCGGTAAACGCGCTGAACCTCCTGAATCAGGTATGCATGCACTGCGGCAACATCGCGCACGCGCAGAACGTCATGCGGGTTGAGCGCGCCTTCCGTCAGCTCGGTCCCCTGCTCGATGACATCGCCTTCACGCACCTTCAGGGGCATGCTGACAGGAATCTGATAGCTCTTGGCCTCGCCCTGTTCCTCGCTGATGATGGACACCGTATTGACGCCCTTCCTGCCCTCTTCAATGTGCACGCGGCCGCCGATTTCCGCCAGCTGCGCCGCTTTTTTGGGCTTGCGCGCCTCAAACAGCTCTTCAACACGGGGAAGACCCTGTGTGATGTCGCCGCCGGCGACACCGCCGGTGTGGAAGGTACGCATGGTCAGCTGCGTGCCCGGCTCGCCGATGGACTGCGCGGCAATGATTCCGACAGCCTCACCGATGGTGATGGGTTCTCCGCTGGCCAGATTGGAGCCATAGCACTTGGCACATACGCCGTGGCGCGATTTGCAGTGCAGCACCGAACGCAGCTCGACGCGGGTAATGCCGGCATCGATGATCTTGCGGGCATCCTCTTCATTCATAAGCTTGTCTTTGGACACAAGCAGCTCGTCTGTTTCGGGGTGCACGACATCGTGGACCGGATAACGGCCGACCAGACGATCGGCAAAGGGCTCGATGACCTGCTTGCCGTCAGTGATTTCATAGGTCCAGATGCCCTCGGTGGTGCCGCAGTCCTGCTCACGGATGATGACATCCTGCGAAACGTCGACCAGGCGGCGGGTGAGGTAACCCGAGTCCGCCGTGCGCAGCGCCGTATCAGCCAGGCCTTTGCGCGCGCCGCGCGACGAGATGAAGTATTCCAGAACAGTCAGGCCCTCGCGGAAGTTGGCCTTAATGGGAATCTCAATGGTCTGTCCTGCCGTGTTGGCCATCAGGCCGCGCATACCGGCCAGCTGGCGAATCTGATTGATGCTGCCGCGCGCGCCCGAATTGGACATCATATAAATCGGGTTGAAGCGGTCCAGGTTGTCAATCAGCGCAGTGGTGACGTCCTTTGTCGTTTTATCCCATTCAGCAATAATCAGGCGGCGGCGCTCGTCGTCTGTGATGAAACCGCGCTTGAACTGACGGTCAATCTGCGCGACGCGCTGCTCGGTCTCGCTGACAAGCGTGTATTTTGCCTCAGGAATCGACATGTCGTTGGCCGAAACCGTGATGGCGCCGACCGTCGAATACTTAAAGCCCAGCGACTTAATGCGGTCGAGCAGCTCTGCCGTAGGGGCAAAGCCGTGCTTTTTGATGCTGCGCTTGATAATATTGCCCAGCTCTTTTTTGCCGCAGGTAAAGGTGACTTCAAGGTCAAAGAAATGTTCAGGATCACTGCGGTCGACAAAATCAAGGTCCTGCGGAATGGCTGTATTGAAGATAAGACGGCCGATGGTGGCGTCGACGACGTGATTTTGCATAACGCCGTCCACTTCTTTAAAAACGCGAACGCGAATGGGAGCGTGCATACCGACCAGGCCCTTGTCATAGGCCAGCATCGCCTCGTCCATGCTGGAAAATACCTTTCCGGCGCCCGGCTCGGTCTCACGGTCAATGGTCAGGTAGTAAGCGCCCAGAACCATGTCCTGTGACGGAACAGTGACCGGCGCGCCGTCCTGCGGTTTCAAAAGGTTGTTTGCCGACAGCATGAGCAGGCGCGCTTCGGCCTGTGCCTCGGCCGACAGCGGAACATGGACCGCCATCTGGTCGCCGTCGAAGTCCGCGTTAAAGGCGGTGCAGACCAGCGGATGCAGCTTGATGGCGCGGCCCTCGACCAGGATGGGCTCAAAGGCCTGAATGCCCAGGCGGTGCAGGGTCGGCGCGCGGTTGAGCATGACCGGGTGCTCTTTGATGATTTCTTCCAGCGCATCCCACACCTCGGTGCGGGCGCGCTCAACCATCTTCTTGGCACTCTTGATATTGTTGGCCAGTCCGTCCTCAACCAGCTTTTTCATGATAAAGGGCTTGAAAAGCTCGAGTGCCATCTCTTTGGGAAGACCGCACTGATAAATTTTCAGTTCAGGGCCGACGACGATAACGCTGCGGCCGGAGTAGTCGACACGCTTGCCCAGAAGGTTCTGGCGGAAACGGCCCTGCTTGCCCTTGAGCATGTCGGACAGGCTCTTGAGCGGGCGATTGTTGGGGCCTGTGACCGGGCGGCCGCGGCGGCCGTTGTCAATCAGGGCGTCAACAGCCTCCTGCAGCATGCGCTTTTCATTGCGCACGATGATGTCCGGCGCACCCAGCTCGAGCAGGCGCTTGAGGCGGTTGTTGCGGTTGATGACGCGGCGGTACAGGTCGTTGAGGTCGCTCGTTGCAAAGCGGCCGCCGTCGAGCTGGACCATGGGGCGGATTTCAGGCGGAATGACGGGCACAACGTCCAGAATCATCCACTCAGGGCGGTTGCCTGAAGAACGGAAAGCCTCGACGACCTCAAGCCGCTTGGTGATGCGCATTCTCTTCTGGCCGCCGGCATCGCGCAGCTCGGCGCGCAGCTGGTCGCCCAGCTGATCGAGGTCGATTTCAGCCAGCAGCTTTTTAATGGCCTCAGCACCCATTTCGGCCTTGAAGTCATCCTCGTATTTTTCTACCATGTCGCGGTAGTCTTTTTCAAACAGAATCTGTTTTTTAGTCAGCGGCGTATCGCCCGGGTCAGTGACGATATAGGCGGCGAAATACAGCACCTTTTCCAAAAGCTTGGGCGACATGTCCAGCAAAAGCCCCATGCGGGAAGGAATGCCCTTGAAATACCAGATGTGCGAAACCGGAGCCGCCAGCTCAATGTGTCCCATGCGCTCACGGCGCACCTTGGACTTTGTGACCTCGACGCCGCACCTTTCGCATATCTTTCCCTTAAAGCGCACCTTTTTATACTTGCCGCAGTGGCACTCCCAGTCTTTTGTGGGGCCAAAGATGCGTTCGCAGAACAGGCCGTCGCGCTCGGGCTTGAGCGTACGGTAATTGATGGTTTCAGGCTTTTTGACTTCGCCATACGACCACTTGCGTATCATTTCCGGAGAAGCCAGACCAATTTTAATTGCTTCAAATGTCATTTCAGCCATTTTTTCTTCTCCCTTCCCTTACAGCTCGGGGTCCTCGTCGCTCTGGCCGCCTTCGAGGACTGCGACCAGCTCTTCCTCAAACAGGTCCTCGTCATGATCTTCTTCAGCTGCCACCGGCTCACCCTCGCTGTTTTCAAGGCCGTAACCGGCTTCAGCAAGCTCCTGATCGCTGGCATATGCGTCACCGCGGACCAGATGCTCGTAGCTGTCGTCGTCATCGTCATCGGTCAGTTCAATTTCGGTCATATCCTTGGCCAGCACACGAATGTCCAGGCCCAGCGACTGCAGCTCCTTGACCAGCACCTTGAAGGATTCCGGCACGCCCGGCTTGGGCACATTGTGGCCCTTGACAATGGATTCATAGGTCTTGACGCGTCCGACGATGTCGTCAGACTTGACGGTCAGGATTTCCTGCAGCGTATAGGCAGCGCCGTACGCTTCAAGCGCCCAGACTTCCATCTCGCCGAAGCGCTGGCCGCCGAACTGCGCCTTGCCGCCCAGCGGCTGCTGCGTGACCAGCGAGTACGGTCCGGTCGAACGGGCATGAATCTTGTCGTCGACCAGGTGATGCAGCTTGAGATAGTACATATAACCGACGGTGACCGGGTTGTCAAAGGGCTCGCCGGTTCGGCCGTCGTATAGAATGGTCTTGCCATCCTCACGCAGCCCGGCCTGACGCAGCAGGCTGCGGATATCCTCTTCTTTTGCGCCGTCGAAAACCGGGGTGGCGACGTGAATGCCCAGCGCTTTGGCCGCATACCCGAGGTGGACCTCGAGCACCTGGCCGATGTTCATACGGGACGGAACGCCCAGCGGGTTGAGCACGATGTCAAGCGGTGTGCCGTCGGGCAAAAACGGCATGTCTTCCTGCGGCAGAATGCGCGAAACAACACCCTTGTTGCCGTGACGGCCGGCCATCTTGTCACCGACCGAAATCTTGCGCTTCTGCGCGATATAGCAGCGAACCACCATATTGACGCCCGGCGTCAGCTCGTCGCCGTTCTGACGGGTAAAGACCTTGACGTCGACGATAATACCCGATTCGCCGTGCGGTACGCGCAAAGATGTGTCACGGACCTCACGCGCCTTTTCGCCGAAGATGGCGCGCAGCAGGCGTTCTTCCGCCGTCAGCTCCGTCTCGCCCTTGGGCGTCACCTTGCCGACCAGAATATCGCCGGCATGAACCTCTGCGCCGACACGGATGATGCCGCGCTCATCCAGGTCGCGCAGCGCCTCTTCACCGACGTTGGGAATGTCGCGGGTGATTTCTTCCGGTCCCAGCTTGGTGTCGCGGGACTCGGTCTCATACTCTTCGATGTGGATAGAGGTATAGACGTCGTCTTTGACCAGCCGTTCGTTGAGCAAAACGGCGTCTTCGTAGTTGTAGCCTTCCCAGGTCATAAAGCCGATCAGCGCATTTTTGCCCAGCGCAATTTCACCGTCGCTCGTCGACGGACCGTCGGCGATGACGTCGCCCTTTTTGACCCGGTCTCCGACATTGACGACAGGGTGCTGATTGACACAGGTTCCCTGGTTGGAGCGCAGGAACTTGATGAGCTTATGAACCTTGACGCCCAGGGTGTCATAGTTGATGGTGATTTCATTGGCGCAGACGCGGGTAACCGTGCCGTCCCCCAGCGCAAGAGGAACCGTGCCCGAGTCGACCGCGGCCTTGTACTCGATGCCGGTTGCAACGACAGGCGCTTCGGTCTTGAGCAGCGGTACCGCCTGGCGCTGCATGTTCGAGCCCATCAGCGCACGGTTGGCGTCGTCGTTTTCAAGGAAGGGAATCATCGCCGTGGCGACTGAAACCATCATCTTGGGCGAGACGTCAATCAGGTCAACCTGACTGCGGTCTACTTCGATAATATCTGCCAGACGGCGGCAGGTGACGCGCTCGGCTTTGATGCGGCCCTCTTCATCCAGGGGCTCGTTGGCCTGCGCAATGATATATTCATCCTCAACGTCAGCCGTCATATAAATGACTTCGTCGGTAATCTTGCCGGTTTCCTTGTCAATCACGCGATAGGGCGCTTCAATAAAGCCATAGTCATTGATGCGGGCATAGGAAGCCAGGTAGGAAATCAGGCCGATGTTGGGACCTTCGGGCGTTTCGATGGGGCAAAGACGACCGTAGTGGCTGTAGTGGACGTCGCGGACTTCAAAGTTGGCTCGGTCGCGCGACAGGCCGCCGGGGCCCAGAGCCGACATACGGCGCTTGTGCGTCAACTCGGCCAGCGGATTGGTCTGGTCCATAAACTGACTAAGCGGCGACGAGCCGAAAAACTCTTTGATAGCTGCCGTGACCGGGCGGATATTGATAAGGGACTGCGGGGTAACGATGTCCAGGTCCTGAATGGTCATGCGCTCGCGGATAACACGCTCCATGCGCGAAAAGCCGATGCGGAACTGGTTTTGCAACAGCTCGCCCACCGAGCGCAGACGGCGGTTACCCAAATGATCGATATCGTCAATGGTGCCGATATGGTAGTAAAGGCCGGTCATATAGTTGATGGACGCGAGAATATCGTCGGGGATAATGTGCTTGGGCACCAGCTCCTCGGCACGCTCGCGGATGGCGTCAAGCAGCTCGTCACCCTCGTATTTTTCCATCAGCTCGCGCAGCAGAGAAAAACGAACGCGCTCGGGAATCCCCAGCTTCTTCTCCCCCTCTTCATCCAGCCCGGGAACAAAGTCGCGCAGCCAGACCATGCCGTTGGAAAAAATCTTGACTTCCTTATCCTCAACCTGCAGCCATGCCTCGTTGACGCCGCGCTTTTCGATTTCAGCCGCCTTCTGGCGGGACAGCACCTCGCCGGGCGCAGCCAGCAGCTCGCCGGTCAGCGGGTCCGCGATCGGGCGCGCAAGCGTTTTGCCGCTCAGACGCTTGGAAATGGCCATTTTCTTGTTGAACTTATAGCGTCCAACCGCCGAAAGATCATAACGCTTGGGGTCAAAAAACAGGCCGTTGAACATACTCTGAGCGCTGTCGACCGTAGGCGGCTCGCCGGGACGCAGACGCTTGTAAATCTCGATGAGCGCTTCATCCATGGTCTTGGCCGCCGTATCCTTGTCCATCGTCGCGACGATGCGCTCGTCCTCGCCGAACAGCTCTTTAATCTGTGCGTCTGTAGCAACGCCGACTGCACGAATCAGCGATGTAATGGGCAGCTTGCGGTTTTTGTCGATGCGAACATACAAAATATCGTTGATATCAGCCTCGTACTCGAGCCACGCGCCGCGATACGGAATGACAGTCGCCGTAAAGGTGTTCTTTTCCGGCCGGTCAGTGTCCACACCGTAGTACATGCCAGGCGAACGAACAATCTGCGAAACAATGACACGCTCGGCGCCGTTGATGATAAAAGTGCCGCTTTCGGTCATAAGCTGAAAATCTCCCATAAAGATTTCCTGCTCTTTGATCTCTTCCGTCTCTTTATTGCGCAGACGCATCCGAACCTTCAACGGTGCGGCATAGGTGGCGTCCCGCTCTTTGCACTCAGTCACCGAGTACTTGGGGTTATCGTCAATGGTATAGTCAAGAAAAGTCAGTTCAAGGTTGCCGGTGTAGTCAGTAATAGCGCCGACATCGCGGAACACGCTGCGAAGCCCTTCGTCCAGAAACCACTGGTAAGATTTTTTCTGCACCTCAATGAGGTTGGGCATCTCTAAAATTTCATCAATTCTCGAGAAGCTTTTTCGGATTTTCTTACCGCAGCGAATGTCTTTCATCCTTTGCCTCACTCCATTTCATTGTTCTGTCCTGTCAAGATACGCTCGGATGCGTTGTCTTATTCATCGCACAGATGCTTGCCATTCCAGCCGATGTTTGTTAAAGTGTAATTGATATAATAGTCTTGTTGGCGTGGCATACTGATGCAGTTAAGTATTGTACCATACTTATCTGTTGTCGTCAACCATTTTTTATCTGTTTTTTTCAGTTTGTACATTAAAATAAAAGAACCACTGATTGTAACGGTGATGTAAGAAATTTTTATGAGGAACGGCTTATGGCCGTTCCTCTATTTATTTCTTAAAGCAATGCTCTTAAAGATGGCTGCTCTTAAAGAAAATAGCTGCTGTGCAGAGGGCAATGACAGAACTCCGTTTTCGGGAGCACAAGTATAGACCATTACTCAGCTCTCTACTCCTGTAAAGCGCATAGAACAAGGCTTTTTTCACTTCTTACCGCATAACACACTCCCCATCATGGCAAAGAAAGCCAGCAAGCTGTAGTTGCTCATATTTTGTGCTATAATTCTTATAGACAAGCGCGAATGTTAAATCCAAGTCTGATATGGTGGTTGATGTGAAAAAAAGATTATCATCTCTGCTCTTGTGGCACTTTTTGTTATTGGAGCCTCGCTGCTTTTCTATCGCAACCGCGTTGTTGCGGTAGCCTATGGGAATAAGATTCTCTACAGCAATACAATTTACGAAGAAAGCTATGAAAATTTTGATTTTAAAATTGGTACATATTTAGGGCGGGTAGACTTTGATTTTGGTACTCCTTTCAGCGCCAAATGTAGACTGTACACCCTGATTGAAAAGCCGGAATACCTTTTTGTTGATATGGGGTTAATAGATTGGCGCATATACAGGCAATCGTCCTATTAGCAGATTGTGTGCCAGTCGAGATGTAAAGCGTATAGAATATTGCTTCTCCATTCCTTACTGCATGACATTGTTCCATCAACATTTTTGTAGAAAACGAACAACTGCCCGCACACCGTCCTTTGTATTTTCGAGGAAGCAGGATGCGCCGTAGCGCTCCAAAATGATTCGCACAAGGTAAAGCCCCAGCCCGCTTCCGCCGGTCTCGCGGTTTCGGGAAGCTTCCTCCCGGTAAAAGGCTTCAAACAGATGCGGGAGCGCATCCTCTCGAATGTGGGTGCCCGTATTCTCGACAGTCAGCGCAGGGCACCCCTGGTCCATACCGCACCACACACGAATCTCGGCGCCCTCAGGAGAATAAAGAGAAGCGTTTGACAGCAGGTTTCCAATGACTTTTTCCAATAATGACGCTTCGCCGGTTACGGTCAGACCTGGTGTCAAATGCATGGTCAGCCGCTGTCCCCGCTGCTCAAGCAGTCCGCCGTCCAAAGAAAGCTGCTTCCTGGTCAGCTCAGACAAATCTACAGGCCCGAACCTGACATCTGTTCCGGCCTCCATGCGTGAAATGGTCAGCATTTCCTGAATCAGACTTTCCATCCGCCCCGTGATGCTCAGCGAGCGGAGCAGATATTTGTCCCGATCGCGATATACATCTACCCCCTCCAGCATTCCGGTCAGCTGCCCTTTCAGTATGGTGACTGGCGTCTTCAACTCATGCGAAGCTGCCGAAAAAAAGGCCATTCGCTGGCGATCCAACTCCCGTTCACGCTCTACCTCGCCGCGCAGTGACTGATTGGCCGCTTCCAGTTCAGTCATTGCCGCAGACAACCGCCTCGCCATTTGATCGAGGCTGCGGCTCAGCACACCGATCTCATCCCGACGCTGCTCCCCGCTGCTCCACCCAAAGTCAAGCTCTGCCATTTTTCCCGCAATGCCGCTGAGACGGACAATGGGCCGGGTAATGTAGCGCGAATACACCAAAGCGCACAGCGCCGAAAAGGCCAGCAGCATCAGCACCAGCAGCGGGGCCATTTTGACCAGCGCACGCACAGCCAGATTTTCCGCTTCCATACGCGGCGCCACATACAGCGAATATATGTCGTCCTGGTCAGCAAAGGTCACATTTGTAAAAAGAGCATCCTGGTCAGAAGCGATGATCTGCGCCGCGGCAGCGTCCCCGGTTGTATCTGCCCGCTGTATAGCAGTCGTGCCGGCCGGATCACTCACATCGCCTGTCGTTGTGACAAGGACATCGTCACCTTCATAAAAGGTCCGGACCGCCAGGCTGGACCCCACATTAACGCTCATACCGTCCGGGCCTACCAGAACAAGGTCAGCCCCTGCTGAGCGGATAAAGGCGTCCAGTATCGGTCCGCAGTCCTGCATGTCCGTTTCTGAAAGCTCTATTGCCAGAGCATCCACCTGCTTCTGCAAGTCATCATTGACGACCGATGTGTATGTGATGGGCGTCGCCCACGCAACAATGCCAAAGGTAACGGCGCCGGCACTCAGCAAAATAAGAAACGTGAGCAAAAAGATGCGCGCCGTCAGGCTTTCAGTCAGCTTCCTTCGCAGCACGGTAGCCCACTCCCCTCACCGTTTCTATGTAATCGCGGCCAAGCTTGCGGCGAAGGTTTTTGATATGGCTGTCAACCACACGCTCATCTCCGTAAAACTCATACCCCCACAGCTTGGCCAACAGAACTTCCCGGGTAAAAACCCGCCCGGGCGCGGCTAAAAATGTATGCAGCAGCTCAAATTCCCGTGCAGTCAGCTCAAGCTGCCTGCCATCCAGCGTGACGTCCCGGTTGTCCAAGTCCATGCAAAGGTCGCGGTAGTACAGACGGTTTTCTTCCCCCGCACCTGTGCTGCGGCGGAGAATGACCCGTATTTTCTCCAACAGCACAGGCATGGAAAAAGGCTTTGTCACATAGTCGTCGACATTCAGGCCAAAGCCCCGCAGCTGCTGCTCTTCCCCATCCAGTGCTGTGAGCATCATGATGGGGACCTGCGACTGCCTGCGAATCAGCTCACAGACGCCAAAGCCATCGATTTTGGGCAGCATGACGTCGAGCAGAATGAGGTCAAAAGCCTGTTTCTGAAACAGGCTCCACGCTGAAACGCCGTCTCCGGCAACAGCTGTCTGATACCCGGCATTTCGCAGGTAGGCGCACAGCAGTTCCTGAATATCCGGTTCGTCCTCAACAATGAGAATATTCTTCATAACAATCACCTTGCGCGAGTATAGCACACAATTATGAATTTTTCGTGGAGATTTGAAGTTTTACACGCATTTCCATTTATCAATGCATGCCTGATTTCACCCATTGACAGCTGTTTCCTTTCATGATATTATGAAGCAAACTTCACATGAAGTTTGCTTCATCTCCGAAAGGGGAAATGTGTCTGAAAACGATTATCAGGGAATTGCGCACTGCCGCAAAAATGACTCAGCAGCAGCTGGCCGACCTGGTCCATGTTTCCGGGCGGACCATTATTTCCATTGAAAAGGAGCAGTACAATCCTTCGCTCATGCTGGCTTATCGCATTGCACAGGTCTTTGGTGTTACTGTCGAAGAGCTGTGCTGTCTGAAGGAAAACAAAGAAATCGAGGACCAACAATATGAAAATCTACCATAAAAAAGGGATGCTTCTGGGTGCTCTCTGGACCGTTCTGGCGTCCTGGAGCCTGCTTGCCGCCTTCCGCTCACCTGAATCCAACCCCGCCGTGCAGGTTCGGGACATCCTTCTGTCTCTTTTTCTGCTTGCGTTGGGCGTCACTTCGTTTGTCCGCGCGTTTTCAAAGAGCGCCGCACATGCAGATTGCATCGAAGAGCTTGATGAACGAAACCGTCTTGTCGAAATGAGGAGCAAGGCCAGAACGCTGGATATTGCCTATGGCATACTGTTTATACTGATGCTGTGCGGCCTGACAGGCTTTCAGCTGACCGCCAGTATGGTATGGTTTGCAATTTTCGTCATTCCCGGCTTTCTTTTAGGAGTGTTTTTGCTCATAGAAATTGCCGTCAAGCTGTATTATGAACGGCGTGAATAGTCAGGCGGCTTGGACCGGGAAAGGCAATTCATGCGATACGCAGCCTCCTCCAGAAAGTCTCACTGCATTTCTTCGGCCGGATGGTTTGACTTTCGCCCTGATTTCCGTTATACTGAAACTGTGTTTTTGTTTTCGTCCGCGTTTGGCTCCGGCCGGCGCGGACGTTTTTGCCTGTTTTCAGGCGCAGCAAAACCGGGCGACGCTTTCGCCGTCCGGCTTTGATTCCATATGACCAGACAAGGGGTGTTTGTGTGTTTAAGGACAAAGTTGCCGTCATAACCGGTGGTGCACAGGGCATTGGCCAGGCCATTGCGGATGAGTTTGCAAAAAACGGGGCCGCTGTCTGTATCATTGACAGGCAGCCAAACGATTATCTCACCGGTGATTTGTCAGATGAGCAAACGCTGCGCCGCTTTGCGCACAAGGTCATTTCCGATTATGGAAAAATCGATTTTCTCATCAACAATGCGCCGCCGCTGATGAAAGGGCTGAACGACTGTTCATACGATGAATTCAACGCCGCGCTGCGGGTCGGCGTAACGGCGCCGTTTTATCTGACAAAGCTGTTTCTGCCGTATTTTGCGCCGGGGGCATCCATTGTCAACATCTCCTCTTCGCGGGACCGGATGAGCCAGCCGCAGACCGAAAGCTATACTGCAGCCAAAGGCGGCATTGCCGCGCTGACCCATGCGCTGGCGGTCTCTCTTTCCGGCCGGGTGCGAGTCAACTCCATCTCCCCCGGGTGGATTGACACTTCCTTTGCACTCTATGCCGGGCCGGACGCTACACAGCATCCGGCAGGCCGGGTCGGCAACCCCATGGACATCGCACATATGGTGCTCTTTCTCTGCTCAGACAAGGCCGGGTTTATCACAGGAGAAAACATCTGCATTGACGGCGGCATGACGAAGCAGATGATTTACCATAACGACTGCGGCTGGTCTCTGCGTGACGACACATAGCTGCTCATGCAAACCGCCCGCAGGCGACTAGCACATCCCCTGCCCTGACACCCAGGGTTGCCGGAGCTGACAGAGGGCTACAGATATCTCCCGGTGATGCTGTTTGGATTTGCGGCGATTTCTTCCGGCGTGCCGGATGCCACGATTCTGCCGCCAGCTTCTCCGCCGCCCGGCCCCATGTCGATGATATAGTCGGCGCTGCGAATTACATCCAGGTCGTGCTCAATCACGACTACCGTGCCGCCGTGGTCGATCAGGGTCTGGAATACCCCCAGCAGGCTCTGCACATCGAGCGGATGCAGACCAATGGTCGGCTCGTCAAAGACAAAAAGCGTGTCTGACTGCTCCCTGCCCATCTCGCTGGCCAGCTTGAGCCGCTGTGCTTCCCCGCCGGACAGGCTGGGCGTGGCTTCGCCCAGGGTCAGATACCCCAGACCGAGGTCCTTCAGCACCTGCAGCCGCTGCCTGACGACCTTCCATTCCGCGCAGGCATCAAGCGCTGTGCTGATGTCCATCGCCATCAGGTCAGGCAGTGAATACGCCTGTCCGGAACGGTTTAAGCACCGCACCTTTTCCGCGTCCTTTGCATACCGGGACCCGCGGCATTCCGGACAGGGGATTTCAACATCAGGCAAAAACTGTACGTCCAGGCTGATGACGCCGGTACCGTCGCACACCGGGCAGCGCAGTCTGCCCGTGTTGTATGAAAAATCACCCGCTTTAAAGCCCAGAGCCCTGGCGCTCTCTGTCTTCGCATAAATCTTGCGCAGCTCGTCATGCACGTTGGCATAGGTCGCCACGGTAGAGCGGACATTGATGCCCACGGGCGTTGCGTCAATCAGCCTGACTCGCTCAATACCGCCCGTCTCGACGGCGGCGACGTGCTCGGGCAGCCTGGCTTTGGCAATGGCTGCTTCCAGCCCCGGGACCAGGCTCTCAAGCACCAACGTCGTTTTGCCGGAGCCCGAAACCCCTGTCACGACAGTCAGGCGGCTTTTGGGAATATCGGCCTCGAGCGGCTTGACCGTGTGGATGGCTTTGGCCGACAAATGAATGCTCCCGGCCGCGAATATATCGTCCGCAGCGCAGCGCGGGCGGCCCTGCGGATGATTTCCGGCGGCGAGAAAAGGGCCGATCATAGACGCAGAGTCGGCCTGAATTGCATCCACCGTTCCCTGCGCAATGACCTCGCCACCCTGTGCACCGGCCTGCGGCCCCATTTCAATCAGCCAGTCGGCCTCAGACAGAATCTGTGTGTCATGGTCCACCAGCAGGACTGAATTGCCGTCCGCGACCAGGTCGCGCATGACCCTTGTCAGCCCCACAATGTTGGAAGGGTGCAGCCCAATCGACGGCTCGTCGAGCACATACAGCACCCCCGTTGTGCGGTTGCGGACGGCGCGGGCCAGCTGCATCCGCTGACGTTCGCCGGTCGAAAGGGTGAAGGCCGAGCGGTCAAGCGTCAGGTAGCCCAGCCCCAGCTCCATCAGACGCCTGGCCACTGTCTGAAAGGACTCGCAGATGCTCTGCGCCATGGGACGCATTTCCACAGGCAGGCTGCCCGGCACGCCGTCCACCCATGTGACCAGCGCATCCAGCGTCATCCGGCAAGCCTGATCAAGGCCGATTCCACGTAAACGTGGCGCCCGTGCAGCCTCTGACAGTCTCGTGCCGCCGCAGTCAGGGCAGACGTCTTCTTTCAGGAATTTTTCCACCCGCTTCATGCCTTTTTCATCCTTGACCTTTGCCAATGCATTTTCAACGGTGTAGACTGCGTTATAGTAGGTAAAGTCAAGTTCTGCCGCCTGATTGGAGTTTTTGGCCTTGTACAGGATATGCCTTTTTTCCGCAGGGCCGTTGTAGACGATATCCTTTTCCCGGTCGGTCAGCTCGCGAAAGGGGACGTCTGTGCGCACTCCCATTGCGCGGCAGACATCGGTCATCAGCGACCACATCAGCGAATTCCATGGCGCGACTGCCCCTTCGTCGATGGTCAGGGATTCATCGGGCACCAGCGATGCGCTGTCAACTGTGCGCACGATGCCTGTCCCGCTGCAGGTGCGGCATGCCCCCTGACTGTTGAAGGCCAGTTCTTCCGCGCCAGGTGCGTAAAAATGCGCGCCGCATTCCGGACAGACGAGCTCCTGCTCCGCAGCCACAGCCAACGTGGGCGGCAGGTAGTGACCATTCGGGCAGCGATGGCTGGCCAGCCGTGAAAACATCAGCCTCAGGCTGTTCAAAAGCTCGGTGCCTGTGCCGAAGGTGCTGCGGATGCCGGGAACACTGGGGCGCTGATGCAGCGCCAGCGCCGCCGGGACATAAAGCACCTCGTCCACATCCGCTTTTGCCGCCTGCGTCATACGCCTGCGGGTATACGTCGACAGTGCTTCAAGATAGCGGCGCGAACCCTCGGCATACAAAACGCCCAGCGCTAGGGACGATTTGCCAGAACCCGACACTCCGGCAATCCCGACGATTTTATTCAGCGGCACGGTGACGTCGATATTTTTCAAATTGTGGACCCGTGCCCCTTTGATCTGTATTGCTTTGGGCGCGTCTGCTGTGTGCTCCGGCATACTGTACATCCTTTCACTGGCTTGTCTGCCTGTTATCATACCACATCCCGCTCCTGCCGTCCATCTATGGGCTGCGAAACGTCTTTCCTTGCCTGACAGTTTAGTAAAAAGAAACCCCCGCTTTTGACTTCATCAAAAGCGGGGGTTTGTCATCTGTGATTACTTTTCAGGAAACAGAGACTCTGCCATTCGCTGTGCCCAGTCCTGATCCCATTCGTAGCGCGTCAGCGAATCCGCATCCACGCCGAAGCAGTTAAAACCATATTCCGCCCGGCCGCGGTCGCTGGTTGGGTCAAAATAGAGCCACTGTCCGTCGATCTGTGCCAGAACCCACATGTGATTCTCTCCCCCCATCTTCCCGCTGACGGTAACACTGGGAATGTCGGCCTGCTGCAGCAGCAGCTGAAAGGCCTGCGCATAGCCGCCGCAGATGGCCAGATGTTCGTGAAGTGCCCCATAGGTCGTGGTGGAATCATACGGCATTTCACCGGGCTGTGAGTAATAGCGAAAATCATAGCGTACATGCTCGGTCAGGTAGGTATACAGTGCCTCGGCCTGCTCCATCTGGCCCATACCTTCGGTGACGGTCTCGGCATAGACCTGCTGCGCCAGGCTCTCTGCGTCTGTGAGCCGCGCCAGAGCGTCTTCACGAGTCAGGCCGCCCTGCGGCGTGACCGTGATCTCTGTGCCGTCCCGGCTGAGCTGGCAGAGAAGATATCCCCCGCCCACCTGCTGAAGGGACCTGTTCATATCGTCCACCAAAAGGGACGGATTGGTGATTCGAATGGGAATGCTCTCCTGAGTAATCCCCTGCTGTGCGGCCTCAAGAAGTTCAGCCAGAGAAACAACTTCCGTCCCCTGGAATCCGGCAGGATACTCCCCCGTTCGATACGGCATATACGAAATGGTGCAGTACAGCAGCCCGTCTTCTCCCACCTCAGCTGTCAGATCATAAGCGTACTTGTATTCCGGATGTGCGGACAAAACGCCATAGTACAGGTTTTTCACTGCGATGGGAAGATCGGTTTGATTGTCTAACGCTGATACGTTGTATGCCGGCGGCTGTTCTGCTGCCGCGATAGCCCGGGTCAGTTCTGACTGAAGCTCGTCTGTGCTCGTAATGATTCGGACATCCGGCTCTTCGGGTGAGGGCTGGTCATCGTTCTCCGGCCACTCCAGGCCCAAATTGAGCCGAATGGACTCCCGCAGCGCCATCATGTCCGGGTCGTTCCAGAAAAAGCGCAGCTTATCCTCGGCCACAGTGCTCCCCTGCGGCTCTCCTGCCAGAACAAACACAGAGAAGGTGTCCGCAATATCTTCATGGAAGTAGTTGGCCCCGTAGCGGCTGACATAGCGCGTGGGATTCTGATCATAATCCCCCACTCCGGTATCCCCCAAATCCTTCCAGAAAGCATCGTAAAACGCCTTGCGGAATGAACCCTCTATAAAGCCCGCCGGGTCATGGGTACCGCTGCCTACTGTCAGGTCAATCTGCGTCTCGTCCTCGAGCAGAACATGACCGTACTCGTGGAGAATGGTGTAAGCCAGCTTGCTCCAGTCCCGCTTCTCGCCGTTTTCATCGTATACATCGTAATAATCGATGCTGATAGAAAACCGGGTGTTGTCTGTGACTCCGTCTTCCTGAATGGGCGAGGTATAGGCCAGTACGTTGCTGGTTCCATCCGTAAAGAGGTTGAACTCTGTGATTTTCTGCCGTGCATCCAGGGGCAGAATAGAGCACAGATACTCCCACACAGCCGCGTCTTCCGGGTCAGTGATGCTGGCCTGACCGCCGCTGACCGGATAGGATGCCAACACATTGGTAATACCTACAGAATAGTTGCCTACCGTGACCAC
Organism: Candidatus Ventrousia excrementavium; assembly: GCA_018714845.1. Classification (GTDB taxonomy): domain Bacteria; phylum Bacillota; class Clostridia; order Oscillospirales; family Butyricicoccaceae; genus Ventrousia; species Ventrousia excrementavium. The sequence goes on from DVMR01000027.1 coordinate 20,318, forward strand.
GCAGCCGCTGTCATCGGAAGAAAGGGTGATGTACTTGCTGTAAATCGGGTCAGCCCAACTGACCTGACCGTCTTCTTCAGTGTCAGGGCTGCCGTACATATTCTCAATAAGCGCCCGCACTTCTTCCGCACTGTAATCCGTCTCCTGCGGGCGGATCTCGATATGCTCCAAAAATCCGTTGCGATACTGGTAGTAGGTGTTCATCGGAGTCTCTGCGTCAAACCAGCGCATGGAATAGCGATAGATCTCATATACGTCGGTCCAGCCATTCCACGAGACTTCATTTGTGTCTGTGAGCTCTCCTGATGCACCGATATATGCCTCGGTGTCTGCCAGCGAGCTGCTGAAGTAAATGACGTTCTGCCGGGTCTGGCGATAGGTATACCCATCGCCCTGCTCCCGGGCCAGTTCACGGTAGGAATCGGTATCAGAGGAACAGATCTCCTGTGCTGCCGCCACCGCGGTCTCTGCCGCGTCTGCAATCGCATACAGGTCCAGCTGATCGACCGTATCCGCCGCCGAATGATAAAGGTAGCCTCTTTCATTCTGCATCAGCAGAACAGACGGCACACCGGCCAGCTGCAAAGATGCATGGTCACTGGCGGTCTCCGCCCTGCGCTCCAGAGCAGGGTCCTTTTTCTGCAGCAGGTCACTGACCCAGTTGGCTTCACCGTCCATGGTGCAGACCAGCGTGCCGTCAGCGCCCAGTCCCCCCAGCATGTCAAGCTGGATATCCCCGATCATGCGCGTCTTTTCCCCGTCCGTCAGGGAAGCTGTATAGGCCCGGGAACCGTTTTTTCCATTCTCTTCATCAGTAAAGCTGATGAAGCGGAGTTCTGTATCCGAATCGCTGTCCTTGAGCGCTTCAGCTGCATAGAGCAGCGCTGCTACACCGGAAGCATTGTCGTTGGCTCCGTAGGCAGTGGGCACACTGTCGTGATGCGCAGACAGCACCAGAATATCTGCATCCGGTGAGCCGGCTTCCTTTACTGCGATCACGTTATTTCCCGTTCGCCCCTGCCCGTCGGTATATGGCTGAACAGTGACTGTATATCCCATTGCCTCGAAACGCTGCCGCAGGTATTGAACAGCATTTTCTTCTCCCTGCGAGCCAATGGGGCGGTGGGCACCGGTGAGTGCGTTCAAATCATCCTGCAATTCTGAGATGTCAGGCAAAGCGGATGCCCGCTTCATCATGGTCAGCGCCTCTGACACCGTAATTTGGCCATCCGGCGCCAGCTGATCTGCGCCCCGTCCGGTCATGACACCGGCCTGCAGACACCACATGACCGGATCCCTGGCCCAGACTGCCACAGTGCCGGCATCCTGAAACTGGTCCAGCCCCCAGGTCACAGAAACGGGCTTCTCGGCCTGCCGCCATAAAATCGCGGCGAATTCCTGCCGGGCGACCGGCCGTGACGGCTCATATCGGCCATTGCCCACACCGGTGACAAGCCCCTGCTCCGCCGCCCAGGTGATGGCGTCGGCAGTGTCCCCGGATACATCCGAAAAAGGACATTCGCCGTCAGCCGCAGGTCTGCCAGCCGCTTCATAAAGCAGCTGGGCCGCCGCGCCGCGGGTGACAGCCTCTTCCGGCGCGTTTAGAAACTCCTGGCTGATTGAGAGGCTCTGCCCCCAGGACATTGCCTCTTGTGCCCAGTCAGGCCATGTACCTTCCCCCGCTGCAAAAGCTGATGGCATTGCCAAAGACAGACAGATCAGCAGGGCGCATACGCGTTTCATAAAACCACCTCGTCTTTATAACAGCATAGCTTGATTCGATTATAAAGACGTTTTTCAGGTAGAAAAAGCTTTTACTGCGCGTCACGTTTTCCCGCCGCGTATTCTCCCATACAGACATCCAATACCGCTCTGGGCGGTTGGATCAGTGCGTTTTCGTACTGGCATTTCCACTGCGCAAAGCGGCTCATCTCACCGTTTACAACGCCGTCCACCGTCTCTCCCGACTGAATGGGACAGTCGTTCAAAAGCACATACGACGCCAGGTTATATGCGTGATTGACCACCCAGTTGGGATCCATCCCGTGAAAATGATACTGAAGGTCCGGCAGAAACAGGGTACTCATGCCCACCGTGTCCACCAGCATGTCTTCCGTGCCCTCAATATTGAAGAACCGCACATTGATTCCGAAGCGGATAAAGCGGTCCGGACCGGCGATGTGATGACTGCGCACCGCTTCGGCCGGAATCAGCTTGCCGCAGTTTTGAAAATAGAACGCCCCGCAGCCGGGATACAGCTCTGCCAGCGCATCCAAAAAGTCCATATCCAGGTCAGCCCGTTCCAAAGCCGGCAGCGCTCCGGCCAGCATGTCTGTCGCCACGACCTGATACTGACAATCTTTTAAAATCTGATCCCGCTGTTCCACGCAGTCCCACATCTGACTTTTTAAAAACGGGTCAAAGCCCTCTCCCTGAAAGCTGCTGCACTGCGTGATGAGAAGCTGTACCGGCGCTTTTCCGTCCTTGAATTCCGCCAAGTGCTGCAAAGCTGCAAAACCAGCCATTTTCTCATTATTTCCAAAGCATTCCACCGGACCGATATGCCGCTTCATCACCGTCGTCATGGTTTCTCTGTCCGGCATGGCGGCCGGTTCACGAAACAGCAGCTGAATCAGAAAGGGGCCCCCAGGCCGGGGGCTTTCTTCATTTAGGTTCTGTCTGAATACCTCGTTACTCATATACTATCCTCCTGCTCATTTGTCAAAGCGCAAGTCAATCAAGTACGACGGCGACATTCAGTCCGCTTGATCTCCGCTCTCTCTGCTTACCAGAGTCACCGTTCCCACGTCCCTGCGGAACACATGGAATCCCGCCCAGCCCAGCTCCGCGCTTTTTAGGAACTCCTGCGCCGCATTCAGCACCATTGGCAAATCCCAAGCAATGAAGTCTACATAGCCGCAGTAGATACCCGTGGCTCCGCCCAGCAGTGCACAGGCGTTCTCACCCGCCTTTTCCATGAGGGCACTTTCAAGTGCGTCACGGAAATCAAAAATTTTCTGGCTGCGGTCCTCTCCGGCAAAGCTGTCAAGCGGGTAGCAGAGAAAGCCCGCCGCAGTGCCGTCCCGGTGAAGTTCATCCATTGCCCTGCTCTCGCCGCTGAAGTATTCGTTAAGCAAGGGCGGACAGCAGGTCGAGCCTGCTATCACGTCCATGCGCCAATCGGCTTCCGGGTCCTCATCAGGCTGCATCTGGTAACTGATATAGGAGTCCAGATAGGCCTGCGGATCTGTAGAAAGATCAAAACCCAGCTCTGCCAGCTTTTCCGGCAGCTGTGAAAGCAGGATTGACGGCTCTTCTCTGGGGCTCTCAAGCACATCAAAGTCATCGACGATTCGCATATGCGGAATTTCACCCAGAATCTGGTCAGTGAGCGTGGCAAGCATCCACCATGCCCGGTTTTCTTCCTTTTGCAGCAGGGGAAGCAGCTTCTCACAGTACAGGGTCAGCCCAGCGCTGTTATCGCCCAGCTTCTCTGTCCAGACCCGCACGTCTTCCCCTGAGATTTCCCAGTCGTCAGAGCGCAGACCAAATCCGCGGCTGGGCTGGCGCCCAACCAAAACATTCCAGTTTTCCAAAACAGCGGCCGGGACATGACGCTGAAAATAGACCAGTTCAAACAGCTTGACCCTATCCCCTTCCGGTGAAAGAATCAGCTCATGCTTTTGCCCGTTAAAGCCCATTTCAAAGCATATGTTTCCAAAGGCCAGATGCAAAGCCTCATCACATTTGCCAATCAGCTCTTCGCCTCGTCTGTGCTCCCGGTCCTCGTCCATAATACTCCGAAGTTCAGCCTCGATTTGCAGGAAAGCGTTCCACGCTTTTTCCGTCCGCTCACGAAAGTTTTCCTCGAACCGGGGCAGAGCAAGCCGTCTGCGACAGTCATCAATCAACTCGCACGTGTCCTCATCACCAGGTCGAGCCTGCAATGCCTGTTCAAAATAGCGCAGTGCCGGGCCTTCCTGATCCAGATAGTAATAGGCGTAGGCCATGCGGAAGTTCCAGCAATGGTCGCCCTGAAAATATTCCGCGTGGGGCGACAAAATTTCAATGGCCTTTTCAAACAACTCTTTGTCCCCCGGCTGTGCTAGATTGTTATAGGCACGGGCCAACTCACTGTCCAACTCCGGCGTGCGTTCAGCTGCAGAAAGGGCTTCGATGGCATCAATAATTTTTTGATACTCATTGTTTTCGTTCCAAATCTGACATTGTTCCAGCAGCTCCATATACATTTCCTTTCCTCATTTTTCCTCTTGTCAGGACGCAAGTTGTTCAGTTCAGCCACCTGCACCCAGTATCTCACTCTGTATGATCGGTATAGGTTCGTTCCTGCGGAAACCGCAGAGTACAAGAAGGCTGCACACCCTCTTTGCGGTATGATTATATCACACTCTTAAAGGGCTGAGGAGCCTCTGCCGCGATTTTTCCACTGGGCTGAAAAAAGGCAGAGCGGTAGCCGCCGCTCTGCCAACATACAGTATGCTTTTTATCGGGTTATCCGTAGAACTGATGATTGCCGATGGTCGTCAGATACGGACGATTCTGCGGAACCCAGAAGTTCGAGGCCGCGGCTGCATTGAGAAAATACAAACAGTTTCGAGGAACAACCTCGGCTCCGTCCAGGCACAGCTTAGCCGCGATGACGCTTTCAGCGCCGGGTGTGTTGTAAACAGACCCATTGGCTGCAGGCGTAAACTGCACGCCGTTGTTTTTGTCAAAAATGACGCTGTAAATTGTATTGGGAAAGTCTCTGCTGCGCACGCGGTTGAGAATGACGTTGCCAACGGCAATCTTGCCGTCAAGCGGCTCTCCCTGACTTTCTGCGTGAATGATTCGTGCCAGCCACAAAACCGAGTCTGCGTCATAATACTGGGCGCCGTTCAGAGCCGGACTTCCGCTGCCGGTCAGCGAGACTGTGCGTGTCGACGCAATCCACTCGACATTGACGCCATATGCAGCGCTCAGCGCCCGGACCGGGACCAGCACACGCCCGCCCTGAATCAAAATGGATTTACTCATATAAAAATACCGGTCATTGGCCACCATGTATTTGCGGCCCGCTCGAACCTCGATATTCAGCCCAGGTGCGCGTACCGTCGCGGTGCGCGTGCTGTCGTTCCATGTGACCTCGGCCTGTGAAAAGGCTTCGGCAAAGGCACGCAGCGGCACATAGGTCGTGCCGTTTTTTAAGACGGCCGGTGAATCGGTCAGCAGCTTTTGTCCGTTGAGCAAAACCGTGACCTGCGTATTGGACGACGCCGCGGCCAATGGTGCGGCGCTCAGGACCAGAATCATTATCACTGCGGCGGCCAGCCGCGTCCATCGCTTATACTTCATGTTGGGAAACGCTCCTTTTTGTTACCATTTTGTAATCTGTTTGCTATGCTAACAAAAAACGGCGTTCAGGGCAACCCCTAACATCTGGAAAACGGCGCAATCCCTTGTGCCGCAACGCTTTCCCGGTACAGAGAAAAACTTTCCACTTCGATTTTTAAAAATCATGAAACCTTTTTTATTTTTGTGCGTCCAAAGAGCAAAACCACTGCAAAGGAGAAAAACCATGCTGAAAAAGTACACTTCCCTGCTTCTGGCCGCCGGTCTGGCGCTTACGCTGGCCGCCTGCTCGCCGACGGACGAAGAGCAGCTTCCTGAAGACGACACCCCCTCTGTTTCCGAGCCGGAAAACAATCAGACACCGGACGACGAGACCATCACGCCGGCAGAGGACCAGCCCACAACCGATTTACCTGCCGAAGGTAATCAGAACGACCAGACGGATTCCAATGAGCCCGCAGCCGGACAGCAGCCGGACAGCCAGCCTGAAGGCGGATCAGACGCCGACAAGCCCTCAAATCCCGCTCCTTCCACTCCGGAAACACCTTCTGAGCCCTCTGCCCCCACGACGCCGGAAACGCCGCCTTCTTCGGGAGAATCAACGGAAACCCCGGATGATGCAGCTGATTTCACCATTGACGACATCTGGACTGACATTCAGACAGCGCTGAGCGATACCCTTCCCTCGCTGAGCAAACTGGATGATGAGACCATGACAGTTTTATACCCCCTGTCAACCGATGATCTGGTTGAGTACGGCTGCTACGGCAGCCTGATGAGTGTGCAGGCCAGCGAATTTTTCATTGCCAAAGTGCAAAGCGGCCAGATGGATGCCGTCAAAGAGGCCATTCTGTCGCGTCAGTCCGACCTCGAAGAGCAGTGGCGGCAATATCTGCCCGCTCAGTATGAGCTGGTGCAGAATTATCAGCTCGTGCAAAACGAAGACTACATCTTTTTCGGCATTGCCGAAAATATTTCGGCCGCTGTTGACGTGTTCAACCAGTACACAAAATAAAAAAAGAGCCCGGCAGCCTCAGGCCGCCGGGTTCTTTTAATGCTTGTCGGTCAGGTTTTGCGCCATCTTTTCCAGCTGCGCCAGCGTGTAAAGCTGAACACCGCTCTGCTTGATGGATTCCTGCACATAGGCCGGCAAGCCATTGAAATACCGCTGCATCGCGGGGTCTTTGAAATCATTCATGCCATTCACCTCGGCAATAGCTTTTGCCAAAGCTGGCGGATTATTCCGGCAGTTTTTCGTCAGGCAAGCCGACAGTTTCAACAGGTTCAAGAATCGAGCCCGGCCCGATAGACCGGCGGCCATGCTTTTTGCGGATATCATCCATGGCAAGCTCGAGCTTTTCGCGCTTTTGCCGGCGCGCATCATCTTCCTCTTCAAACAGCGACAGCTGCGGCTGGACCTCGCCGGCCGGCAGCAGGTTGGCTCCCGTCACTGTCATCATGCGCACCGGACTCGTCAGGCTCCAGCTCTCACACAAAATTTCCCACGATACCTGCATAAGCTCGCGCGACAGAAAGGTCGGCGTCTTCAGCGTTTTTTGCCGCGAAATGGTCTTAAAATCCGGATCGCGTATCTGTAGCTGCACGGTCTGGCACTTGACGCCGTGACGCCGCAGCCGCGCGCCGACTGAATCACACAGGTTGCTCAGCGCCGGGCGCAGCTCCTGTTCGCCGGTCAGATTATGGTGAAAGGTCATGCCGTTTCCAACCGACTTGACCTCACGCTCTGCGTATGCCGAGCGGACCGGGCTGTCGTTTGCGCCGTTGGCGCTGTCCCACAGCTGCTCGCCCGCCTTTCCCAGCGCGCGTGACAGCACTGCGCGGTCGCATCGAGCAAGCTGACCAATCGTGCGAATTCCCATGCGCGCCAGCGTGTTCTGCGCCGAACGGCCGACATACAAAAGCGCCCCGACCGGCAGCGGATACAAAATCCGTTCGACATCTTCGCGCCCGATGACCGTTGTGGCGTCGGGCTTTTTATAGTCACTGCCCAGCTTGGCAAAGGTCTTGGTAAAAGAAACGCCGACCGACAGCGTCAGCTCAAGCTCACGCCGTACCACGGCACGAATTTCATCGGCAATGCGCCGGGCGTCACCGCCGAACAGGTGCATGCTGCCTGTAATGTCCAGCCAGCTTTCATCAATGCCAAAGGGTTCAACCAGGTCGGTATACCGCTGGTAGACGGCGTTGACCTTTTCCGAGTATTCCGCGTAACGGTCGTGATGAGGCGGCACCACGACAAGCTCGGGGCACTTGCGCCGCGCCTGCCAGATGGTCTCGGCCGTGACCACGCCCTGGCGCTTGGCCAGCTCGTTTTTGGCCAGAATAATGCCGTGGCGGCTTTCAGGATCCCCGCCGACCGCCATGGGAACGGCGCGCAGCTCTGGCCGGCCGATACACTCGACCGACGCATAAAAGCCGTTGAGGTCGCAATGCAGAATGGTTCTGTCCACAAAAATTCCTCTTTATTGAAATTGCACTGCCAGACGGCAGTGCAATTTCACACCCAAACGATTTTATTTCTTCAGGGCAATGACTTCGATTTCGACCAGACCGCCCTTGGGCAGTTTGGCAACCTCGACGCACGAACGGGCCGGCAGCACATCGCCGTTGATGTACTCGGCATAGACCTCGTTGACAGCGCCGAAATCATTCATATCCTGGATAAAGACCAGGGTCTTGATGATGTTGTTCATGCCCAGGCCGGCTTCTTCCAGAATAGCCTTGACATTTTCAAGCGCCTGCCGAGTCTGTTCTTTGACGCCTTCTTTCAGCTCGCCGCTCTTGGGGCAAATGCCCAGCTGGCCGGAAGTATAGACCAGATTGTCAATCTCAACAGCCTGCGAATAGGGGCCGAGCGCGCCGGGCGCCTTGCTGGTATCGATTTTCTTCTGCATTGTACATCCTCCTTATTTTGGCGCAGTGCCGGATTTTCCGTTTTCAGTATAACACAATGCGGAGCGATTTTCCAGCGCTTTTTGCCGCCCTCAGTCCATGTATCCTTTGGCACACAAAAGCTCAGCCAGAAGCACCGCGCCACCGGCTGCACCGCGCAGTGTATTGTGGGACAGGCAGACGAACTTAATATCGTACTGTGTGTCCGGGCGCAGGCGGCCGACTGAAACGGCCATGCCGCCCTCAAGCTCACGGTCGAGCCGGGTCTGCGGGCGGTCAGGCTCGTCAAACACATGCAAAAACTGCCTGGGGGCCGACGGCAGAGCCAGCTTTTGCGGCTCGCCCGAAAAGCTGCGCAGCCGGGCTTTGATCTCGTCAATAGACGCCTTTTTCTCAAAGCTGGCGAACACGGCGGCCATATGCCCGTCGCTGACCGGAACGCGCAGACACTGTGCCGTGAAATCCGGTGCCGATGCCGGCACAATGACGCCGTTTTCAATGTGTCCCCAAATCTTGAGGGGTTCTTTTTCGCTCTTTTCTTCTTCCCCGCCGATATAGGGGTTGACATTGTCGACCATGTCGGGCCAGGTCTCAAAGGTTTTGCCTGCGCCGGAAATGGCCTGATAAGTACAGGCCAGTACCCGTGTAATGCCCAGGTCGAGCAGCGGG
>DVMR01000028.1 GCA_018714845.1 Candidatus Ventrousia excrementavium
ATCCTTGCCGGGTCGTGCTGGCCATAAAAGGAATCCTTGCTCTGCACTACGCCGACATGGACTGCGGCGTCGTGGATATCCTGCGCAGCACGTGCCAGTGCATTGGTGACCGTCCAGTCGGCGCAGGCGGGGTATTCCAAATCAACGTATTCACGCGTCGTCCCCTCCATGCGTACAGCTGCCTGCGCCACCACCAGATCGCCGCCCATAACTCGCTGCGCCATGCCGCCGCAGGTGCCGACGCGGATGAAGGTATGCACACCAGTCTGCACCAGCTCTTCAACGGCGATGGCCGTCGACGGACCGCCCATACCGGTCGACATGACGAGCACCGGCCGGCCGCACAGTGTGCCCAGCCAGCTGGTGTACTCGCGGTTCTGCGCCAGAAAATGCGGTGACTCAAGCCTTGCGGCAATGGCCTCGACGCGTCCTGGGTCGCCCGGAAGAATCGCATATTTCGCGCCGTGGCTGGAATCCAGCCCGATGTGATACATTTTTCCCATACTGCTCCCCCCAAAAAGCGCAGGGCGGCGAAATGCCGCCGCCCTGACGATATTTCTGTACTTATTCCACGGTCACCGATTTGGCCAGGTTGCGCGGCTTGTCGATGTCGCAGCCGCGGTGCACGCCGATGTAATAGGCGAGCAGCTGCAGCGGTACAATGGACAGCGAAGCCGCGAGCTCAGCCGGGCAGTCAGGCAGGTGCACAACATGGTCGCACACGTCGCCGCCCGACTGATAGTCGCCGTTGGTTACCAGCACAACGGATGCGCCGCGTGCCTTGACCGACTGGATGTTGGAGACAATCTTTTCATAAAGCGCAGGGTCGGTCGCCAGCGACACGACCAGCGTGCCCTGCTCGATAAGCGAAATGGTTCCGTGCTTGAGCTCGCCGCCCGCATAGGCCTCGGAGTGCACATAGCTGATCTCCTTGAGCTTGAGCGACGCTTCCTGCGCTGCGGCATAGTCGACGCCGCGCCCGATGAAAAAGGTGTCATTGCGGTCACAGTACAGCTTTGCCAGGCGGTCCATCTCGTCGCGCGTGCCGAGCAGGCTCTCAATCTTGCCGGGCAGCGCGAGAATCTCGCTGCAAAATGCGCGCGCAGACGCCTCGTCCATGGTGCCGCGGGCCAGCGCAGCACGCACGGCGATGAGATACAGCGCCGCCAGCTGCGCCGAGTAAGCCTTGGTTGTGGCGACGGCGATCTCGGGCCCTGCCCATGTATACAGTACGCTGTCCGCTTCGCGCGCGGCCGACGACGAAACGACGTTGCAGATGGCGACGGTGCGCGCGCCGCGCTTTTTGGCCTCGCGCAGCGCAGCCAGTGTGTCGGCCGTTTCGCCCGACTGGCTGATAATGATACACAAATCGCCCGGCCCGATAATGGGGTCGCTGTAGCGGAACTCGCTGGCCACCTGCGTCAGCACGGGCACGCGCGCCAGCTTTTCAATGACTGCCTTGCCGACCAGCCCGGCGTGCAGGGCCGAGCCGCAGGCGACAACGTGAATGTTCTGCACGCTCTGGAAGAGTTCGTCGGTCAGGCCGTACTCGTCAAGGGCGGGAAGACCGTCTTTGATTCGGGATGACACGGTGTCGCGCACAGCGCGCGGCTGCTCGAAAATCTCTTTGAGCATAAAGTGGTCGTATCCGCCTTTTTCCGCCGCCGCGACGTCCCAGTCAGCGGTCAGCGGCTCATGTGCAATTTCACGACCGTCAAGGTCATAGAAATGAATGCCCTGCGGCGTGACGTGGACGATCTCCTGGTCATTCGGAATGGCATAGCGCCGCGTAATGGGCAGAATGGCCGGGATGTCAGAGGCAATCATGTTCTCGCCCTCGCCAAAGCCGACGATAAGCGGGTTGTCCTGCCGCACGCAGACCATTTCACCCGGGTTGTCGGCCGAAATGACACTCAGCGCATACCCGCCGTGCAAACGCCGGACAACGGCCGACAGGGTTTTGACCATGTCGCCGCAGTAAAGCTTTTGAAACAGGTGCGCAATGGTCTCGGTGTCGGTCTCGCTTTTAAAGACAAAGCCGTCCTTTTGCAGCTCCTGCCGCAGTTCGAGATAATTTTCGACAATGCCGTTGTGCACCACGGCAAAGCGGCCGTCCTGGCTGAGATGCGGGTGTGCGTTGACGTCAGACGGCGCGCCGTGCGTGGCCCAGCGGGTATGACCGATGCCGCAGGTACCCTGCAGCCCGCCGGCGGCCTCAATCTTTTCATCCAATGTTTTCATGCGTCCCTTTGTCTTGACAACGCGCAGGCCCTCCGGTGTTTCAACAGCGACGCCGGCCGAGTCATAGCCGCGGTATTCCAGTGTATACAGCCCTTTGGTCAGCACAGGCAGCGCCTGCCGGTGACCGGTGTATCCTACGATTCCACACATGATAAAGCTCTCCTTTTCGTGATCTAGAACATATTCCCTGTAAGATTATAATTCTGCTACAGCCTGTCTGATGACGTCAGCCGCCCTCTGCACCCATGTGCGGACCTGCTCTTCATCGCGGCCTTCGACCATGACGCGCACCAGCGCCTCGGTTCCCGACGGGCGGATGAGAATGCGGCCGTCAGCGCCAAAGGCCTTTTCAATCTGTGCCGCCACCTCGCGGACTGCGGGCAGGTCAGCAACCTGCTTCTTGACGCTGTTGGGGGCCGGCACATTGACCGTGACCTGTGGAAAGCTGGGCACCAGGTCGCGCAGCTCTGACGCTTTTTTGCCGGACTCTGCCACCATGCACAGAAAATGCGCCGCCGTCAGCTGGCCGTCGCCCGTTGTGGCGTGGTCGGACAAAATGACATGCCCCGACTGCTCGCCGCCCAGGTTCCAGCCCTTTTCCAGCATTTCCTCCAGCACATAGCGGTCGCCCACTTTGGTACAGCCGACCTCGATGCCGCGCTCACGGCAGAAGGAGCGCAGCCCCAGATTGGACATGACGGTTGCCGAAACGCCGCCGCGCAGGCTGCCTGCGCAGTGCATTTTGTCCGCCAGCAACGCCAGAACGCAGTCCCCGTCGATGACGCGGCCCCTTTCGTCGACCAGCAGACAGCGGTCAGCGTCGCCGTCAAAGGCGGCGCCCAAATCGTATCCGCCCGCGACGACCCGTGCGCACAGGTCATCCATGTGGGTCGAGCCGCAGCCTTCGTTGATATTGACACCGTTGGGCGAGTGATGAATAAGCGTGACATCTGCTCCCAGCGCGCTGAAAATGCGTTCGGCCGTCTGGCTGGCCGCGCCGTTGGCGCAGTCCAGAATGATGCGCATTCCTTCGATGCGGCCCGGCGCGCTTTTGATGATGTGGTTGGTATATTCCACCTCAGCTGACAGCTCGAGGTGCGTAATGCGGCCCAATTCGGCCCCTGTGGCCATGGCCTCAGCCGGCGGATTGTCAATGTAGTGCTCAATCTGCTCTTCCTGCTCGTCACTCAGCTTATAGCCCCGGCTTCCGAAAATTTTGATGCCGTTGTGCTCAAAAGGATTGTGCGACGCCGAAATGACAAAGCCGGCGTCTGTCTGGTGCACCGAGGTCAGGTAAGCGACGGCCGGCGTCGGCAAAACGCCGAGCGACACGACGTCGACGCCGGCCGCACAGATGCCAGCCTCAAGCGCCGCTTCAAGCATATTTCCCGAAATGCGGGTATCCCGTCCGATAAAAAAGCAGGGTCTGTGCTGCAGCTCACGGGTCAGTACCCATGCGGCGGCCACGCCGATACGGTATGCCAGCTCGGCTGTCAGCTCAACATTGGCGACGCCCCGTGCACCGTCGGTTCCAAAATACTTTCCCATCACTGCATCCTCACTTTACATCAGTTCTGTCTGCCCCAAAAAGGGTATCTTCAAGTGGTCGTATGCCCGCTTGGTGGCACAGCGGCCGCGCGGCGTGCGGTTTAAAAAGCCAATCTGCATCAGATACGGCTCGTACACGTCCTCGAGCGTGACACTCTCTTCACCGATGGTGGCGGCCAGCGTCTCCAGTCCGACCGGTCCGCCTCCGAAGTTTAAAATAATGCTCTCAAGCATCCGCCGGTCAGTCGCGTCCAGCCCCAGGCTGTCAATCTCGAGCGCGCTCAGCGCCATGTCAGCTGCCTCGCGTGTAATGACCCCCTGCGAGCGCACCTGCGCAAAATCGCGGACGCGCTTTAAAATGCGGTTGCACACGCGCGGCGTACCGCGGCTGCGCATGGCAATCTCCATGGCGCCCTCGGGCTCGATGGGAATGCCCAGAATCCCGGCTGAGCGCTGGGTAATCTGCAAAAGCTCCTCGGCGGAATACATCTCAAGCCGCAGCTGTACGCCAAAGCGGTCGCGCAGCGGCGACGACAGCTGTCCTGCACGCGTCGTCGCCCCGATGAGCGTAAAGCGCGGCAGGTCGAGCCGGATGGAACGGGCCGACGGCCCCTTGCCGATGATGATATCCAGCGCGTAATCTTCCATCGCCGGGTACAGCACCTCTTCAACGCTGCGGTTGAGGCGGTGAATTTCGTCGATAAAAAGCACGTCGCCCGGGGCCAGATTGGTCAAAAGAGCCGCCAGGTCGCCTGATTTTTCAATGGCCGGCCCCGACGTGATGCGGATGCTGACCCCCATCTCGGCCGCAATAATGCCGGCCAGCGTCGTTTTGCCCAGCCCCGGCGGACCGTACAGCAAAACATGGTCCAGCGATTCGCCGCGCATACGCGCCGCCTCGATAAAGACCGACAGGTTTTGCTTGGCCTTGCTTTGGCCGATATATTCTTCGAGCCTGCGGGGACGCAGCGAGACCTCGCCCTCATCCTCGCTCGTCAGCGTGCTTGTGACAATGCGCTCTTCAAAATCCTTTTCAAATTCAATGGCCATTTATGTGTCTCCCCACGGGCTGCACAGAGCCCGCTCATGCTCAGTAGAGTTTTTTGAGCGCCGTGCGGATGAGTTCGTCGACCGACATGGCCGCCGCATCCGCCCCCTTGAGGGCGGCCAGCGCCTGCGCGCGCGAATAGCCGAGCACCGTCAGCGCCGCCAGCGCGTCGTCCAGCGCTCCGCCCGACGGCAGGTCGGCAGGCAGTCCCTCGGTCTCTGACGCCGACTCGAGCTGATTTTTGGCCATTTTGTCCTTGAGCTCGAGAATGATGCGCTGGGCCAGCTTTTTGCCGATACCCGGCGCCTGGCACAGCGCCTTTTCATCGCCGGTCACAACGGCCAGTGCCAGCTTCTGCGGGGTGACGACTCCCAAAATGGCGGCCGCCGCCTTGGGCCCCACACCGGAAATGGCGATGAGCTGCTTAAAGCAGGTCAGCTCCTCCTGCGTGGCAAAGCCGTACAGGTCAAAAATGTCCTCACGGACGTACAGATAGGTATAAAAGGTCGCCGTATCGCCCGTCTTGACAGACGACGCCGACAGATAGGACGTATTGAGCGCATAGCCCACGCCGTGTGCGTCAATGACGACCAGGCCCGGCGCCGTGTGCGCCACAGTGCCGCGGATAAAATAAAACATGGCTGTCTCTCCCTGGAAAACTTTCCGCCGAAGCCCGCCGCTACCGCCGGCCGCCGCTGACCAGCGACTGCGCCGTATGGGCATGGCACAGCGCCACTGCCAGCGCGTCCGCCGCGTCGTCGGGGCGCGGGATTTTTTCAAGGCCCAGCATGATGCGCGTCATTTCCATGACCTGCTTTTTTTCGGCGCGGCCATAGCCTACCACCGCCATTTTAACCTGCAGAGGGGTATATTGAAAAACCGGCACGCCGCTTTGCGCGCAAGCCAACACAATCACCCCGCGCGCCTGTGCAACTGCAATCCCTGTTGTGACGTTGGTGTTGAAAAAAAGTTCCTCAATGGCCGCGGCGTCAGGCTTAACCCTGTCCAGAAGCTCGAGCATATCGTGATAAATCTCGCTCAGGCGGTCGGGGAGCGGCACGCCGGCCTTGGTTGTAATAGCTCCATAGCCCAGCACGCGCGACTGGCTGCGGACCTGTTCAATGGCGCCGTAGCCGACGATGGCATATCCCGGGTCGATTCCCAGCACGACCATCGCATTCCCTCCCACGATACAGATACTGGTATTATATCATCTTTCAGCCGCAGGCACAACAAAAAAGTGCGCGTGCGAGCTTGCAGGCCCTCCTTGTGCCCTGCCGGGCGATATGGTACAATCATGGCGGGAGGCGATCAGATGCAGTTTACCTTTGAAACGGTTTATGATCAGCAGGCCATGACGGCCATGGCCCGGGCGCTGCGCAAGACCATCCGCCAAAAACGCAGCCGACGCTCACATGTTTTCGGATGGATTGTCATTGCTCTGGTCCTGGTGCTGTCACTGCCCTCAGGCGGTGAAGTGTGGACCTTTTCGCCCCGGATGCTGGTCAACTGGCTGGCCGCGCTGGCCATTTTCATTGTCCTGCTCTTCGAGGACCGCATCAATGGCGCTGTCGCGCGCAGACGCATCCTCGCCGGGACCGGCCGGACCATCAGCACATTCCGCGAGGATGGCTTTTGCTCTGAAACCGGGGTCGGCAAGACCGAATGGCATTACCAGAGCATCACGCAGCTGGCCGAAACGCCGGATTATTTCGTCTTTGTTTTTGACCAGAGCCACGGTCAGGCCTATGACAAGCGAACCCTGATCGGCGGCACGGCTGACGAGTTTCGCAGCTTTATTGAATCCAAAACCGGAAAGTCGGTGCAGCAGGTGCACTGACCGCCCGAATATCCCGGCGTTTTGCCTGCACATGCCCGCTTCCTGCCGCATAGGCTGGCGGCAGGAGGGGATTTGATTGAAGCTCATCACGTCTACTGACCATGTCAGGCTGGCGGTCTACGACCAGAATCCGCAGTCCGACAGGGCGGTATTTTTCATCCATGGCTGGCCTCTTTCACATGAAATCTTCGAATACCAGACTCAGCTCTTGCTGGAAAACGGCTTTCGCGTTGCATCGCTTGACCTGCGCGGCTTCGGCTGTTCTGACGCGCCGGCCTTTGGCTACTGTTACGATCAGATGGCGCAGGACGTGCACAGCGCTGTGAAAGCGCTTGGACTGCAGCGTTTTGTCCTGGTCGGATTTTCCATGGGCGGCGCCATTGCACTGCGCTATATGCGCCTGTTTGAGGGGCACGGCGTCAGCCGGCTGGTCCTGCTGGCTGCGGCAGCACCGCTCTGGACCGAGCGCCCGGACTACCCATATGGCCATCCCTGTACATACGTCAACGACCTCATCGACCAGGCGGCAACCGACCGGCCGATGCTGGCCCGCAGCTTTAGCCGCCAGCTCTTTGCCTGCGAGCACAGCGAGGCGGCTCTTGACTGGTTCGAGGGCATTGCCCTGTCTGCGTCCGGCGTTGGCACCATTCAGGCCGCCATTTCTCTGCGCGACGAAGACGGCCGCAGCGATTTGGGATGCGTCCATGTGCCGACCACCATCATTCACGGCGCGCAGGATTCCATTGTTCCCGCCGAACTGGCCCGCCTGCAAAACGAGGGCATCGCACATTCGCAGCTCGTCATGCTGCCAAACAGCGGCCATGGCATTTTTTATGACGAGCTGACCGATTTTAACGAAGCATTTCTGCACGCGGTGCAGTAAAAAAGGGAATCCCCTCGGGATTCCCTTTTTAAACGCGGTTTTACAGGCTTTTGACGGCCTTTTCGATTTTTTCCATGGCACGCAGCACCGTGGCGCTGTTGGTGGCGATGTTCATGCGGCCGTAGCCCTCGTACCGGGGCGAGAACCAGGCGCCGGGGTCAAAGATGACACCCGCCTTGTCAAGCAAAAAGCGCTCGACTTTTTCCTTGGGCACGCCGACATGGGTTACGTCGAGCCACATCAGATAGGTTCCCTGCAAATCGGAAACGCGCACCTGCGGCAGGCGCTCGCGCAGGAAGTCATAGACCAGATTGGCGTTTTTCTCCAGCTGCTTGAGCAGGCCGTCAACATAATAATCGCAGTGGTTATAGGCGGCAATGAGCGCCGCAGCACCCAGGTAGCCAAAGCCGCCCGAGCGGTTGCGGTTCAGTCTGGCCTGGATTTTTTCACGCGTCTCAGTACACGGGATATTGGCATAAGCGGCGTGCAGGCCAGCCACATTGAAGGTCTTGCTGGGCGATGTGACGGACATGGCATGCCCGCTGTGCTCAGGACAAGCCTTCATAAAGGGCACCATTTTGTGCTTGCCTAAAGCCAGGTCCGCATGAATCTCATCGGCAATCAGGAAAACACCGTTCTGGCAGCAGATTTCAGCTACCATGCGCTGTTCCTCCGGAGTCCAGATACGGCCGACCGGGTTGTGCGGATTGCAGAAAATCATGGCCGTGACATCCTCGCGCGCTGCCACGGTGCGCAGGTTGTCAAAGTCAATGGAATATGTCAGCTTGCCGTCGCGCTCCTCTTCAATCAGCGGATTTTCAACCACAACGCGGTTGCTCGACTCGATGGCGTTGGCGAACGGATAATAGACCGGCGACTGGATGATGACACCGTCGCCCTTTCGGGTCATGGCCTGCAGGCCCGCTGCATACAGCGGAATGACGCCGCTGCCCAAAACCAGATTTTCAGGGGCGACCGTCAGGCCAAAGCGCTTTTTCTGCCACAGACAGATGGCCTGCTGGACCTCGGGCGGGGTACTGCGGTAGCCGTAAGCCGGATGTGCCACAGTCTGCTGCACCGCCTGCACAATTTCCGGCGCACAGGCGAAATCCATGTCCGCAATCCACATCGAGACGACGTCGCTTGCATCGGCAATGCCAAATTTTTTCTCAAGCCCGTCCCACTTGGCTGAGTTGGTGTTTCGCCTGTCAAGGGTCGTTTCAAAGTCAAATCCCATATGGTTTTCTCTCCTTTTTTCCATTGATTATGATAATCGCTTATTTGTGATATTTGGCGCCCGCCGCAATGGACAGCGCGCGATAGAGCTGCTCGAGCACCATGACCCGAGCCAGATGGTGCGGAAAGGTCATGGGCGACATGGAGAGCCGCAAATCAGCCCGCTGCTTGACCGCAGGGTCCAGGCCTTCGCTCGAGCCAATGACCAGCGCGATGCGCGACACGCCGCGCGTCTGCAGTGCAGACAGGCGGCCGGCCAGCTGTTCGCTCGACATGGTTTCGCCTTCGATGCACAGCGCAATGACGTATGCACCAGCCGGAATGCTTTCCAGTACGCGCACACCCTCACGCCGCAGGCCGTCAGGACGCCCCGCTTCCTCAGGCAGCTCGCAGATATCGAGACGGCAATAAGCGCCCAGCCGTTTGACATACTCGGCGCAGGCATCCTGATAAAAGCGTTCTTTCAGCTTGCCCACGCAAATCAGACGGACCGCAATCACAGCATGAGCGGGCCGCACAGCCCGCGTTTGGGGGCGACAGTCAGGCTGACGTCATCCTGCGCGCCAAGGCGGTAAAGCGCCAGCCTCGACTCTGCGTCAGCATGGCGGGGCGTGTTGTTCTTTTCGCTTAAATGGGCGAGCACAACACGCCGCGCTCCCTTTTGCACCAGCGTCTCAAGCGCGCAGGCACAGCTGTGGTTGGACAGGTGTCCGGTGTCAGACAAAATGCGTTTTTTGAGAAAATACGGATATGGCCCCGAGCGCAGCAAATCAACGTCATGATTGGACTCGATGACCAGTGTGGGCACGCCCGACAGGGCGTCCATCACTTCATCTGTCACACAGCCGAGGTCAGTGCAGTGACCGACGGCGCTCTGTCCCTCGCCCAATATGTACCCAACGCTGCCCGGACTGTCATGCAGCGTGGCAAAGGCCCGCACGCATACACCGCTGATTTCATATTCACACCCGACTTCAAGCGGCTGCGGACGCTCATCGCCGGCGACAGCGCACAGTTCCCCGTGCGCACCGGCCGAACACCACAGCCGGGCGCCCGTGTGCCCCAGCAGTACAGGCAGAGCCGACACATGGTCGGAATGTGTGTGCGTGATGAGAATATCAGTCAAATCTGCCGGCTTCAGGTCAAGGGCCGCCAGCGCAGTGCGAATGGTCTTGCAGTTGGTGCCCGCGTCGACCAGAATACAGGCATCTCCGCTGACATACAGCGCAGCGTTTCCCGACGAGCCGCTGGCCAGCGTGCAGAAATAATGCATGTGTCAGGCTCCTTTTGGGCATAAGCGCCCCTTTTCACTTTCCAGACGGCAAAAAGCCGCCGGCAGGCAAAGCCCGCGGCAGCTTGCCGCTTATTTATTTTGCCTTGGGAAGCACGCGGACGTCATCGGGCTTGCTCGACCGAACAATGTCGGCGCCCACACGGCGCAGCTTGTCAACCAGCGCCTCATAACCGCGTTCGATGTGCTGAATTTCTTCAATGACGGTCTCACCTTCAGCGGCCAGGCCGGCAATGACCATAGCCGCGCCGGCGCGCAGGTCGCAGGCACGCACGGTCGCGCCCGTCAGGCGCTCAACGCCCTCGACAACGGCAACACGGCCGTCAACCTGGATATGCGCACCCATGCGGCGCAGCTCGTCCACATAGCGGTAGCGGTTGTCCCACACACCCTCGGTGACAATGCTCGTGCCCGCAGCCAGCGACAGCGCGACCGTCATCTGCGGCTGCATGTCCGTGGGAAATCCGGGGTACGGCAGCGTCTTGACGTTAACGCGGGTCAGCGGACCGCGCCGCGTGACGCGCACCGCTTCGTCATGCTCTTCAATCTCGACGCCCATCTCACTCAGCTTGGCGGTAATGCAGTCAAGGTGCTTGGGGATGACGTTTTTGATGAGCAGGCTTCCACCAGCCGCGGCCACAGCGGCCAGATAGGTGCCCGCTTCAATCTGGTCAGGGATGATGGAATAGACGCCGCCGGACAGGCCCTCGACACCGCGAATCTTGATGACGTCTGTGCCTGCGCCCATGATGTCAGCGCCCATGGAGTTTAAGAAGTTGGCCAAATCAACAATATGAGGTTCTTTGGCGGCGTTTTCAATAATGGTCTGCCCCTCGGCCAGCACGGCGGCGAGCATAATGTTCATGGTCGCGCCCACCGAGACAACGTCAAGGTACACATTGCCTCCCAAAAGCCCGCTTTCCGCGTTGGCGGTGACATAGCCCTTTTCCTGACGCACCACGGCACCCAGCGCCTCAAAGCCCTTGATATGCTGGTCAATGGGACGCACACCGCCGAAATTGCAGCCACCGGGCAGCGCCACCTCGGCATAGTGATAGCGGCCGAGCAGCGCGCCCAAAAGGTAATAGGATGCGCGGATGCGGCGTGTCATTTCATCAGGCGCTTTTTTGTTTTTCATGCCGCGGCAGTCAATCTCGACCACCGTGGGGCTCATGCTGCGGACCTGTGCGCCCAGCTGACGAAGAATGTCAAGCTGAATGAGCACATCATTGACACAGGGGATATTTTCTATGCGGCATACGCCGTCAACCAGTATAGCAGCCGGAATGATAGCCAGAGCGGCGTTTTTTGCGCCGCTCACTGCGATTTCTCCAAAAAGCGGTTTCCCGCCGTGAATCACGAATGTTTCCATAACATCGCACCTCTTTTAAAGCAACCGTGTGCTGTGTTATTGAGCTCTCTTTATCATACCATATTATTGTCAAAAGATAAAGAGAAAATAACCATACCGCAGCTCAGAAAAACCGTACTGCATTTCCGTTTTTTTCGTGCATCTTTGACCCGAGGCTATTCGACAGAAACCTCCTGGGCTGTATTTCCATTTAAAAATATTTGTTCATCACCCAAATCAATACGCCAGGCCGGCGACAGCCGCACGCCGGAGCGCAGCTGTTCCTGTGTGTAGACCAGCTGCAGCCCTGTAATGTCAAGCGGTCTTTCCTGCGCGATGCGCACAAGGGCCACAACCATTTCAGCGCGGCTGACTCCGGCGCCCTCGCTCACAGGCTCGCTGCCAAAATACCAGCGCCCCGATGCCAAAGCACCCGTTTCAGTGCTGCGGCAGGTCAGCGCTGCGCCCGCCACCGTCCAGCCGTCCAGCAGCAGCTGTGCGCTGACGCTCTCTCCCTCGGCGCTCATCTCATAATCCATGCCTTTGATGGCCGCTGTCTCCACAATCAAGCCGAGCAGCTCTTCGGGGCCTGTGCCGTCGTTCAGCTCTGCCTCAAACAGACCGCCGCTGCGAAAGGTAACGCTGCCCGCAGAGGAAGTGTAAATGCTGACGCCGCCGCCCGCCTCGTTCAGGGACGCCTCGCCCAGCAAAGTTCCGGCCAGCTGTGCCTCGCGTTCAGTGCTGCGCTCGCCGAGCAGAACGGCAGACGAGCGGGGCATGTTCCAAAACAGCTGCTCGTCAAACTGCGCCCCTGCATCTGCCAGCAGCGACAGCGCCAGGTGAAGGCTCTCCTCTTCGTCGGCGCGCTGCGCCGAAAGCTGCGCCTGAATGTTGAGCCCCAGCAGAATATTGACAACCAGAAGCAGGGCGATGAGCATGGACTTGACTTTATTCCACTCCATTTTGCCCCTCCGAACTGCACAGCGTAGGAACCAAAAGCCCCTCTTCGTTTTGCACATAGCGCACGCTCAGGCAAAGGTTACTTTCACCCTGCAAAGCAGCAGCCGCCTGCCGGGCCGGCAGAATGGTCTGCTCGCCCGCCGCCTCAAAACGGTGCGGCTCCATGCGCAGATAGGTGACGCGCCCGTTCTGCACCGTGACATGAGCAGCCGGCCGCTCGGTCAGAATGGGCCAGCCGTCGAGCAGCAAATCGAACAGGATGGTTGTCTCTCCACTCTCGTCCGTGCTTATTTCGCGCAGGCTGTACACACCGCCTGCGCCCGCCTGGGCGCTCAGTTCGGACAAAAGCACCCGCGCGCCCTCCAGCAGCAGGCTCCAGTTTTCCTGCTGACTGTCCGGCAGTCCCAGTGAAATTCCCTGGTCCTCACTGCCGGATGTGTAAACAAGCTCACCCTGCGCGCCTGCGCGCAGAACATTGTAGCCCTCGACGTAGACCACGTCCCCGCTTTCCTCATAAACGCGGGCCAGGTAGGGGTTGATGTCAAAGCCAGCCAGCAGCTCGCGCGGGACCTCGCCCGACTGTGCGAAATTGGCCGGCTGCATGCTGTAAATGGTGCCGGTAATCAGGCTTAAAAGCACCGGCTCATCTTCGCGCAGCGCACTGAAAGCAGAATCCTGAAAGGCGAACACTGCGTTGGCCTCGCCCCGGTCGGTGCACAGCTGCTCAAGCTGTTCCGTGGCCGCTGCCGTCGGCGCCATCCGGTACTCTTCCGCCGCCGTGTCATACCACGCAATGACAACGTTACCGTCGGCAACCGATACGACGAGGCTGCGCAGTCTGCTTTCATATTCCACAGCGTCATAGCCGACCCAGGTGCGCAGTAGTGAAAAGGGCAGCTCAGTATCAAAGCCCAGATAAACGGCCGGCGTGTCAATAAGCGCCAGGTATTGCCGACGGGTGATTGCGGTGACCTCACCGAGCGAACCCACGGCTTCTGAGTAAACAGCGCTGACCGCGCTCAGCATTTCGGTCTTTTCCTCGCTGCTCTCCGGCATGTGCACCCCGTCCGGCGTGCAAATGGCCAAAACGCGTATCTCTGCCGCAATGCGGGGCTGCAGCTCTGTTTCATCCGCCGCAGCCGGCACCCCGAACACACGGGCCAGCAAGCCCTCGTCGCTCTCGACGCCCAGCGTCAGCGAAACGAACAAAAGCACAAGCATCAGCACAAACAGCAGAGCCAGAACGGCGCTTTTCACACGCTCACGCATGTTTTTTGCCCCCGCCTTCCGTCATGGGGAGGGTGATGGTGACAACGCTGCCCTCTCCGTAAACGCTTTCAAAGCGGATAGTCCCGCCGTGGTATTCAATAATCTCTTTGGCAATGGCCAGGCCCAGACCAGTGCCGCCCCGCTCGCGCGAGCGCGCCTTGTCGACGCGGTAAAAGCGCTCAAACAGACGGGGCAAATCCTCTTCAGGCACGCCAATGCCGGTGTCGCTGACGCGCAGAAACACCTTGCCGTCCTCCGTCCCGCCGGTCAGGGTCACGCTGCCCTGCGGGCGGTTGTATTTAATTGCATTGGAAATGATGTTGACAATGACCTGCTCAATGCGTTCGCGGTCTCCTGTCACGGTCGGCAGGTCCTCCGGCAGGTCGCACTGCAGGGTGACCTGCTGGCGCGACGCTTCCATGGACATGGCCTCGACCGCTCCCAGTGCCAGCGCGCGCAGCGAGACCTCGCTGGCGTTCATCTGCATACGCTCGTAGTCGAGCTGGGACAGCGTCAAAAGGTCCTTGACAATGTGCGTCATGCGGTCGGCTTCGTTGTGCACAACGGTCAGGAACTTGATTTCGGTCTCGTCATCAATGTCGCCGTGCGCGTCAATCAACGTTTCCGTATAGCCGCGGATATTGGTCAGCGGCGTGCGCAGCTCGTGCGAGACATTGGCGACAAACTCGCGGCGCGACGACTCCATTTTCTGCTGCTCGGTGATGTCGTGCAGCACGGCAATCAGCCCGCCGTCCTCGTCGCCGCCAAAGGGTGCGAAGAATATCTTTAAAATGCGTTTGTTGGCAGAATAGTCAATCTCAATATAGCGGCCGTTTTCCACAATATCGCTGTCGTCGATGTGCAGATTGGGAAAAACCTCAGCATAGGTCTTACTCGCGTCCAGCGGCTTGCCCAGCATTTTTTCCGCGGCCGGGTTCTGGTGCAGAATATGGCCCGAGCGGTCAAAGGCGACAACGCCATCGGCCATGTGCAGAAACAGCGTATTGAGCTTGTTGCGCTCTCCCTCGATTTCATTGAGGGTCGTTTCAAGCACCTGCGCCATCTCATTAAAGGTCTGGGTCAGTATGCCGATTTCGTCGCTGGCGTAAACTTCGGCCTTGCGGCTGAAATCACCGGCCGCGATGGCCGACGCCTGTGCGGTCAGGCGCTCGACCGGGGTGGTGATGGTCTTGGACAAAAGGAAGCTGAGCAGAATGGCAACCAACAGTCCAAACAGCATGGAGCGGATGAGAATGGAAAAGAGCTGCCACGACAGGTCATTGAGCTCGGTCTTGTCATCCATCACACCGACAATGTACAGTCCCTCCGGGCCGCGGATGGGCACTGCGACATCAAAATAGGGGCTCAGGCGCTCGACATCCTGCCCGACCTCGCCGTTCATGGCGGTCAGAATGTTGCTCGTCAGGGTCAGGCTTTGGGCCAGGCTGTCATCCGATCCAGCCAGGTATTCCCCCGTCGTCCCGTCCAAAATATAAAAGCTGCGGTACTGGTCAATGCCCAGCGAACCGGAGTACGCCTCCAGCACCTCGCGCAGCACAGGAACCGGCTCGTCGCCGGCCGCGCTTTTTTCAAGGGTCAGAATGAACTCCTGCGTAAAGACACGCAGCATTTCCTCACGGAAGCCCTCGATATTGTATCCGGCCACCGAATTGATGAGAAAGGTGCCGACGACCGCCATGACCGACACGATCAAAAGCACCAGAACCAGCACCAGCTTCATGTGCAGGCTGCGGAACACGATGTGGCACCCTCCTTCTTTTTCCCCGCGCGCCGGCGGCAAGCCAAGGCTTGCCGTCACAGCGCAGGGCATTCCCCCTGCCGCACGGCGCACCGGGCACGCGCGGCTTTTTCTGTATCAACAGTCCTCAGCGCTTGAGATAATAGCCCTGCCCGCGCTTGGTCAAAATAAACTGCGGTTCGGCCGGGTCGTCCTCGAGCTTTTCGCGCAGACGGCGCATGGCGACGTCTACAGCGCGCAGGTCGCCGTAATAATCAAAACCCCAGACCTTTTCCATCAGCTCTTCACGGCTGACGACCCGCACAGGCAGGGACAGAAAATATGTCAAAATGTCGTACTCGCGCTGGGTCAGCTCGAGTTCGGTGCCGTTTTTGTTCACCGTGTGCAGGCCGCGGTCGACGACAAAGGGGCCAAAGCTCACCTTGTCGCCCATGTCCGCCCGGACGGTTCCCTCAGTACGGCGCATGTTGGCCTTGACGCGCGCCGACAGCTCCTTGACGGAAAAGGGTTTTGTGACGTAATCATCCGCCCCCGTCTCGAGCCCCAGAATCTTGTCGCGCTCCTCTTCGCGCGCCGTCACCATAATGACGGGGACATCGCTTTTTTCGCGCAGACGGCGCAGAATCTCAAAGCCGTCCATACCGGGCAGCATAACGTCGAGCAGCACCAAATCGTACTGTCCGCTCAGCGCCATATCAAGGCCCGTCGGGCCGTCATATGCCGCGGCCGTTTCAAAGCCGTCACGCTTTAAATTAAAAGCGAGCATATCGACAATGGTTTTTTCATCCTCGACAATCAAAACAGAAGGCACGAAAGGTTCTCCTCCTTTACAGGTACAGGCGCCTACAGCAGCCCCCTTGCGCGGGCAATGTTGACAGCGCAGATGGTTTTTGCATCGACGATTTCCCCGTGCAGCAGCATTTCAAGGTAGGCGTCGCGCGGGATGCGCACAGTGCTCATGAACTCATCCTCATCAAACTGCTCGCCCACAAAAGTCAGGCTACGGGCAAAGTACAGATGAATGACCTCGGACAAGATGCCAGGGCTGGGACAGATGACGCCCAGATGCACCAGCTCAGCGCACTGAAAGCCGGTCTCTTCGCGCAGCTCGCGGCGCGCGGCCGCCTCTGCGTTCTCGTCCTTTTCCAGCTTTCCGGCCGGAATTTCGACGAGTTCAGCTCCCACCGGGTAGCGATACTGCCGCACAAAGAGCATATCCCCCTTGTCGACCGCCAGAACGGCCACGGCCCCGGGGTGCTGACACACCTCGCGCACGGCTTCCCTGCCGTCGGGCAGTACGACCTGGTCGCGGTATACGTCAACAATCTTTCCTTCATAAACCTTTTCACGGCTCAGCTGCTTTTCCAAAAACACGGTGATCCCCCTTAGTATGCCCTTATTTCAGTACAGTACGCCGGATCAGATCGAGCGCGCACGAGCTGGCGTACAGCTGAACGCGCTCGCGCGTTGAATTGCGGCGCTGCCTCTCGATAACCTGCTCGCCCTGCGGCGTGCTGATGGCGGCGTAAAACAGCCCGACCGGCTTCTGCGCCGTGCCGCCGCCCGGGCCGGCAATGCCCGTTACCCCGACGCCGACGTCGGCGCGCCCGACCTTTCGCGCGCCGCGCGCCATTTCAATCGCCGTTTCGGGCGAAACAGCGCCGTGCGCCGCCAGCGTCTCAGGCGAGACGCCGAGCAGCTGCATTTTCATCTCATTGGAATAGGTGACCAGCCCGCATCCAAAGACTTCGGACGCGCCGGGCACGCTGGTGATGCGCCGGGCAATCAGCCCGCCTGTGCACGACTCAGCCAGTGCTGCCGTCATGCCGCGTTTGCGCAATCCTTCGACGACAACCTGCTCGAGCGACTGGACGTCAACGCCGTAAACGACGTCGCCCAGCACCTCGCACACTTCCCGCACCACTGGCTCGCACATGGCATAAGCCTCGGCCTCGGTCGGCGCTTTGGCCGTGACGCGCACCAGGCATTCGCCCTCTTTGGCATAGGGCGCGGCTGTCGGGTTTTGCAGGCGGTCCATCAGATAGCTGAGGCGGCTTTCCATCTCAGACTCGCCCATGCCAAAAATTTTGATATAGCGTGAGCGGATGACTCCCTCATGCAGCGATTCGAGGTACGGCAAAACGCGCTCGCGGAACATGGGCGCACATTCGCGCGGCGGGCCGGGCAGCATGATGACGCGGCATCCGTCGGCTTCAAAGGCGCAGCCCGGCGCAGTGCCCCAGTCGTTTTCCAGCACTGTGCAGCCCTCGGGCAGCACGGCCTGCTTTTCGTTGTTGGGCGTCATGCGCGCTCCCATGCGCTCATGCAGGCGCTTCTGCTGCACGGGGTCCATGACGAGCTTTTTACCAAAGGCGGCCGCAATGGTCTCTTTGGTCAGGTCATCGGCCGTCGGGCCCAGCCCGCCGGTCGTAATAATCATGTCAGCGCGCTCTTTGGCAATGGCCAGCGCCTGCCTAAGCCGCTCGGGGTTGTCGCCGACAACCGTGTGGTAATAGACGTTGATCCCCTGCTCGCTCAGCCCCTGCGAAATGGTCTGGGCGTCCAGGTTGACAATTTCGCCGAGCAGCAGCTCGGTGCCGACCGAAATGATTTCACAGTTCATGCTCAAGACTTCTTTCTCTGCGGGCTGCGGCCCGCCGTATTATCCCAGCGTAATGCGCTCAATGCCGGCAAACGCCTCGTCGACTAGCCCTTCAATGTCAAGGCTCTCCTCCTGCTGCTCGACGTTTTCCAGCCTGGGCTTGGTCTGCGGATGCCGGGGCGTAAACACGGTACAGCAGTCCTCGTACGGCAGAATCGACGTCTCAAAGGTGCCGATCTGCCGGGCGCGGACGACAATTTCCTCCTTATCCATGCCGATAAGCGGCCGGAAAACCGGCATATGGCAGACGCTGCCCGTGGCGTTGAGCGATTCTATGGTCTGGCTGGCCACCTGTCCCAGGCTTTCGCCGGTAATCAGGGCCTTGCAGCCCTGGTGCCGCGCGACCCGCTCGGCCAGACGCATCATAAAGCGGCGCATGACAAGGGTGAAGTAATCCTCGCTGCACTTTTGCCGAATCTCCTGCTGAATATGGGTAAAAGGCACGACGCTGACCGTGAGCTTGCCCGTCCAGCCGGACAGGATGCGGGCCAGCTCGATGACCTTGTCGCGCGCTTCTTCTGACGTATAGGGGTAGCTGTAAAAATGGACAGCCCCCAGCTCGAGTCCGCGGCGGGCCATCATGTGCCCGGCCACCGGCGAGTCGATGCCGCCCGACAAAAGCAACATGGCGCGCCCGTTGGTGCCGGTCGGCATACCGCCCGCACCCGGCAGGCGCTCGCCGCTGATATAGGCGCTCTGCTCGCGGATCTCAACCTTGACGACCCGCTCGGCCCCGTCCATGCGCACGCGCAGATGCGGGTGCTCTTCAAGCAGACGGGCGCCGACCTCGGCGCCAATCTGCGGCGACGTCAGCGGAAAACGCTTGTCGGCCCGGCGGGCCTCGACCTTGAAGGTGCGCACATTTTCAAGCTCATCCTTCAAATACCGGGCCGCCGTGTCGCAGATGGCCCCCATCTCTTTGGGGCAGGCGGCGGCGCGGCACAGCGACACGATGCCAAAAACCCTGCGGCACACCTCAAGCGCCTCGCCGACCGGCGCGTCTTCCTGTGGCTCAACATAAATAGTCGACTGGCTGATCGACAGCCGGTAATCGCCCAGCGGCGCCAGACGAGCGCGCAGAATGTGCAGCAGCCGGCTCTCGAACCGGCCCCGGTTGAGGCCCTTGAGCACCAGCTCGCCGCACTTTAACAGCAAAACCTCGCGCATAATACGATTCTCCTTTAAAACAGCCGCACCGCCTGCCCGAGCGCCTCAAGGAAGAGATCAATCATTTCTTCCGTGCTCTCGGGGCACAGGCTGACGCGCAGCGCGGCGTCAATATTGCTTTTGGGCAATCCCTGCGCCAAAAGGACGTGGGACGCGCGGCCGCGCGTACAGGCTGAGCCGCCCGAAACGCAGATGCCCCTTTCGCCCAGCACGCGGATATAAACCTCACTGCGCCCCCTGCACATCGACAGGTTGACGATGTGGGGCGCCGTATTCTCCGGTGAATTGATGTGCGCGCCCAACGCGCGCGCTCCCTCAATCAGCCGCCCGCGCAGCGCACGCATATGGGCCGTGTCAGCGGCGCGCGATGCCATCCGCACCTCGCACGCCGCGCCAAATGCCGCAATCTGCGGCATTCCTTCGGTGCCGCTGCGCACGCCGTTTTCCTGTCCGCCACCAAAAAGCAGGGGCGTGATAGACAGTCCCCTGCGAATGTACAAGGCGCCGCAGCCCTTCATGCCGCCAATCTTGTGGGCCGAAAAGCTGGCCATGTCGATGTTGTCGAGCGGCAGGTCCTGCTTGCACAGAGCCTGCACCCCGTCGACATGAACCAGCGCTGCGGGGTTCTTCTTTTTCAAGGCCGCAGCCGCCTGGGCAGCAGGCAAAACGGCCCCCGTCTCATTATTGACTGCCATGATGCTGAGCAAAACCGTGTCCGGCCGCAGCGCGCCGCACACCTTTTCGAGCATGACAGACCCGTCGCGCTCGGGCTCGACGAGCGTGACCGAAAAGCCCTCCTGCCCCAGAGCCTTGAGGGTGTTGAGCACAGCGTCGTGCTCAACAGCGGTTGACACAATATGCCGGCCCAGGTGCCGGTTTTTGCGCGCTGCGGCACGGAGCGCCGTATTGGCGCTCTCGGTGCCGCACGAAGTGAAAACCAGCTCGTCAGGCGTGCACCCGACAGCGCGGGCCACCTGTCCGCGCGCTGTCTGCAAAAGCTCGCGCGCCTGCCTCCCCAGCGGATGCAGAGACGACGGATTTCCGTAACACTCGGTCATGGCGCGCTGTGCCGCTTGGGCCGCCTGCGGCAGCACGGCGGTCGTCGCGGCGTTGTCCAGATAGGCCTGCATCACGCCCTGGCCTGCTTGGCCCAGCTGTCCTTCAAAGTGACAGCGCGGTTAAAGACCAGCCGGCCGGGCGCACAGTCGCGGCTGTCCAGGCAGAAATATCCCAGACGCATAAACTGCCAGCGATCGCCCGGCTTGCCGTTTTCAAGGCACTTTTCCACCTTGCAGCCCGTCAGGACTTCAAGCGAGTCAGGGTTTAAGCAGGCGATAAAATCCTTGCCCGACGCATCGGGGTCAGGGTCTGTAAACAGGTTGCTGTACAGACGCACCTCGGCGTCCAGGCAGTCGCGGGCGTTGACCCAGTGAATCGTCCCGCGGACCTTGCGCCCGTCGGGCGCGTTGCCGCCGCGGCTTTCGAGGTCGCACTCGGCGTAGACCTCGACAACATTGCCGTTCTCGTCCTTTTTGCAGCCCGTGCAGCGGACGATGTACGCACCCTTGAGCCGTACTTCATTGCCCGGGTACAGGCGGTTGTATTTGGGAACAGGCGTTTCCATAAAATCGTCACTCTCGATAAAGAGCTCTCGCGAAAAGCTGACCTCGCGGCTGCCGTCGGCCGGGTTTTCGGGGTTGTTTTCCACCGTGAACAGCTCGGTCTTGTCCTCGGGATAGTTGGTCAGCACCAGCTTGACCGGGCGCAGAACGCCCATGACGCGCTGCGCGGTGGCGTTCAAGTCTTCGCGCAGGCAGTGCTCCAAAAATCCGTATTCGGCTGTGCTGTTGACCTTGGCCACACCGGTGCGCTCAATAAAGTTGCGCACCGCAGCAGGGGTATAGCCGCGGCGGCGCAGACCGCACAGCGTCGGCATACGCGGGTCATCCCAGCCTGAGACATACCCCTCCTCGACCAGTTTGCGCAGTTTGCGCTTGGAGAGCACGGTGTAATTGATGCCCAAGCGCGCAAACTCAATCTGACGCGGGTGTGACGGCACCGGGCAGTTTTCAATGACCCAGTTGTAAAGAGGCCGGTGGTCCTCATACTCCAGCGAGCACAGCGAGTGCGTGATGCCCTCGATGGCGTCCTGAATGGGATGCGCAAAGTCGTACATGGGGAAGATGCACCACTTTGTCCCCTGGCGGTGATGCTCGATATAGCGGATGCGGTACAGCACGGGGTCGCGCATATTGAAGTTGCCCGAGCTGAGGTCAATCTTGGCGCGCAGAGTGTACTTTCCCTCGGGGAACTCGCCGTTTTTCATGCGCTCGAACAAATCGAGGCTCTCGCTGATCGGCCGGTCGCGCCACGGGCTGACAGCCGGATGGGTCAGGTCGCCGCGGTACTCGCGGAACTGCTCGGGCGTCAGCTCGCAGACATAAGCCAGCCCTTTTTTGATGAGCGCGACAGCGTACTCATAGGTCTGCTCAAAATAATCCGACCCGAAATACATCCGGTCGCCCCAGTCAAAGCCCAGCCAATGGATATCCTCCTGAATGGCGTCGACGAACTCGACATCCTCTTTGGCGGGGTTGGTGTCGTCAAAGCGCAGGTTGCAGAGTCCGTGGTACTTGAGCGCTGTGCCGAAGTCGATGATGAGCGCCTTGCAGTGTCCGATGTGCAGATAGCCGTTGGGCTCGGGCGGAAAGCGGGTGTGAACGTGGTTGTAAACGCCCTCTTCCAAATCCCGGTCGATAAAGTCATGAATAAAATTGCCTGTGGTAAAGGCTTCTGTATGATTATTTTCCATTTATAATGGCCTCCAATGCCTGATTGATGCGCGACACGCATTTTTCCTGCCCCAAAAGGGCCATGATGGCATGCAGATCAGGGGTGTTTTTGCGGCCGGTGAGCGCCGCACGCAAAACGGCGCTGACGTCGCCCACATGCCCCTTATACCCGGCCGGGTCGGCCTTATACTGCTTGACGTCGGGGCAAAAGCCCGTCTGCCCGGCGACTGTCCGGATTTTTTCAAACCAGGTGTCCTTGTCGTCGCGCGTGTCCATGACGGCAAGGTAGGCGCGCAGAATCTCCGCCTGGTCTGCGGGGGCGACGTTTGTCACCGGCTCGCTTTGTCGCTCATCCATCCCGTCGTAAAAATACGAAACATACTGGCGCACATCGCTCCATTTGGCGATGTCCTTGCGGGGCTTGGCCCCTCCGCGGTCAATGGCAAAAATGCCCCGGGCATAGTCTTTGTCAGCGGCGAGCGCGTCGTACAGCTCTTTGTCATACTGCCCGGCCCACGCCAGCGACTGCTCCAGCACCTGTTCGGCTGTCATGCGGGAAATGACGGCCGACGACACGCTGTCGAGCTTCAAAAGGTCAAAAAGAGCACCCGACTGGCTCATTTTTTTGAGCGAAAACGGAAATTCACGGCAGTCTGCGGTTTTGTTCTGCTTGCGCCAGTCCTCAAAGTTGGAATTGAGCAGGGTCAGCAGGTATTCGACCACCGCGTCCGCCGGGTACCCTTCGCGCACGAAATATTCCACCGAGGCCTCGGGGTCCTTGCGCTTGCTCAGCTTGCGGCGCGAGCCGTCCTCTTCCTTCATAATGGGGGAAACATGGGCAAAGCGCGGCGGCTTGAGGCCCAGCACATAAAAAAGCTGCAAATGAATCGGCGCCGAAGACACCCATTCGTCGCCGCGCACGACATGGGTCGTGCCCATCAGCGTATCGTCGACAACATGGGCAAAATGGTAGGTCGGGATGCCGTCACGCTTTAAAAGCACGATGTCGACGATGTTTTCATCCATTTCAATCTCACCGCGGATGGCGTCGCGCAGCTTGATGCGTCCGCCCGGCTTACCCGGTGAGCGCAGCCGGACGACATAGGGCTGACCGGCTGCGATTTTTTCCTCGACCTGCTGAACCGTCAGGCTGCGGCAGCGCGCATACTCGCCGTGGTAACCGGGAAGCACCTTGTTCACTTCCTGCTGCGCGCGAATGTCCGCCAGCTCCTCTTCGGTGCAGAAGCAGGGATACGCCAGCCCCTTTTCAACCAGCTCCTTGCAAAAGCATTGATAGATTTCAGCGCGGTGGCTTTGGACATAGGGGCCATAAGCCCCCTTTTCCTCTCCGTTCAGCATGACGCCCTCGTCAAAATCAATGCCAAAGGCACTCAGCCCGCGGATAATGCCCGATACGCCGTCCTGCTGCTCGCGCTTTTTATCGGTATCCTCGATGCGCAGGAAGCACACGCCCCCGCTCTGATGCGCCAGGCGCTCACACACCAGGGCAGTGAAAACGCCGCCGATGTGCAGAAAACCCGTCGGGCTGGGGGCAAAGCGGGTGACCATCGCCCCTTCGGGCAGCTGGCGCGGCGGGTAGATCTCGGTCAGGTACTGCTCGGCCGTTTTGGTGATGTGGGGGAACAAAAGCGCGGCCATGCGTCGGTTGTCGTCCATTTGCATCTCAACTCCATCAAACTATCTGGCAAAGTCAAACGTCTATAAAAAGACAGCCCATGAACGGGCACACAATCAGATACTATATTATATCTCATTTTTCTTCCATCCGCAAGGCAAACCCGGCAGATGCAGATAATTTTCCCATTCCCTGCCCGTTCATATTTGTTAAACTTTTCTTAACGGGTAGCGTTTGTAAAGCGAATATGGTATACTGTTTGCCGGTACACGCAATTTTTACAATCTATGGAGAGCAGCTTATGGGACGTTACGAGCAAAAGCGCGCGGCCCCAGCGCGCAAAAAGAGCCTGACACCGGCGAGACGCCGACGCCGTCGGCGCATTCTGTCGGTCGTCGGCATTCTGACATTATCACTGTGCATCTGGCTGGGTATTTATCTGTCGACGCCGCCGGCCCAGGTCGAGCCGCCGCCCGCCGAGCCACAGGACGATGTCACCGCCGACAACACCTCGCCCCCCGATACCGACGCCCCGGACATTAGCACACCAACGCGCAGCCGCAAAAAGAACTTTTACACCATGCTGCTCGTTGGTACAATGGATGACTACAATACCGATACCATCATGTTGGCCTCTGTCGACACTGAAGCGGATATTGTCAATGTTATCTCCATCCCCCGCGATACCATGGTCGACATCGAGGAGCGCAACATGAAAATCAACGGTGCCTACGGCCGCGACGGCATCGAAGAGCTGTGCCGCGAAGTGCAGGATATCACCGATATTTACCCGGACTTTTACTGTGTGGTCAATGTTGCGTCATTTGTCAAAATTGTAGACCTGTTCGGCGGCGTTGAATTCGAGGTTCCTTACGATATGTATCATCCTGACGCCGACTCGCAGTACACCATCAACCTGCGAAAGGGTCTGCAAACCCTGGATGGCAAAAAAGCTTTGCAGATGGTGCGTTACCGCGGAACAAATCAGAATGACTTTGGCCGCATGCAGCTGCAGCGCGATTTTCTCGTCGCCATTGCCAAAAAGGTTTTGAATAATTTCAGCCTGTCTCAGGTGACCGAACTGATTCCCATTATCAACGAAAGCATCAAAACCAATATGCCAGTCAAGGACATGCTGTGGTTTTATCAGAACGTTGTGGCTGAGATTGATTTTGACGCAAATGTTCATTTTCACGCCATGCCCGTCGAGTCGACCGGCACTTATAAGGGTCTCAGCTATGTCTACCTGGACAAGCAGGCGGTTGCTGAGCTGCTCAACACCACGGTCAACCCTTACGATATGGACATCGACCCTGACGACCTCAACATCATTCATCTGGAAAGCTGAAAAGCAGCCATCCCGGCGCCCGGGATGGCTGCTCCTTTACGCTTTGCCCAGATACTCTTCCAGGCAGACGCCCTGTTCGGCGATCTCCCGCGCAGCCTGTTTGCCCACATAGCGGTAGTGCCACGGCTCGTAAGCAATGCCCGTGATATCGCTTTTGTCTGACGGATAACGCAGAATGAATCCGTATTCCCAGCAATGTTCCATCAGCCACTGCTGCTCGGCAGTCTTTTCCTGCCGGCTGTCGAGCACCTGAAACGAGCTCGACACAATGTCGACCGCCAGACCGAGCTGGTGTTCGCTGGTCCCCGGTGGGGCGACCCACCGGGCGGCAGCCGCAGCGGCCGCGGTTCGTCCATAGCCCTTTTCCATGTACTGACCAATCTTGCGCTCATACAGCCCTGCCTGATAGTCCTGCGTTCGGTACGATGAGCAGACAACCGGGTCCAGCCCTTCGCTGCGCGCCGCCTGCAGCATGTCCTCAAGCGCTTCTGCAATGCGCGCGTCAACGCGCTGCCCGCCCCCAATATCCTCCAGCTCAACAGTGAAGCCCTCGGGCACCGGATTTTCGGCATTGACCAGAATCAAATTCCAGCTGCCGTCATCGGCCGCCCCGCCGGACAGTGTGTCAAGTGCCTGGCGGCCAAACTCCTGCGCCTGCCCGCTGAGCATCCAAAGTCCCAGTACCAGCAGCACTGAACTGCGCAGGATGACAAGCCGCGTGCGCTTTTTGCCTGATTTTTGCTTTTCCATAAATTTCACGTCTCCTTTTCCCGAAAACGCGGGAAACAACACAGGGCGGCGCCTGACGGCGTCGCCCTGCAAAGGACATCCACTTTATTTTACAAAAGCTCCGCCAGCATAATGGCAGCGTCGCCACGCGTGATGGCCTGGTGCATCAAATCGCGGGGCGGCGTAACCGCCTCTTCGCTGTAGATAGCAATGTAGCTTGCCAGCTCACCGCCGGTCACCTCTGCGTCAGGCTCAAAAGCGCCCTCGCGCTGGAAGATATTGAGCGAAATCGCCCAGTTGGCCGCGTCATAATACCAGGCGTTTCTGTTGAGCGCCTGTGCCGCCGGCTCAGTGGTCACCGGGCTGCCGGCCAGGCGGTACAGCATCACAACCGCCTCGGCACGGGTCAGCACGTCGTCGGTGCCGAAAATACCGTCTTCCTTGCCACCGACAATGCCAGCCTCGTACAGGGCCATGACCGCGTCATAAGCGCGATGGTCGCGCGGCAGATCGGTAAACACCGGGGCCTCGTCCACCTCGACGACCGTGTCAGCCGCCAGACGGACGACAGCGGGCATAAAACGGTTCTCTGTGCCCTCAATGGCCTCGCCGTCCTTGCGGATTTGCAGTGAATAGCTGCCCGGCTGCTCCTGCGGCAGAATAATCGCGCCTTCATCATCAGTCTCGCCGATTTCCTCACCATCCCAGTAAACGGTGACATCAGCAATGGGACTTTCGACCTGCGCCCACTCGCCATTCTCGCCTTCCTGCCAGCTCGATGCCGTCAGGGTCAGAATGCCGTCCACGATGCTGACCGTAGGATACAGGGTGTTGAGGTCGCCATAGTACACGACAATATCCTCTCCGCCCTCAAGCACATACTGTCCCATGCTGACTGAGGGCGACTGGCCGTTGACGCAGTAATTCCAGCCGCCATAAGCGCCCATGCCCTCTTCTTCGCCGTAAATGGATGTAAAATAGGTGCCGTACGGCCCCTCGGTCTCAACGTAATGCTCCTCGCCGACCAGGGTGCGGACCACGTCGGCCACCGTCAGCTCGCCGGCTGTACCGAGAACCTGCGTGTTCTTCCATGTGGCCAGGTTTTCCGAAATGCCCTCGATGCGCAGCGAAACGGTCACCGTCTCAACTTCAGGCGCCGTTGTCTCTGCCGTATCGCCTTCCGCCGCCAGCACAGGCATCGTCAGCACAAGGGTCAGGCATAAAAACAGGCTGAACAATTTTTTCATTTCTGCTTCCCCCTTTTTGGTATTCTCACATAAAACTATTAAAGCTATATTTCCTGCCGGCCTTCGAGCGCGCGGGACAGGGTGACCTCGTCAGAAAACTCAAGGTGCCCGCCGACCGGGACGCCATAGGCCAGACGCGTGATGCGCGCGCCGAACGGTTTTAGCAGGCGGGTCAGGTACATTGCTGTCGTCTCGCCCTCGGTGTCGGGGTTGGTGGCCATGATGACCTCGCGCACATCCGTATCAGCCATG
Source organism: Candidatus Ventrousia excrementavium (assembly GCA_018714845.1). Taxonomy (GTDB): domain Bacteria; phylum Bacillota; class Clostridia; order Oscillospirales; family Butyricicoccaceae; genus Ventrousia; species Ventrousia excrementavium. The sequence continues at coordinate 27,260 of DVMR01000028.1, forward strand.
CGGCGCAGCAGCTCTTTGATGCGAAGCTCCTCGGGCCCCACGCCGCTGAGCGGCGAGATAACGCCATGCAGGACGTGGTACAGGCCGTGATATTCGCGCGTGCGCTCAATGGCCAAAAGGTCTTTGGGGTCGCTCACCACGCAGATGGTCCCGGCGTCGCGCCGGGGGTCTGAACAGATGGGGCAAACCTCGTTTTCCGTCAGATTCTGGCAGATTTTACAGGTGCGGATGCTTTTGCGCGCCTGCAATACAGCGTCGGCCAGTTCTTCTGCCCCGCCTTCCGGCATGGACAGCACATAAAAGGCCAGCCGCTGCGCGCTTTTATGCCCGATGCCGGGCAGCCGTTCAAACTGCTCAATGAGCTTTTCAAGCGGCGGTGCGAAATACTGCATGGGGCTTTTTAGAAGGGCAGGCCCTGCATGCCGCCGGTCAGGCGCTGCATTTCGCGGGTCGTCGTCTCTTCACACTGGGTCAGCGCCTCGTTGACAGCCGCCATGACCAGGTCGGTCAGCATCTCGACGTCGTCAGGGTCAACGACCTCGGGCGAGATGGTCAGGCTCTTGACCTGCTTGTGGCAGACGACCGCCGTGACGGCGCCGCCGCCGGCGCTGGCCTCAAACTCGCGGTTTTCCAGCTCTTCCTGCAGCTTCTGCATGTCCTGCTGCATTTTCTGCGCCTGCTTCATCAGCGCGTTCATATTAAAGCCGCCGGGCATTTTTCCGCCTTTCATAAAAAGCTCCTCCTCTAATGGCTCATTGCCGTTTGTTTTCAATGGGGACGCCGAGGCTCTCGGCGTTTCTGCGTATTTCTTCCAGGCCGGGACTGGCCTTGTGCGCGGTTTTTTTCTTTCCCTTTTCCTCGACCAGCACCGACGGATACCCCAGCTCGGCCGCCGCTTTTTCAAAAATGGCGACTGTGTCGGGCTTTGACATAAAACCGAGCGCTTCGGACGGCACCGCCATTGTCAGCCGGCCGGGCGCGGGAATAAAGTCGGTCAGCTCCAGGTATACGCGCACAGCCGAGTTGACCTGGCTGCCCACTTTTTGTGAAAAGGGACCGCGGATGTCCTCACCGCCGCTTTCAGGCGGAGCCGACTCGGTACGGACCGGGGTCTGCGGAGCCGGTGCGGCCTGCCTGGACGGCGCGCTCTGCTGCTCCGGCTGCCGGATCGCCTGTCCGGCCGGCGCAGGCCGGCCCTGTGCTGACGGACGTACTGCCGTCTGCGGCGCAGCGGCCGCCGCGGTGTGGCGCAGCGCCATCTTGACCAGACACATCTCGGCGTCTGTGCGCTTGATGGCTGTGCGCGTCAGGCGGGACAGCAGGTCAGAAATACTCTCTACAAAAAACTCCAGCGTGCCCGCGTCAGCCGACTGGGCAAACTCGCGCAGCTTCTGCTCGTCCCCGGCGCACGCCGAGGTCAGGTACTCGCTCAGTCCGGTTGTCTTCAATATATAGATGTCGCGAATGAGATTTAAAAGCTCGTCAAAAAAGGACGTGACGTCCCGCCCGGCCATGTAGCTTTCGGTAAAGACGCGCAGCGCGCCGGCCGCATCGCCCGCAAGCAGGGCAGAAAACACCTGCTCGAGCGTCTCGCCCGACGCAATGCCGAGCGCCTCAGCCACTGTCTGCACAGTGACGGCGCTCCCCTCGCCGGCCGCGCGGTCAAACAGAGAAATCGCGTCGCGCATCGAACCGTCGCCCAGACGGGCGAGCATGGCAGCTGCCGGCGCGTCAAGCGCGATGCCCTCACGCTGTGCAATGTCAAGCAGACGGGCAGACAGCACCTCGGGCGCGATGCGCCGAAAATCATAGCGCTGGCAGCGCGACAAAATCGTGGCCGGGACCTTGTGCAGCTCGGTGGTGGCCAGAATAAACAGCACATGCTCGGGCGGCTCCTCAAGGGTCTTGAGCAGCGCGTTGAACGCGCCGGCCGACAGCATATGCACCTCGTCGATGATGTACACTCTGCGTTTGAGCACAGACGGCGCATAGGACGCTTCCTCGCGAATTTCGCGGATATTGTCAACGCCGTTGTTGCTAGCGGCGTCGATCTCGGTGACGTCGAGCGCGTTTTCACTCAAAATAGCCTGACAGGCAGCGCACTCGCCGCACGGATTGCCGTGCACAGGATGCTCGCAGCAAACAGCGCGGGCCAGTATCTTGGCGCAGGTCGTCTTGCCCGTGCCGCGCGTGCCGGTGAACAGATAGGCATGAGACACGCGGCCGCTTTCGATCTGGGCGCGCAGCGCCTTTGTGATGTGATCCTGTCCGCAGACGTCGTCAAAAGTGAGCGGACGCCATTTGCGGTACAATGCCAGACGCGCCATGCGCCGCCTCCTTTCTGACAGGACATTCACTCCATCTTTGCGAAAAAGCCCGACCAAGTCGGACTTTTACTGCAGACCGATACGGCGGCTGACCCTGCCGTGCAAGGCATTTCGAACTGTGCGTCCCGCCCGGGACCTGCACCCTCGGCTCAAGGTCGGTTGACCCGCGGCACACGCAAGGTGCCGCTTAATGCTGCTCGGTTCCCCGCCTGACATGGTTCACGGCTTCACGTTGCGCGGGACCGGCCTCTCACAGCTTTGGGCACAGGGCAGCGGCGAAAAGCGCAGCCCTCGATGCTTCATTGCCCCCGCATGCAGCGGACTTCGGGTTACAGGGGCCCGCTGGCCCCCCGGCCGGCACGGCAGGGGCAGCTGCCGTATCATCGTCTTTCAGGCATTCGCCTGTATTATAGCATTATAAACTATTTTTGTGCAAGAATCAATCGAAATCTTTGAAACGGAGTGTAAACAATTCCCTTTGTCGCACGCAGCTTCCAAAAATTCCGTTTGATAGGATGTTCCTATAGAGTTCCATTGACATTTTCTTTAGATTGTGCTATTCTTTGTCCGTGCAGAAGAATACAGAAGGGAGTTGCCGCGCCCGGACCTGTCTCTGCGCGCCGCTGCGTCTGGCCGCAGACCGCGCCGCAGGCCCGTCTCCCACTCTTCGCGGCAGAAAAAACTGTTTCCGCCCATACAGGCGGACATGCGCAGGCAGGAAGTCATTCCTGCCTTTTCTTTTATCCTGCAGGCGGCAGGGCTCAGCCGCGAACAGCAAAAAGACGGCGGGAGTCCGCCGTCTTTTTCACTCCAGCAGCTTTTGCAAAATACTGCTCTGGTTTTTTGAGATGACATAATACCTGCCTGCGGTCTGCATGGCATAATAGCGGCCATTGATGGAATAAAAATACTGCCGCCCATCGTCCACCAGCTCACCGTCCAGCGTGCGCTGGCGATTGCTCTCGTCCGGCACCAGGCTGACATCGACTTCACACAGCCACGCTGTGCCTACCTTTTTGCCGTCCGTATACCCGGTCAGGCTGTACCGCCTGATAAAGTCCTCACGGCTCAGGCCGAGCGCATCCACCGGGATGTGTACAAGCGCGTAATCCTCCAGCACCTGCTCGACATCGCCGAGCAGGTCACGCGTCGCACATACAAGCTGCCAGCCGGTCTCGGGATTTTCAATGACTGTGATCTCAGTCTCGCGAAGACGCAGCGGCAGTTCAGTCCGCCAGTCATTCCAAAACAGCGCGGCTGCCGCCGCCAGCACCAGTGCCGCTGCCAGAATCACCCGCTTTTCTTTCATGGTGCTCCCCCCGCAGAACCTTTTCTTCATTATACCCCACAACGCTCCCGCAGACAACAGGTTGCGCAAAGCCATAAATTATTTTTATCAAAACCCATTGACTTTTTCTTTTGAGTATGTTATCCTCTTTGACAGCAGATAAGAAGGGAGAATGCCGGATGCGCCGTTTCTCTGCGCGAATGATGTGCATGTGCACGGACATGGCCGTGATGCCGATGTCCGAGATGCGCTGTGCGCATTTTTCGTCGGTGCTCTCTGGCGCGTTGCCTGCCTCTCACTAACGGCGTGCAGCGAATGAACAGGAAGCAGCGATGCTTCCTGTTTTTTATTGACTATTTTCAAAGCGGACGGAGGCTTTTATCATGATTGAGCTGAAAAACGTCAGCAAGACTTTTTCAACCCCTTCCGGCAGCGTCGAGGCGGTGCGCGACGTCAGTCTGCGCATCAGAGCCGGCGAAATCTTCGGCATCATCGGTCTGTCCGGCGCGGGAAAATCCACGCTCGTGCAGTGTATGAATCTTTTACAGCGCCCTGACACGGGCACGGTGACCATCGACGGCTGTGAGCTGACTGCCGTCAGCCTGCGTGAACTGCGAGAAAAGCGCCGCGGCATTGGCATGATTTTTCAGCACTTCAACCTGATGGCCTCGCGCACGGTGCTGCAGAACGTGATGTTCCCGCTGCGCGGCAGCGGCTTGACGCGCCAGCAGCAGCGCGACCGCGCTTCTGAGCTTTTGCAGCTGGTCGGCCTGCCCGACAAGGCAGACGCCTACCCCTCGCAGCTTTCGGGCGGACAAAAGCAGCGCGTCGCCATCGCCCGCGCCCTGGCCCCCAATCCCCGCGTCCTTTTGTGCGATGAGGCGACCAGCGCCCTGGACCCGCAGACAACGCGGTCCATTCTGCAGCTTTTGCGTGATTTGGGCCGTCGGCTGGGCCTGACCATTGTCATCATCACCCATGAAATGGCGGTGGTCAAAGAAATCTGCGGCCGTGTTGCCGTCATGCAAAACGGCCGGATTGTCGAGCAGGGCGATGTTTACGCCGTCTTTTCCCACCCGCGCGAGGACGTAACACGCGAGCTGGTCGGCGCGGCCACGCACCTGCAGCAAATCAGCGAACTTGTGCAGGCCGGCTCGTCTGCCGTCACGCCCGGACCGGGACAGTTGCTGCTGCGCCTGACCTACAGCGCGGACAACGTGTCCGAGGCCCTTATTTCAACGGTGTCGCGGCGCTTCGGCGTCGACCTGAGCATCGTTTTCGGCAACATCGAGCTGGTGCAGGGCGCGCCGGTCGGCGGACTGGTCATTCTCGCCGGCGGAGAACGCGTGCAGCTCGAGCAGGCGGTGCGCTACCTGATTGACAAAAATGTGGGAGTGGAGGTTGTTCTCGATGGAAAATCTTTTGCAAAGGCTGGCGCCTAATGTCATGGCTAAGCTGCCCGAGCTGGCTGAGTCGTGCGGGCAGACCCTTGTCATGCTGCTCATTTCGGGGCTCATTTCGTTTATTTTCGGCCTGATTTTCGGCGTGCTGCTGACGGTGACGCGCCGGGGCGGCATTTTGCAGAACCTGCCTGTCTTCACGGTGCTCGACAAGGCAATCAACGTCTTCCGCTCTATTCCTTTTATTATACTGCTGTTTGCGCTTATTCCCCTGACGCGCGCCTTTGTCGGCACAGCCATCGGCACGCGCGGCGCCATTCTGCCGCTGATTTTCGGAACAGTCCCCTTTTTCAGCCGACAGATTGAAAGCGCGCTGTGCGAGCTGCCGGACGGCCTGGTACGGGCGGCGCAGTCCATGGGCGTTGGGCCGCTGGGCATTATTGTGCGGGTGTACCTGCGCGAATGTATTCCCGGCATCGTGCGCGCCGCGACCATCACCTTCGTCAGTCTGGTGGGACTGACGGCCATGGCCGGCGCCGTCGGCGGCGGCGGGCTGGGCGACTTTGCCATCCGCTACGGCTATCAGCGCAGCCAGATGGATGTGACGTATGCCAGCGTGTTGATTTTGCTGCTGCTGGTCAGTGTCATCCAGGCGCTGGGCGGAATCATCATCAAGAAAACAACGCATTAAAAAAAGCCCTCACGAGGGCTTTTTATTTTTCCTGCCGGGCAATGTGCTCCCGCACAAGCTCGAGAAATCTTTCAGCGGCCTTTGAAAACACCTGATATTTTTTCCAGACCAAATCCATTCCCGCGGCCTGCTGACCTGCCAGCGGCCGGAAGCACAGGCAGCTGTCGCCCGTTGTGTTGACCAGCTTGTCCAGGCACAGGGCATAGCCGACCCCTTCCTCCACCATCAGGGACGCGTTGAAAAGCAGGTTATAGGTGCCGACGATGTTCAGTGACTCTATGTCCCGGCCGAACCAGGCCTGCAGGCTGTCCTGGATTCTGGACTGCCGGGAATGCAGCAACGGCTTGTCCAAAAGGTCCTCCGGACGGATGACGTCAAGACCGGCCAGCGGACTGTCCCTGCGCATCAGCACACCCCAGCGGTTGGCAGCCGGCAGGCGCAGGGAGTCATATTTTTTGCGGTCAAACGGCTCGATAATGACGCCAAAATCCAGCAGCCCCTTGTCCAGCCGCTCGCCCACGTCGTCGGCGTTGCCGCTGTACAGATGGTACCGGACGCCCGGATACCGCGTCTGCATGACACGGGCCGTGCGGGCGATGAGCCGCATGGACTCGGTCTCTCCGCCGCCGATATAGATATCGCCGGCAATGACCTCGCCAGACGAGCGGAACTCAAGCTCGGTCTTTTCCACCAGCTCGATAATCTCACCCGCACGCTTGCGGAAAAGAACGCCGTCATCTGTCAGCGTGATTTTCCGGTTCCCGCGGATGAACAGCTTTTTCCCCAGCTCTTCCTCCAGGTCCATCAGCTGCCGCGAAAGCGTGGGCTGGGTCAGGTGCAGATATTCAGCTGCGGCGGAAATATTTTCCTCCCGCGCCACAGCAAGAAAATAGCGCAGTACGCGAAGCTCCATGAAAGGCTCCTTTCTTTATGCTATCCATCCGAGAGATAACAAAGGCTTTTCTATTGCTTATTGTAATAGATAAGGATGGATGTTGCAAGGGCCCGGGCACATTTTTTCTATGCGCATGAAGTATATAAGTCTATTTGATATAAGTATTTGATATTTTTGCAGCTGTACATTATAATGCAGACAAACCGGATACCGGGACCTGATTGAGCTGATTTTTCACCTGTGCCAAAGGTCCGCAGCCCGGATGAAATTAAAGGGCGGGCTGATGCAGTTGGCTCTGGAAGTGTGCAGTGATCTTTACGCTGACGGAATAACCGCGCCGCCACTAATATAAAACAAATGGAGGAAACACATATGCATATTCTGGTGCTCAACGGAAGCCCCCGTCCGGACGGGAACACCGCGGCCATGGTCAGGGCCTTTGCCAAAGGCGCTGAAGAAGCGGGAAACGCAGTCACTGTGGTCAATGTATGTCAAAAAAAGATTGCCGGATGCCTGGCCTGTGAGTACTGCCACCAACGCGGCAGCGGGCACGAGCGGCAGTGCGTCCAGCAGGATGATATGCAGGACGTCTATCCTGTGCTGGACAGCGCGGATATGATTGTCCTGGCGTCTCCGGTCTACTATCACAGCTTTTCCGGTCAGCTTCAGTGTGCAATCAACCGAATTTATGCACTGGATAAGCCCAAAGCCCTCAAAAAGGCCGCACTGCTGCTGTCTTCCGGCAGTGACCATGTGTACAGCGGGGCCATCTATGAATATCAGAACTCTTTTTTAAATTACCTGCATCTCGAGGATATGGGAATTTACACAGCCTACGGCAGGCAAAACAAATCACCGGAAAAGCTTGACGAACTGTATCAGTTTGGTAAAACCTTAAATCAGGCCTCATTTTCAGAAGTCTAAACCTTTGAAAGACGATTTTGAGCACTCCAGCACATTAAAAACACAAGGCCGGAAAAGCATTAAAGTGATGAAATAATCAGGGTGCGGCAGCAAGAATGCTGCCGCACCCTGATTATTTGTCGGCAAAAATGGGCCGCGTTCATCCTGGCCGCCTGCTGGCTCGGCCGGTTTTGCTAATACATCGACTTTACAAATCAACTTTTTCAAAGCGTTTTACGGAAATCCGATATGCTAATGGAACAAGTACACCATAGCAGACAATCCCGACCATTAAAATCGGCAACTGTGTCAGCAGATGCTCCGGCTGGCAGCTATCTATCCAAACAAGCGCCGGGATGTAGGAAGTGGCTTCTATCGCTATCATAAGAAAAACCATAGGAATTGCTGCAAGGGTAAATGATTTTCCGACCTTGTAGCCGCTTTTATAAAATGCCGTGAGAAATACCAAATCGAACACCGCATATAAGATAAATCCAAAACCATACCATGCAACGGTCGCGTCTAAACCTACGGGGTTATTTGCTATATTCATGGCATTTCGCGAAAGCGTAAAAGGGATAGAGAAAAGCAGTTGAA
>DVMR01000029.1 GCA_018714845.1 Candidatus Ventrousia excrementavium
AAGCGACAAAAACTCGGCAAAATCCTCGGCAGACAGCAGAATGTTCAGATAACTGGCATTTCCGTTTTCCACCATGAAGCGGATGCGCGATTTCATTTTTTCATACTGTTCTTCCTGATCGGCCTGCGCCTGCTGAAGCGCGACTTCCTGCTCGGCAATCTGGTTGCCCAGCTCGGTGACCAGCTGCTCCTGAAGCTCGATTTCAGCTTCAGCTGTCGCAATCTGCTCGTCCAGCTTGACGATCTGGGCCGACAGCGCTTTTTTATCTGCTGACAGATCTTTCAGCTCGGCCTCGATCTCCTTCTTGCGCTCGCTTGTCTCTGACAGCTCCTGACGCAAGGCGTCCACTGCGCTCTGCGACGCCGCTCGGATGGGCAGCGCGCTGAAGACAACGCTCAAAAGCATCAGGGCTGCAAGCAGCCCTGCCAAAGTGCAGGCGCCGACACGCACCAGACGTCCGCGGCGATCACCATGCCTTACCGGCTTATGGGCCGGCTTCTGTGTTTTCTGCATTTGTCTGCTCATAGTCTCTCCTTTGCCTCAAACCTTCAAAAACCTGCGAATAGTCAGCACGCTGCCGCCAACACCCAGTCCCAGCCCGGCCAGGATCAACGTGACGAGCAGCGGCAGTGCGAACACACTGAACGGCGCCATGTCAAACATCGCAATGCCCTGCATCAGCCCGCTGACAATATACTTGTAAACGCCCCACTGGGCAAAGAAAGCAACAATCGCCGCCATCAGCCCCAGGGCTACACCCTCAATAACAAACGGGACCCGGATAAAGCCGTTGGTCGCGCCCACCATTTTCATGATGGAAATCTCTTCGCGCCGCGCAAACATGGCAAGGCGGACGACGTTGGAGATAATAAAGACAGAGATCGCGCCCAGCAGTGCAATCAAAGTGTACGATACCGCGTTGACCACCTGTCTGATCTGCAACAGACGGTCGGACAGCTCCTTTTGGCTGTTGGTTTCAGCAACGCCGGCAACCTGCTCCAGCGCCTCGACCGTTTCAGCGTGCAGCGAGACGTCTTCCATGATGATGCGATAGCTGTCGCGCAGCGGGTTATCGTCGCGCAAATCTTCCATGATGTCAGCATCCTCGCCCAATGTGTCCAGATACTCGTCAAAGAGCTCTTCCTTGCTGACAAAAATGACGTCGCTGACATTGTCAATACTTCGCAGCTGCGCTTCCAGTGCCAGCGCCTGCTCGCGCGTATAGGTTTCATCAATATAAATCGCGATCTCGTTCTGCGCTTCGAGGCTGTCTATCAGGATGTCAATATTGTACGCCACCAGGCTGAAAGTCCCTATGATAAGCAAGCAGGCCGCAATGACGGTGACTGCCGCAAAGCTCATAAACCCGTGCACGACAATACTGTGCAGTCCCTCGTGCAGAAAATATCTAATGCTGTATTTGCCCATTGTCGTAGTACATGTTCATCCTCTCGCTGTAATATCCGCCCATTTTATCGCTGATGACAATACCGCCGTCAATGGTGACCACGCGCTTTTCGAACTGATTGACCAGCTCTTTTTCATGCGTGACCACCACGACCGTAGTGCCCAGCATATTGATTTTTTCCAGCAGAGTCATCAGCTCAAAGGATCGGGCAGGGTCCAGGTTGCCCGTCGGCTCGTCAGCAATGATCATGTTGGGGTTATTAACCAGCGCGCGCGCAATGGCGACGCGCTGCTGCTCACCGCCCGACAGTTCGCCGGGCAGGCGCCGCGATTTGTGCAGTATCCCGACAAGGTCAAGCACATAGGGCACGCGCTTTTTGATGGCGCGCGGCGATGCGCCGACTGCCCGCATGACAAAGGCGACATTTTCGTGCACCGATTTGTTTTCAATCAGACGGAAATCTTGAAAAACCACGCCGATAGTGCGGCGCAGATAGGGGATTTCGCGCTGACGGATCGCGCCGATGTTGAATCCGTTAACCAACACCTTGCCTGACGTCGGCCGCACCTCGGCCGCCAGCATTTTGATGATTGTCGATTTGCCTGACCCCGACGGACCGACAATAAAAACAAACTCACCGTCCTCGATGGTCAGGGTGACGCCCTTCAGGGCTTTGGTTCCGTTGTCGTATGTTTTGTATGTATCGAGCAGTTTTACCATGACAGGACCGAGCCTCCACTAAGGTCTGCTTCAGAGTTCCAGCGGCTGCGCCCGCAGCCGCGTCTTACGAAAAGCTCTCGCGTGATTTCAGGTATTTTTTGACCATCAGCGCCACTTTGAGCACAATGGCGTTGTCAAACTCGCGCAGGTCCAGCCCGGTGATTTTTTTAATCTTTTCCAGCCGGTAAACCAGCGTATTGCGGTGAACGAACAGCTTGCGTGAGGTCTCAGATACGTTCAGGTTGTTTTCAAAAAACTTTTGAATGGTAAACAGAGTCTCTTCATCCAGAGACTCGATAGAACCTTTTTTGAAGACCTCGGACAAAAACATTTCGCACAGCGTCGTCGGCAGCTGATAAATCAGCCGCCCAATGCCCAGGTTTTCAAAATTCATCACCGTCAAATCCTCGTCAAAGACGCGGCCGATATCGACGGCAATCTGCGCTTCCTTAAACGAACGCGCGACGTCCTTGAGCTGGTTGGCCACAGCGCCGACACCGATGACATGCTCAAGCTGCAGCTCTTCGGTCAGCGTCGTGTCAATGAGCTTGGCAATGCGCGCAATTTCTTTGGAATCAGGCGTTTTGATTTCTTTGACCAAAACGACCTCGTTTTCGTTGATGGTGACGGCAAAGTCCTTTTGACGGTCAGGGAAGAGCCGCTGCAGAACCTCGACGACCGCGGCGTCCTGCCGCTCGTTCATGCGCACCAGGTAGACAACACGACGCATATCGCTGCTGAAGTTCATTTCGCGCGACTTGATATAAATATCGCCCGGCAGAATGTTATCCAGCAGAATCTTCTTGATAAAGGTGACTTTGTCATGCTTTTCGTCGTACAGAGACTGGCTGTTGCTGATGGCCACTGCCGTTACGGCGCAGACCATCGCGGCTCCTTCGCCCTTCTGGCTGGCGAACACGGCGTACTCGGACCCGTTTTCATACCCGCTCAGCAGGTTGAAGCAATAGCCCCCGAACTCGCCCTCCTCAACGCCGGCGGCAAAGAACTCGCTTGCCGCTTCAATGTTCTCGCCGATAAAACGAAGCTCTGTGCACGAAACAATATTGCCCGCCGCATCGACGACGCCCAGCATAAAGGAGACCTTGCTCTTGATTTCGAGAAGGATACTTTGGAACAGTCTGGCTGCCACTTGAGATCACCCTTTGTCTATTTTTGATAAAAGGTCTGAACGCACTATTTCTATTTTAATGGATATTTTCTCTTTTTTCAACAAGTTTTTATGAATAATTGCGTGAATTTTATCTGTACAGCTCCGTCATCTCATACAAATCTCGACGCTCAGATTCCGATAATTCACGAAATTCTCCGCTTTTCAGGCTTTTATCCAACTCTAAAGTTCCTATTTTCAGACGCACCAGCCGCAAAACTTTTTTTCCCCGCGCTGCAAACATTCTCTTGACTTGGTGGAATTTTCCTTCCATTACAGCCACTGTGCAGGCCTTTCCGCCTGGCAAAATGGTCAGGCGTGCCGGCAGCGCGGTAAAATCGCCCAGGTCAAGCCCGGATGCAAAGGCCGGAACATCGTCGGGCTCAGCCGGCCGGTCAAGCTCAGCATAATAAAGCTTTTCAGCCTTCCAGCGCGGCGAAATAATGCGGTGTACCAGTTCCCCGTCGTCGGTTAAAAGCAGCAGCCCCTCGGCGTCCTTGTCCAGCCGGCCGGCCGCTGAAAGCCCCAGCCGTGCGTATTTTTCAGGCAGCAGGTCCTGAAAAGTGGGGTCGCGTCCGTCACGCGCGGCTGTCAGTACCCCGGCCGGCTTATTCATCATTAAAAGAACCGGCTGAAGGCTGCCCAGAGTCTTTCCCCCCAGGGCGACACACTGTACCGCCGGGTCAACATGGGTATCTGGCCTGCGGCAGACCTGTCCATCCACGGTCACCTGACCGGCGCGGATACGCTCGCGCGCATCCTTGCGCGTCAAAAGTCCGCCCTGTGCCACCAGCTTGTCAAGCCGCTCTGCCGCCATTTTCAGCCTCGCAGGCCGCGGGCCTGCCGCTTCATGTCTTCGATGACAATATCGTAAATTTCCCCGAGCGACGCACAGTATTCCAGCGCCTTCCACGGCTCATTGGTGTGAAAGTGGATCTTGATCAGCTCCTCATCCCCCACGACCAACAAACAATCGCCCTTGAAAGCTTCTGCAAAATGCTCATGAATCGCACGCTCATCCAGGGCTTTGCCTTCGATGAGCAGCTGAATATCGTATTTGAATTCCATGCTCCATTCTTCCCTTCACTGTATTTCAACAATGGTCAATTCCGGGACCGACCCAAAGCGATAGGGCAGGATGGACATTCCGATGCCTCGGTTGACATAGACCACACCGCCATCCGCCTTGTCATATCGGCCGCGCAGATAGGTCTGGGCACCAAGCGGAACGTGCGGCGCACCGATCAACGGCAAATACACCTGTCCGCCGTGCGAATGGCCGGAAAGCTGCAACGGCACGTCTGTCACCTCGAGCGCGTAATCGGGCTCGTGAACCAGCAGAACGCGGTACAGACCCTCTGCCCACAAGCCCTTAATATCAGGCTGGCCAAAAATGACATCTGCCGCGCCGGCAAAACAGATACCAAGCTCAGGCACAGCAACACTCTCGTTTTCCAGCAGGGTGAAGCCGCCCTTTTCAAGCACTTCAGAGTAAATCAGATATGCGCCGCCGCCCATGTCGTGGTTGCCCCACACAGCCAGCTTGATCGGCGCGTCGATGGACGCCAGAACGGCTGCGTCGGCCTCCGTATTTCCTTCGTACTCTTCGTAATTGTCATACAGGTCGCCGAGGAACAAAACAGCGTCAGCCCGCAGCGCATTGATTTTACCCGCCAGCTGCCGCAGGTCCCCGGTATCGACCCCGTTTCCCAGGTGCACGTCGCTGAATACGGCCAGCCGCGCAGGAGCGTCCAGCCCGGCGCCAGCGATATTTAACGTCTCAATGGACAAGCGTCCCGGCTCGATATACCGGGCATAGCAGTACGCTACCGCCGCCAGAACAGCCAGTGCCAGAATGAATGCAAGCAGTCTGCGCAGCAGTCTCATGGCATCTCTCCCTGCCCGCTCTGCAGCACAATCTGCCACAGCTCCAAGATTCTCTGCGACTGCCCGGTCAGGTACAGCATACCGAACAGCGCCTCAAGCCCCGTCGAGCGCGCGTACTCGGCCAGCGTTGCGTGAGCCGGCGCTGTTTTGGGCTTGGCGTTGCGGCCGCGCTTATAAACTGCCAGCTCCTCGTCAGTCAGAACGGGAATCAGCGCTTCCGCCGCCCGCGCCTGCGCCGGTGCGGAAACCAGCGCCACTGTGCTGCGGTGCATCTGCTCGACCCGGCTGCATCCGGCGGCCGCAGCGTGCGTGCGGGCCAGCAACTCGAACACGCCGTCGCCCACATGGGCCAGCGCCAATGTGGACAGCTCACTCAGCCGCTCCTGATCAATATTTTCCGTCAAAAGCTCCGTTGCAATCACTCCTGAAAAGTTAAAAACCCTGTCCGCAGGCTTCCGGGCAGACGTTCACCGGCTTTACCGGCCATCATGCTGCATAGCTGCGGACAATAATTGAGTATGATACATCATAACATAATTTGCAGAAAATTAACAGCTATTTTTTGACAGACGGGATATAATAGAAACGTAATGAACTTGTACCGCCCTAAAAAGAAATCAGGCTGTGCACAGAAAGGATGAGCCCAATGGCAGTTGAACACATCTCTCAGAGCAATTTTGACGAAGTGGTCTCGGGAACCGAGGTCGTGCTCGTCGACTTTTTCGCCACCTGGTGCAATCCCTGCAAAATACTTGCACCGGTCCTTGACCAGATTTCGGAATCTCTGCCGGAAAACCGCAAAATTGTCAAGATCGATATCGATGAAAACATGGAAGCTGCGCGCAAATTCGGCGTTATGAGTATTCCCACGCTTATTCTCTTCAAAAACGGCCAGGCTGCACAGCGTCTGGTGGGCGTCCGCCCTGAGGAAGAGATTCGCGAGCTTCTCAAGTAATTTTCTCCTGTCTGTTCGGCATACAAGCAGCACGCTGCAGAACCTGCGGGTCCTGCAGCGCGTTTTCATTTTCTTTCATATCGGCGGAATCATGCCGCCTGCCAGAGTCTGGTTCAGCGCTCGATAAACGGCGCAGGCGACTCATCGCGGCCAAAAATCATGCGGTTGTCAAAGCCCTCTGCCTTTAAAGCGTCGAGCTGCCTGCCCATTTTTTTGCCCCGGGCAATGACAGCGACCTCGTTCCCCTGCGCACGCAGGCGCTCAGCGCATTCCAGCACTGCGACGAAGTCGTCCTGGTCCCGCTCATACAGCAGGGCGGTCCGCGGACGGGCATGCGGCGGCTGATAACCCGACTCAGTCAAAATTTCCAGAATACGCTCAAAACCAATGGAAAACCCGACGGCCGGCACGTCGTCGCCGCACAGACGCCCCACCATTTTGTCATAGCGTCCGCCGCCGGCAATGGAGCCTTTAAACTTGTCCGATGCGATTTCAAAGACCATACCGGTGTAATATCCCATACCGCGCACCAGGCTTTTGTCGTAAACAACGCTGTAAGCGCCCTGTGCCAGTGTGCGGCTGCGCTCCATCACGGTCTTTAAATTTTCGACGACAGATTTGTCTGTGCACAGCTCGGCAGCGCGTTCCAGCATTTCACCCTCAGCGCAGGTCATGTCGCAGAAGCGCTCGACGACATCGGGGGCAAAACCCTTGTCCAAAAGCTCCTGCCGTACGCCGTCGACCCCCACCTTGTCCAGCTTGTCAAAGGTAATGCAGACCGACGGCACGCTGTCGGCCGGGAAACCGGCGGCAACAATCATATCGGTCAGGATGCGGCGGTCGTTGACGCGCACGGTAAAGCCCTCGAACCCCAGCCGGCGCAGCGCTTTGGCTGTGACAAAAATCAGCTCTGTCTCAGCGTCGCACGAGCTGTCGCCCAAAATGTCGATGTCGCACTGGTAAAACTCGCGGAAGCGCCCCTTTTGCGGCCGTTCGGCGCGGTAGACCTTGTCAATCTGAATCACTTTAAAGGGCTCCCGCAGCTTTGAGCGGTTATTGGCAAAATAGCGCGACAGCGGCAGCGTCAGGTCATACCGCAGGCCCATGTCGACCAGGTCATTTTCACGCAGATTGGGCACCGTCAGGTCGAGCTTCTGCCCGCGCTTGAGTATTTTGAAAATCAGGTTCAGGTTTTCGCCCCCGTCGCTTTTATCCAAAAGCTCGATGTTTTCAATAGCCGGGGTTCCGATGCGGTTGAAGCCGCATTCGCGGTAAGTGTCCAGAATCACGCCCTGCACATAATCGCGCAGCAGCATCTCCTGCGGCAAAAATTCCCGGGTGCCGCGCACCGGATTGACATTGACAGACATAAAGCATTTCCTCCCCCTATTGTTCATAAGCATTATCGCCCGGCATGGTCAGCCGCCTGATCCACTGCCGGCTGCGGAACCGGCGAATACACAGCACCAGCTTGATCGAGTCCTCGGCCACGAACATGGCGAGCACCAGCATCTGAAACGGCACATGGACGACCATGCCCAACAGAGCCACAATGGGTATGCCGCACAAAAATACAGCGATGATGTCGTAATAAAGCCCAGTGCGCGTATCACCGCCGGCCCGGAACGAGCCGACAACGGCGATGTATGAAAGCTGGCGCACCGGCATCCAGCACGCATAGATGAGCAAAAGATCAGACGCGACTTTGCGCGCACCCTCGGTTTCGATGGGCAGCAGGCTGAGAATGGGGTCCCGCACCACAATGAGCAGCAGTCCCAGCGCGACGCCGACAACAGGTTCGGCAATCATGAATTTGCGCGCCGTATAGTAGGCGTCGTCAAGCTTTCCTTCACCCACGCGCTTGCCGACCATAATGGCGCATGCATGGCACATGCCGATGAAAAAGACAAAAACCAGCTGTTCGACTGAACTGTACAAGGTGTAACCGGCGTAATTTTCCGCCCCCTGCCGGGCCAGAACCATTACATAAATGTTAGTGCCGACCGACCACAGCGCCTCGTTTCCAATAACAGGCGTTGCGACGGCAAAAAACTTGCGTACAAATACCTTGTTGACGTCCAGCAGTTCCCGCAGCGGCGCGATGATGACGGCTTTTTTGAAAAACGCCCGGGCAAACAGCAGCGCTGAACCCAAAGCCGTTGAAATGACCGTTGCCAGGGCAGCCCCCTGCACCCCCATGGCGGGCAGGCCCAGCTTTCCGTAAATCAGCACATAATTCAGCACACTGTTGGCAAGCACCGAAACGCCTGAGCACAAAAGCGGACTGACGACATCCTCGGTCGAACGCAGTGCAGCGCCGGCCAGCATGTTGAACGCCAGAAAGACCGAATTGAAGCAGACAGTGCGCAGATAAACAGCAGCCAGGCTGACGACCTCAGTTTCAGGCGTAAAGACACGCATCATGGGCTCGGCCAGGAAAAAGGCCGCCAGATTATAGACAATGGCCGCGCCGAACGCACAGGACAGCGCCAGGCCAAAGGTACGGCGAATGCTGTGGGTGTCGCGCGCACCCCAATACTGCGAAATAAGCGCCGAGCTGCCCGAACAGAAGCCGAACAGGAAAAGATTGAGCATAAAGGTCCACCGCCCGGCGACGCCGACGGCAGCCGTCGCCGCGTTGCCCAACCCGACGACCATAGCTGTGTCGACCAGTCCCGCGCATGACGTCAGCATATTCTGCAGCGCAATGGGCAGTGCCAGTCTGAGCATCTGCCCGACAAAACCGTTATTTGACATTTTCCCCAACCGATCTCCTCCACCGTTTCCCAGTTTCCGCTCAAAAGACTGTTTCTTCATTGTAACAGTTCCGGCCCGTTCTGGCAAGTCCGCAAAACACAAATCTGTGATTTGTAAAGTGAAGTCATGCGCCGCCCATCATCGGTTGGAAGGCCAGCGCCTTTACGCTGCCGGCGACAGCAGGGGCTCTGGTTTTGGACGTTATCGAAAACCGCGTCAAAAGGGCGCCACCCGCGGGTGACGCCCTTTGCTTTATTGCTACATCCGGCTTTTGATTTTTTCCAAAACACCTTTTTCCAGCCGCGAGACCTGCGCCTGCGAAATGCCGACCTCCCGCGCGACCTCCATTTGCGTCTTCCCGTCATAAAAGCGCAGCGCGAGAATGCGCTTTTCGCGGTCAGACAACTCGCTCATGGCCTGTTTCATCGAGATTTGTTCAAGCCAGCTGTCATCTGTGTTGCCCACGTCGCGGACCTGGTCCATGACGCAGATGGCGTCGCCGCCGTCCTGAAAGACCGGCTCGTACAGCGAGACCGGCTCAGCAATGGCGTCCAGTGCAAAAACGACTTCTTCGCGTTTGACGCCCATTTCTCGGGCAATCTCTTCAACCGTCGGCTCGCGCTGGTTCTGGGCCATCAGCTTTTCCCGCACCGTCAGCGCCCGATAAGCGTTGTCACGCATGGAGCGGCTGACGCGCACCGAGCTGTTGTCGCGCAGGTACCGCCGGATTTCGCCGATAATCATGGGAACGGCATAAGTGCTGAAGCGCACTTTCTGCGTGATGTCAAAGTTGTCAATGGCCTTGATCAGTCCCACACAGCCGACCTGAAACAGGTCATCCATCGGCTCGCCGCGGTTGGTAAACCGCTGGATGACCGACAAAACCAGCCTCAGGTTGCCCGATATCAGCGTTTCCCTCGCCTTTTTGTCCCCCTGCTTGCTCTGCTCGAGCAAACGCAT
>DVMR01000030.1 GCA_018714845.1 Candidatus Ventrousia excrementavium
TCCGCCCTGAGGCGGCTGTTATCACCCTCCCTGGAGGCCTTGTATGTATTTCGAGCTGTACCCGATTGATTTTATTGTACTATACTACTGCGGTAAAATCAAGCCGGCCCTGTCATTCTTCCTTTCAGGGAAAACTGCCTTTAGAACACCCCGACGCTGAAGCTTTCGGGATATCGCCCGATTGTCTGTTCAAAAAAATTGATATCCGCATCGGCTGCAATCTCTATGGTCATCTCTGTCCCGTAATGCTCGCTCCAAATATCGCACAAATCATTTTTGATATGAATGGTAAAATATTTTGTCATTTTATTATAGATGCTTTTATCTGTTGGCTCCTCCGTTAATAATTTTTTGAGGAGGTCTTTTGTCACCGCTCCCTTGACTGACGCCTCGTATTTATCCTCAACGGCAGTGCCATATAAAGACGCTTCTTCGATTTCGGCAATTTCTTCTCTCCAGCAACGGATTTCAAACGCATCGCCTGTTCTTACGAAATGCTGCATGAGCTCCTTCCACCATTGGGATGAAACAGAAAGATCAATCATCTGAACACTGAACCGCTTCATAAGAACCATCCTCTTCAATCCTGATAGCATAATCCTACAGCACAAGATTTTCATGCCGCCTGCAGAGCCATCGCCTTAGTTTGCCCGCGCGCGTGAAAACATCGCCGTTTGGCCCCTCACTGCTTATCTTGAAAAGGGCCTGTTATTCCATCGACTCATTGCGCCGGACGAAATGGATGTGATCCTCCCACACGCCGTTGATGCGCAGATACTTGCGCGCCAGTCCCTCGTTGTAAAAACCGCACTTTTCGACCACACGAATGGACGCGCGGTTGCGCGGCATGATGTTTCCCTCAATGCGGTGCAGGCCCAGCTCATCAAAGGCAAACCGGACCACCCGCTGCACCGCCTCGGTCATCAGACCGCGGTTTATATAATCGCGGTCAAGCTGATATCCCATAAAACACGAACAAAAGGCGCCCATGACGATATTGCTCAGATTGATATACCCGATGATAAGCTCCGGCCTCTCTTTCGGCGACAGATACAGGCGGCAGGCCCGCTTTTCATGCCAGTCCTCCGACTGTCTGCGCAGCAGGTCAGACTGCCCGCAGGGCGTGTAATAATTTTCAGGCCGCTGCGGCTCATACGGGGCCAGAAATTCGCGGTTTCGCGTCACATAGTCGGCGGCAGCCGCGGCTGTCACTTCGTCAGGGCGCAGCAGAAGCAAACGTGCAGTTTCAAACATCCTAATTAACTCCTTTTTTCCCCAAATAGAAGAAGCGGCAGGACAGACCTGCCGCTTCCGTCGTAATCATTTTTAAAACAGCGAGACCAGTCTGAACAGCCAGTGGGCCGCGACACCGGCGCAAAGGCCGCCAATAGTCTGGGCCAAAATGGTCCTGCCAGCCAGTTTTCCAAACTTCAGGTTGTTCATCATGGCCACATGGGTGCTCAAATAGCCGCTCCAGCACATGCACATGGCGGTAAACACCGCGACGTCACAGGCCGTGGCGCTGCCATTGGCCAGCAGCTTAGGCACAAGGCCGATGGCCGCGCCGGCCGAGCCGAGCGCCGTGATGGGCACGGCGATGCTCTCGGTGCTTGTGAACCCGAACAGCGGCGTCAGAATGAAAGACAGCTTTTCCCCCAGCCACGGAAAAAAGGCGATGCCCTCGTAGGCTGCGCCGGTGTAAACGCCCGCTTCAGACGGACCATTGGTCAGCATGAGCACCAATGTGCAGACGATGAGCACACCGGGAATGATGTCGAGACCCAGCGCTACGCCGGTCTTGCCGCCATCCATCAGGGCGTCGACGACACGCATACCGATGCCCCCTTCGCGGGCGATGCGGTGGCTGGTCGCCATTTCAGGACTGTTGTTTTCCTCGTCGCACGGCGCGTCCTTGCCAAACACTTTGGCCGTGTGCCGCAGCATGAGGCGGGTGCTGACAACGCTGCCCACAACGGCGCCCACGTTGCCAACGAGCGCCGCCGTCACCAGGCTCTCGCCCGCCGGCGACGTCTGGCTCATCATAAAGGTCGTTACAATGGCGCCCATGCCGAAAGCGGTGCCGATATTGGTCAGCGCCGGCAGCTGATATTTTTTAAAGTACCGGCGGAAGCTTTTGTCATGCGCCAGCGACAAAATGGCCGGATTGTCTGAAAGATAGGTCGTAATCATGGCAAGTGAAGCAGCACCCGGCATGCCGTACAGCGGCTTCATCAGCGGTGACAACAGCCTGTTGACCAGCGCGATGACGCCGAATTCTGAAAAAAGGCCCAGCAGCGCCCCCGCCAGAACGGCGACAGCCATGATGTAAAACACCGTGTCAAGCAACAGCTGATAGGCTGTGTTCATCATGGTGCTCAGCATGTTGACGGCTCCCATCCGGCTGCCGATCAGACAGAAAATTCCCAGAAATACAGCGAGGAATATGACCGGCTCCAGTGACCGCACCGGCTTTGCCGCCAGCTTAGGTGGTCGCAGCCTCGGCATTGCAGATTCTCCCTTTCGTTGAACATCCGTGCGGCGCTCCAGCTGGGGCAGCGCCGCATTTCAGTATACTGCTTCGCATGCTGTTTGTAAAGAGTTTCCCGGCTTTTAAAGGCTCACAGAAGCAATCTCTGCGCAATTTCACACATACTCCGGGCCGGTCAGACTTAAAGCAGACTGCCCTTCAGTCCCTTTTTAAAAACCAGTACCGCTCTGTCTGTTCCCCAAAATGACATCGTAACGAGAAAGCAGCTTTCCTGTTCCATTTCTGCTATCTTTTCATTGATTTTCTCCGTCACATTTTCGGGGGTGATTTGTTCAATCAGTTCTGTTTGGTATCTCATTTCTGTTCCTCCATCCGTACAGTCTCTGCTCACTGGAGATTGTCACCAAAAAAGGTCAGCTCGCCGTCACATCCGTCGACGCCGGCCGATGACGGAGGCTGCCCGCCGACGGTGACGACGACAGCTTCGATTCCGCTGTCCCCGCACAGGGTATTGACCAGCGCCTCGACCTGCAGCCGTCCTGCCTGCCCACTTTCAAGTGCAGTCAGGTCGACCCGGCACACCCCGTTTTCATCCACCCGGCATGAGCTGACCGCCGCGGTGTCGGGCAGCGGCGAACGCAGACCGCTCTCTTCCGGCAGGGTCAGAAGCTCGGTCAGCAGTGTGCGGGGCGACGGATATTCTTCGGTGATTTTGATGGTGCGCTGCACGGCCGAAAGGCCCTCGCCGTCCTCTGTGATGAAGTACAGTGTGACGTCAAAGGCATTGAGCGCAATGACGCTCGAGCTCAGCAGGATGCGGTCGGTCGAGTAATACCGCTCGTCCATCGGGGGCTGGAATGCTCCGTCTGATGTGACGCGCACATAGTCGACGCCATCCACGCCGAGCAGCGTCAGGGCGACGCCGCCGGACAAAAGGCTTTGCTCCAGCGCTGTCAGATTCTGGTATTCACCACTGAAATCGACGGTGGCTACAGCGCCGGACAGCGTGACGTTCTGCAGCGTCACCTGCGAGGGGATCAGACTTTCATGTCCCGGCTGCCGCGGCTGGTACATGCTTTCGACAAGGGCCTGCAGGCCGGCCACGCTGCAGGGCTCTTCAATCAGAATAGACTCAGTCACCAGCTGGCGCTCCTGCTCGCCCGCGCTAATGAAAAAAACCTTTGTGCCGGTCTGCTGCGGCCCGTCCTCGGTCATATCAGCCGGGCAGGCAGCCAGCAGCGGGATGAGCAGCATGAGGGCAAGACATCGTTTTTTCACTGTCCGGCGCCCCCCTTTCGATAGGAAACAAATCGGACGATAAACTCGCTGCCTCTGCCGTATTCGCTTTTGACCTCGATGCGTCCGCCCAGATTTTTGACCCATTCATCCACAATGGCCAGGCCCAGTCCGGTACCGCCCGTGGCGCGCGAACGCGTCTTATCGACGCGGTAAAACCGCCGGAAAATATTGTTCAGGTGCTCCTGCGGAATGCCGATGCCGGTGTCGCGCACGCATAGCACCGTCATGTCTTTGTCCTCGCTGACCTCGACGACAACGCTGCCCCCGCGGCGGTTGTACTTGACAGCGTTTTCCATCAGGTTGAAAATGACCTGATACAACCCGTCCGGGTCTGCCAGGATGAAATGAGCCCCGCTGCTGTGCTGCTCGATTCTGACCTCATACTGTCCTGCGCTGCCGCGCAGCAGCTCGGCGCATTTGCTCACCGTCGCATCGACGTCGCACGGCACCGGCCGCGCAGGCGGCATGGCGTCCAGCCGCGTCAGGTCGAGCAGGCTTTCTGAAATGCGCGTCAGGCGCTCAATCTCTTCGTTGATATCAATCAGAAACTCGCGCACGTCCTCGCGGCTGATGTTCTCGGTCTGCAGGATGGAATCAGACAAAAGGCGGATGGATGCGAGCGGTGTTTTGAGCTCGTGGCTGGCGTCTGAGACAAACTGCCGCCGCTGCTCTTCGTTTTTCTGAATCTGTCCCGTCAAAACATTGAATTCACTGCCGATGGCCGACAGCTCGTCCTCGCCGCGCATCTGGATTTTATAGCTGTATTCGCCCTGTCCGACCCGCTTGACGCCGCGCAGCAACAGACCGAGCCGGCGGCTGAAAATAAGCATGAACACCGCAATACCCAGCGAGCTGACCACTGTCAGAACGGCAGACAGATTGCGCAAATCCCCCTGCGTCTCACGCAGCCGCGCGGCCTGCTCAGTGTCATAGTCGTAAAAGTAAACAGCGCCCGCAGCTTTGCTTCCGCGCATGACGGGCACGGCGGCGCAGGACTCAAACCCCGTTTCGCTGTAGCGGCAGCGGAAGACATCCCGTCCTGACAGCGCGGCAATCACTTCGGGAAAAAGCGCCAGTCTGCCGACCACAGCTGCTGTCTGAGAGCTGTCATAAATGACGATTCCGCCCGCGTCGGTGACCAGAATACGCCGCTCGCGCATAACGTCGAGCAGCCGGACCGTGTTGTATACATTGTCCTCAGTCAACTCGGTATAACCCTCGAGCGCTGCGGCCAGCGTCGTCGCGGCGCTCGACAGCTCGGTCTCTTTGGTCGTGATGACCTGCTCGCGCATGAGCTGCACCGGGTAGTAGTTGATAATGACAAGCACTGCGGCAAGCAGCACGACAAAGGCCGCGCTGATTCGAAAGCGAAGACTGCTAAGCAGCCTTCGCAGCCAGCCGAAGCGGCTTTTATCCATTGTTTTCAATGCGGAAATAGTAGCCGACGCCCCACTTGGTCAGAATGTACCGGGGGTTGGCGTCGTCCTCTTCCAGCTTTTCACGCAGCCGCCGGATATGCACATCTACTGTGCGGATGTCGCCGGGGTATTCATAACCCCAGACATTGTTGAGCAGGGTTTCGCGGCTGAACACACGGCCCTGATTGCGCATCAGCATGGCCAGAAGGTCAAACTCCTTGGCCGTCAGATCGACCGCGCCGCGGCCCTCAACCGTGACTGCGCGCTGCATCAGATCAACGGTGATAGGGCCGGCGCTCAGGCGGTCGCCGGTTGCCGCCCCGGCCTGGCCCGCACGGCGCAGGATGACGCGGATGCGCGCCTTGAGCTCCAAAATATCAAACGGCTTTGTGATATAATCATCAGCGCCGTATTCAAACCCGATGAGCTTGTCGCTGCCCTCGCTCTTGGCCGTCAGCATAATGACCGGCACGTTGGACGTCTCGCGAATTTTCCTGCAGACAGTCAGTCCGTCGAGCACGGGCAGCATCAGGTCCAGGATAATCAGGTCGTAGCTGTTTTCCCGAAACATGACCAGCGCCGTCGAGCCGTCATAGGCGCCGTCAACCGTATACCCTTCGTTTTCAAGATTGAACTTGATGCCCTTGACGAGCAGCTTTTCGTCGTCAACCACCAAAATGCGCATGCTGTTACCTCCCTGTACAGATGATATAGTCACACAGCCCTTCATAGGTTGCAGGACCGATGCCGCTGACCGCCATCAGCTCCTCACACGATGCAAAGGGTCCGTTCTGCTCGCGGTACGCGATAATCTTTTCCGCCGTTTTCTCGCCGACCTGCGGCAACAGGCACAGTTCTTCCACCCCGGCCGTATTGATGTCAATGGGGCCGAAGGCCGGCGCTTCATCGCTGTGCGGCGCATCCGACACCACAAGCGCCGGCAGCTGAAGCGCTTCTTTGCCGCCGCCGACCCACGCGCCGCTCTGCAAAAGCGAAAACCGCCCCAGCGCAAAGCCGAGCAGACAGCACCCCGCGGCCAGAACAGCCGCTGCTTTTGCGCGCATTGCGGCGCCCCCTTTCCCCTGCAGATTAAAATTTCTTAAGGCTCACATTCAGCCGTTGAAAAGCTGCTGATTTTCTGATAAACTGTTTAAAAGCTCTGTTTTTTCTTTATCTGTTATTATATCAAATAAAGTGCCCCGGGCGCAACGCCCGGCATGATAAACGTCCCAACATTTTGTAAAGGAGAGTGCTTAAACTGAAACGCCTGAAAACCCTTACCTGCCTGCTGCTCGTCCTCGCGGCTCTCCTCATGCCGGTCTGCGCAGCCGAGCCCCCGGCCATCACCTCGGCGGCCGCCATTTTGTACGAGGTCAAGTCTGACGAGATTCTTTTCGAATACAATGCTGACGTGCAGCGCTACCCGGCCAGTACGACCAAGCTGATGACCGCTGTTGTTGCACTGGAAAACGGGAACCTGACCGATACGGTCACCGTTTCTCAGAGCGCCCTTGACGGTCTGCCCGAGCGTGGCAGCAGTGTCTTTCTTATCGCGGGTGAAGAGATGTCCTTTTCGGACATGCTCAACTACCTGCTCGTCGCATCGGGCAACGACGCCGCCAACGCCCTGGCTGAGCACGTGGCCGGCTCTGTCGACAATTTTGTCGCCATGATGAACGAAAAGGCGGCCGAGCTGGGCTGTACAGGCACCCACTTTGCCAATCCGCACGGCCTGCACGACGAGAATCACTACACCACAGCGCGCGACCTTTTGTACATTGCCCGCTACGCCATGCAAAATCCGACCATTGCCGAGATTGTCGCCAAGCCCCAGATCGAGCTCGCGCCAACCAACAAGCATGCCGAGTCGACGACTCTGACGACGACCAATCATCTGCTGACGCGCATCCGCCGCAGCGAATATTACTACCCCTCAGCCATCGGCATCAAGACCGGCTTTACCACGCCGGCGGGCAACTGCCTGATTGCGGCCGCGCAGAACGACGATTTGACCTACATCTCTGTAGTGCTCGGCGGCACTGAGACCGAGGACGGCGAGATCACCAGCTTTTCCGAGACCATCGCGTTGCTCGATTACGCGCAGGATGGCTTTGCCGTCCAGCAGCTTGTCAAAAGCAGCGACCCCATCACCGAGGTCCCCATTCGCCTGGCCACGGACCGCGACACGCTGGTGCTGACCCCTGAAAGCGATCTGTCCGCCCTGCTCCCCGTCGGGTTTGACCCCAGTGAGGTCACGGTCGACTTTACCACTGACGAGGATATCTGCGCCCCCATCACGCAGGGTCAGGCCCTGGGTCAGGCCACCTTTACCTATAATGGAAAGGAATACGGCACCCTCAATCTGGTCGCTTCAGACGATGTTGAGCGTTCGCAGGCTCTGTATATCGTTGACCGTGTCACGTCGTTTTTTGGCAGCACCGCTTTCCGTATTGTCGTCGCCGCGGTGCTGGCGCTCATTGTTTTGTTCGTGGTATGGCTCTTTATCATGCGTGCGCGCAATAAGCGTCGCCGCCGTGTGCGGGGCCGCTACCGCCGCAGGTAAATATGACTCAAAAGCCCGGCATTGGCCGGGCTTTTTGATGCTTTCGAGTCATGCAACCAATAGTAGCCGGATAGTTGGTAGACCTGAGGCCGTATTTTCGCCTATAATCATTAAGAGAAAACCGCAAACGGAGGAAAACAAAATCATGGAACTGGGAGCGAAGATCAGACAGCTGCGCACCGAACGCAGCCTGTCGCAGGAGGCGCTGGCACACGCGCTTGGCGTTTCACGCCAGGCAGTGACCAAATGGGAAGCCGGCGCTGCTCTGCCCAGCACCGCCAATCTGCTGGCGCTGTGCGACCTGTTCGGCGTGCCCATGAGCGAGCTGACCGGCAGCCAGGAGCCGTCTGCCAGGCGCATGCCGCGCTCATCTCTGTACGGCGCAGTGCTGCTCGGCGTCAGCGCAGGGCTGGCTGTTTTGACAGTACCTGCCTGGATTTTTCAGAGCGCCAAAAATTCGCCTGACAACCTCATCGGCATGGCCGACGAGGCGACCGGCATCTGGGTGACCGGCGCGCCGGTTCTGCTGTATGTGCTGACTGGCCTGGCCGTGCTCTGCGCCGCTGCGGCCGTCTTTCTGCTGTTTTTCCAAAAACGTAAAAAGTGAGGCCGAAAATGAGAAAGACGCTGCCTGTTTTTTTGCTTTTGGGTATTCTGCTCACCCTATCCGGATGCGCACCTGAGGCTCAGCCGCAGCCCGGGTCTCTGTCTGGAAGCGCGCCGGACGAAACGCCTGTCATGACTGAAATTGACGCATGGCCGGAAAACGAGTACACAGAGGCCATCTTCCCGCCCGAGGCGGGGGAGCCTTTTTACACGCTGTCTGATGCGCAAAGCGGAATGTTCAGCATCTTTTATCAGGACATCACCCGCGAACAGGGCGAGCAATATGTCGATGCGCTGTGTGCGGACGGATTTACAGCGCTCGAAAAAGACGCCAACGCTGTTTCTGTGGGACAGCTGCTTGAAAAGGACGGCGTTATTTTGAGCATCGCTCTGTCCGAGGGTGCACTGAGTATCAGTATTTTTGCACCACAGGACATGTAAAAAAGGACGCATCCTGATGGGATGCGTCCTTTTCGTTTATTTTTCCAGCGCCATCATCATGTCAACGCGGGTCTGGTGCCGGCCGCCCTCGAAGTCGGTGTCGAGGAAAAAGTCGGCAATCATGGCCGCCAGGCCGGGGCCCACGGTGCGCTCGCCCAGGCAAAGCACATTGGCGTCGTTGTGCATGCGGGTCGCTTTTGCGGTAAAGCAGTCGGACACCGCGGCGGCGCGAATGCCGTGCACCTTGTTGGCGGCCATCGACATGCCGATGCCTGTGCCGCAAACCAAAATGCCCCGCTCATTTTCGCCTGCAGCAACGCTGCGCGCCACCTTCTCGGCAATAGCCGGGTAGTGGCAGGAGCTTTTGTCGTGCGTTCCGAAATCCTGTACTTCAAAGCCGCGCTCTGTCAGATGCTGTTTGAGCGTCTCTTTCAAATCAAGGCCGGCGTGGTCGCTTCCAATGGCAATTTTCATAGCTGCTTCTCCTCTTTCTGTTGTTTCATTCGTTCGGCCTGCGTCGGCCGCAAGTAAGACGGCTTGATGTCGTGACAGCTGACCGCCTGCCCGCGCCCGGCGCGGTCATACGCGCACCGCGCGGCAGACGATGCATCCTGCACGGCGCCGGCCTGTGACTCGGGAATTCCCAACGCGGCGCACAGTGCCTGCGCACCGCTTCCGCAAATGCGCAGCGGCTCACGCTGCCAAAGCGCGGCAATCTCATCCTGCGTCATGACGCCATCCGGTGTGACACGCACTGTTTGGGCCCCGCTCTGCTCAAACCGGGCGGCGTAGTACTCGCCTGGCCGCGCCTGCACGACAGCCAGCTTGGGACCCGAAACGGCGTTGTCAGCCCACGCCGCGGCCTCAAGCGTCGACACGGCGACGCACGGCCTGTCGCAGCCAAAGGCAAACCCCTTGACAGCGGCCACGCCGATGCGGATGCCGGTATAGGACCCCGGTCCGCAGACAGCCGCAAATACGTCGATATCTTTGAGCGAAAGCCCCTGTCCGGCCAGCATCTCTTCGCACACAGGCAGAATGGTGCGGCTGTGGTCCATCATGGAGTCGCGTTCGCAGTGCGCGATGACCGCGCCGTCGCGGCACAGGGCTGCCGAGGCAACCCGGCCCGCCGTGTCCAGAGCCAGAATCAGCATGGTCCCACCCCCTCGGGCCAGCGCAGGACAATGCTGCGCGTTTCATCCCCGGTTTTTTTTATATCCACCCACAGGGTGTCCGGCGGGAACAGCTCGGGTGCGACGCTGCTCCATTCGGCGACGCACAGAGCCCCCGAGGCCAGATAATCGTCCCACCCAATCTCCCATAAAGCGTCTCCGCCGGGCAGGCGGTACAGGTCAAAATGGCAGATCTTCCGCTCTGCGCGGTATTCGTTGACAATGGCGTAGGTCGGGCTGGTCACAGCGTCGGCACTGCCCATGGCCCGGACCAGGCCGCGCACCAGCGCCGTTTTTCCCGCCCCCAGCTCGCCCGAAAGTGCAATGGCCGACAACCCGGTCGACTGCCGTGCAATGCGCCCGCCCAGCGCCTCGGTCTCTGCTTCGTTGTTTGTCGCACAGGTCTGCGTCACAATTTCGCCCCCATGTCATGTATAAAAGCCGCCGGGTCTCCGGCGCTTTTTTCTCTGATGTCTATTGTACCATAAAATGTCCAGGGGACAAAGACTTTTTCACGTTTTGCCGATTGAATCAGGCGGCAAAAATGATATAATAGCAATACAACTATTCATTTACTCATTCCCGCCTCATCTGGAAAGGAACCGCTTATGCAGCGCATCACACAATCCCTTCGTTCGTTTTTTCAAAGCGTTCCGCAGGCGATTAAAACCTATCTTCACACAGCTGACATTCTGCTGCTGGTGCTCTCTCTGACTGCATCGGCTCTGGGGCTTGTGCTCATCTACAGCGCCACGCGCAGCTTTGACAGCAACCGCTATGTGCTCGTTCAGGCTCTGGCCATCGCCCTGGGACTGATTGGGTTTGTCATCGCGTCTTTTATCGATCTCGACCGTATCGCCCCTGCCTGGCGCATCCTTTTTCTGCTCAATATCGGTCTGCAGTGCCTGCTCATCCCCTTTGGTACAGAGGGTGACACCGGCAACAAAAGCTGGATTCGCTTTGAAAGCCTGGGTATCGGCATTCAGCCCGCTGAGTTGGGCAAAATTCTTTTTGTCCTGACGCTTTCGCGTCATATTTGTGATCTGCGCGACAGAATCAACGCCCCGCTGAGTGTTTTGCAGCTCGGCGCTCACGCCCTCATCACAGCCGGCGTTGTTTTTGTCACCTCAGAAGATCTGGGCATGGTCATCGTTTATCTGTTCATCTTTTTCATTCTGCTTTTTTCCAGCGGTATTTCACTGGCCTGGATGGGTGGTCTGACCGTAGCTGGATGTGCTGGTGTTGCTGTCTTGTGGCCTTTTTTAAAGGAGCATCAGAAATTGCGCATTCTGGTTGTTTTTGAGCCCGAGCTGTCCGAGCGGTATTCGTATCAGGCCAAGCAGGGCATGATGGCTATTGGCTCGGGCCAGCTGACCGGCGAGGGCTTTCTTGACGGCCGCATGACACAGGCTTCCTCGGGACTGCCTGCCAAACACACAGACTTTATCTTTGCCACTGCAGGCGAAGAATGGGGCTTTATCGGTTGTCTCGTCATAGTATTTCTTCTCACAGCCATTGTACTGCGCATTTTTTACGATTCTACCCACACCAATGACCAGTTTGCTCGCCTGATGTGCCTGGGTATCGGCGGGATGCTGATGGTCCAGACGCTCATCAATATCGGCATGTGCATGGGCATCATGCCGGTTATCGGCCTGACCCTGCCCTTTTTCAGCTACGGCGGCACGTCGGTGGCCATCAGTCTGACCTGTCTGGGGTTTGTCAGCGGATTTGTCATGCGGCTCAAGCCCAGCTGGCTGCGCTGATTCCCCGTATTCAGAATTTTTTAAGAAACCTGTTGGGCCGGACGACAGAAACGTCTGCTATTCTGTGTTCAGGCTCAAGTGATCTTTTCGAAAGGATGTCTGCCTGTGGAAAATCCGTGTGTGCTGGTCGTGGACGATGACCGCGAAATCAACGGCGCTATCTGCAAGCTGCTTGCCCTCGAGGGGATTCGCACCCTGCAGGCCTTTGACGGTATGCAGGCCCTCGACCTGCTGGCACAAAACAGCGTTCAGCTCATCATCCTTGATGTCATGATGCCGAAGCTCGACGGGCTTTCAGCCACAATGAAAATCCGGCAGTCCCGCAACATCCCCATTTTGATTCTGTCCGCCAAGAGCGAGGACAGCGACAAGATACTCGGTCTGTCCATGGGGGCTGACGACTATGTAACAAAGCCCTTCAACCCGCCCGAGCTGGTGGCGCGCGTGCGCTCGCTGCTGCGGCGCTATCTGACGCTGGGTGACGTACAGCGCCAGCACGGCGGCCAGAGCCTGACCATCGGCGGCCTGACGCTGGACACCGAGGCGCACCAGCTGTATGTCGACGGCGAGCCTGTTCATCTGACGGCGACCGAACTGCGTATTGTCGAGCTGCTCATGAAAAACCCCGGGCGTGTCTTTCCCGCTGAGGAAATTTATGAGCGCGTCTGGGGCGAGACCGCCTACGCTGTCGAAAACACGGTGATGGTACACATCCGCCGCATCCGCGAAAAGATTGAGATTAACCCCAAAGAGCCAAAATACTTAAAGGTGGTATGGGGAATTGGCTACAAAATTGAAAAGCTTTAGCACCAACATTCTGACCCGGGCTGCAGCCTTTGCGCTGGCCCTGCTCTGTCTGACGCTCACCATCATCACACTGTACGACCTGGCTTTGGGAATTTACCAAAACGAACCTGAATCCGAGGCGCTGTTCACCCCCAACTACGAGGACTCCAGCGCCTATTATAGCTGGATCGACGAGTGCCTGTGGACCATCCGGGGTCTGCTTGAGTCCGATGACCCTGCCTATACCGCACGGTCGCTGCAGTGGCTGACCGACGAGGGCGTTCTGTTCCGTGCACAGTCGGGCGACACGGTATACACCAACGCCGAGGGCTATTCGGCCGAGGACCTCACCCCGTCAGATGGCCGCTGGATTGCATCTGACAGCGGCGAGATTACGATTCACCTGCTGCGCGGCGACCAGCCCGAGCTGCTCGCCTTCAGCGCTTTTTATACCGACTACTACAGCGACTACGCCGTTTTGTCAAATGAAGGCGTGTCTGTTCAGCTCTTTGTGCCTCAAAGCGTCATCAACGAACACCAGGCCTACTGGGAACAGTCGCGTGACCTGCTGAGCCGCGGACTGCGTCAGCTGCTTCTGTGCGCTGTCCCCTTCCTGTTGCTCACCGTTTTTCTGTGCGTTGTCACCGGCCGGCGCCCCGGCGACGATGCGCTGCACGCCGGGCGCCTCGACCGTGTGTGGACTGAACTGCTCATTGCCGCCTGGGTCACAGTCATTGTGCTCAGCATTATGTTTGCTCTGTCCGGGCTTGATAACGCGTTTTCGTGGGGCCTCGGCTTCTGGTCCAACCGCAGCGCCGTCCTCTGGCTGTGCAGCCTCATTCTGGGCGCCGGCTATTGTCTGTCCATGCCCTTGCTGCTCGCCATGGTACGCAAAGTTAAGGCAAGGCGTTTTTTCCGCCACAGCGCTGTCGCGTCCCTGTTGCGCCGTATTATGCAGGTGTGCCGCGGCGTGGTTTCTCTGGTCCGCGGCCTCATCGACGGCTCGGCCTTTCACGCCTTTCCCTTTGCCGACGCCATGTTCCGCCATCGCCTGGCCTATGTGCTCGGCTCGCTCGTTTGTGTGCTTATCTTTCTGTTTAGCCTTGCCGCAGCGCCGCTCTTCTGCGCCCTGGCCGTGTCACTCGAAATTCTCATCACCTGGTGGTTTTTGCAGTCGGACAACCAGACGTTGCAGGACATGACCCGTGTTGTCGAGCAGATTGACCACATCGCAGGCGGCGACCTTTCCTGGCAGCCATCCATTCCCCCCGGTTCACAGCTGGCCCCGGTCAGCCGCCAGCTTTCTGAAATCGGCGGCGGCATGCAGAAAAGCGTGGAAAAGCAGATGCAGAGCGAGCGCATGAAGGTCGAGCTGGTCACCAACGTCTCACACGACCTCAAAACCCCGTTGACCAGCATCATCAGCTATGTCGAGCTTTTGTCCAAAGTCGAGGACCTGCCGCCTGAAGCGCGCGACTATGTCGCCATTCTGGCGCAGAAGTCGGACCGGCTCAAAAGCCTGGTCTACGACCTGTTTGAGCTGGCCAAGAGCACCAGTGGCAGCATGGAAATGCAGTGCGAGGCGCTTGACTTTCACCGTCTGGTCGAGCAGACGCTGGCTGAAATGCAGGAGCGCATCGATCAGTCCGGCCTGGGCCTGCGTGTTTCACTGGCAGAGCCGCCAGTCACCATCTGGGCTGACGGCCGCAAAATGTACCGTGTGCTGCAAAATATCATCGACAACGCTCTCAAGTATTCGCTGGCCGGCACGCGCATCTATGTTGATCTGACGGCACAGCACGGCGTCGCGCTGCTGACCATCAAAAACACCTCGGGTTATGAAATGGATTTCTCTGCTGAAGAGATTACTGAACGCTTTGTCCGCGGAGACAAGGCCCGAACCGCCGAGGGCAGCGGCCTGGGGCTTTCCATCGCCCAGAGCTTTACGCAGGCATGCGGCGGCTGTCTGAGCGTTGCCATTGACGGCGACCAGTTCAAAGTCTTCATTCGCTTTGACCTGTATGGCACACCGCCATCTGTCGATGGCGCCCCGGCTTCCGACACAGAAATATTGTAATTAGTATAAAATAAAAGCGGCGAAAACCAAAAATTGCGGTTTTCGCCGTTGTTTTCAGAAATCTTTACTTTGTTTACGCAAAAAGTTGACAAAACGGCCGTTCAGCCAGTATAATAATTAAAGTGACTACATCACCGGGAGGGACCCTTGTTGGACGTCATTCAGAACATCCACGAAAAATATGCCGGCATGACCAAAAAGCAGAAAGACATCGCCGCCTTTATGCTGGCCGACCCTGAGCGCATGAGCTTTATCACGCTGAAAGAGCTGAGCGCCGCCACCCATGTTTCCGAGATGACGGTTTTAAATGCCTGCTCTTATCTCGGCTATGCCAACTTTAACGACCTCAAGTATCAGTTCCGCAAGTACCTGCTCGGCAGCCGCCGCATTCTGGTGCAGAAGGACAACGCCCACCAGCATCCCTATGTTCCCTCGCGCGAACTGACCGACCGCGAAAGCTTTCTGCAGCAAATCTGCAATGAAGAGCTGGCGACCATGTCCTCGTATTTTGCGCAAATCAGCATGGAGCAATATTTTGAGGCCGCCCGCATGATTCTGGACAAGCGCTTTGTCGTGCTGTGCGGACGCGGCGTTTCGATGCAGCTCATTGACTTTATGTCCATGCGCCTGGCTATTACCGGCATTCCGTCGGTCAGCGTCAACACTGAGCTCAACGACACCATCCAGGCTGCCTTGCCCATGATTGGTGACGACACGCTGCTGATGGTTTTTTCATTCCCGGATTATTACTTTATGACAACAGCGCTGGCTCAGTATGCCCACCAGAAAGGGGCTGCTGTGCTGGGAGTTACCGACGGGCCACGGTCTGATATCATCCCCTTTTGTGACCTTGCGCTTTACTGCCCCACCAATACCCGCCTGTTCCTCAATACCCTGTCCTCTGCCATGGTGCTCACCAATATCCTGAGCTCGGCCATCAGCATTGAGCTGAGCATGGAATCGCGCGATTTGAGCGCTGCCTCCCGCGAGTTCTCTGCCCTGTTTGAAGATAAGGGATAATATGATTACATAATAAAAGCGGCCCGTTTGACACGGGCCGCTTTTGTTTTTCTACAGGCTCCAGCTGTCCATGACGCGCTGGGCCAGGGCCAGCAGCGCGCCTTTTTCGTTGCGCACCCGGCCATTCATGACCTCTTCAAGCAGTACATCAAGCAGCCGGCCAATCTGCGGGCCGTCTGCCCCCAAAGCAATCATATCAGTGCCGCGCACTGCCAGCATCTCGCGCGAAAAAGCCTTTTTCTCGCGCAGCACCTGGTCCAGAATTTCCTGCGTGCGGCGCAGCTCGTCCTGACGGCCGCGCCAGTCCGGGCTCTGCGCCAGATTATCGGCCCGCTTGACGCGGATGAGCAGGCGCAGGTTTTCCTCTCCCAGGCGGCTCAGCCAGCGCCGCACGCTGTTTTCGGTCGGGAAAAGATGGCTGTCATGGTACTCAACCAGCGTGCAGACCTGACGAATCAGGCTGCGGTCGTACCGCAGGCGCAGAAGCACGCCCCCGGCGATGCCGGTGCTGATCATCGGATGCCCGTAAAAATGGCCGACCCCGTCAGCATCCTCGGTGTAGCTGTGCGGCTTTCCCAAGTCGTGCAGCAGCATGACCAGTCGCAGCACCAGCTCGGGCTCGACGGCTGCAATGCTGTGCACCGTGTGCTCCCACACGTCGTAGATATGGTGGTAGTTATTCTGGCTGAAGCCGATGGAAGGCACAATTTCGGGGATGATGACGGCGATAATCTCGGCATACTCCATGAGCACGCGCTCAACGCCCGGGCCGCACAAAAGAGCCGAAAACTCGTCGCGCACACGTTCGCTCGAAATACGCGCCAGCAGCGACCGGCACTCGATGGCGGCCTGCGCGGTTTTCTCTTCAATGGAAAAGCCCAGCACCGACGAAAAACGCAGGGCGCGCAGGATGCGCAGCGCATCCTCGCTGAAGCGCTTGCGCGGCTCGCCGACCGCGCGAAGAATGCCGCGGGTCAGGTCGGCTGCGCCGTCAAATGGGTCGACCAGCCCGGTCTTTTCAGACCACGCCATCGCGTTGACAGTGAAATCGCGCCGAGCCAGGTCTGCCTGCAGATCAGCGGTAAAGGACACACTCGAGGGGTGGCGCAGGTCAAGATATTCGCCCTCTTCGCGGAAAGTGGTAATCTCGATGGGCATACCATCGATAATGGCCGTGACCGTGCCGTGCCGCAATCCTGTATCAGCGACGCGGTAAGCGCCCATGACCGCCTTGACCTGCTCAGGCTGGGCAGCCGTCGCCACATCCCAGTCAGCCGGATCGCGCGCCATCAGTGTGTCACGCACACAGCCGCCGACCACATAGGCCGAATATCCGGCGCCTTCCAAAGCGCGCAGCACTGTACGCACCTGCACGGGAATCTGCTCTAAAAACATCATTCCCCTCCTTTCAACAGGGGTTTTAACACCGGAAAAGGCCGTGCTCTGCACGGCCCTGCCGGAAGTCTGCTACGCCGCAAAGCGATTCGCAGCTTGTTTTTCAGTCCTGCATTGTCTGCGGACCGTTCAAAGTATTCAAATCTTACGCGGGCTGGGGAGCCGGCGGTTCGCTGCCGTCTGAGAACAGCTTTTCAAACTCTTCGCCGTCCATAGTCTCATGCTTGAGCAGGTATTCGGCAATCTGATGCAGCTTGTCGATGTGCTGCTGAATCAGGTTGCGGCAGCGCTCGTAAGCGCCGTCAATCATGCTCTTGATTTCGCGGTCAATCAGAGATGCAGTCTCATCCGACAGGTTGCGGGACGTTGCAAAGTCGCGGCCCAAAAAGACCTCGTCGTGCGCACTCGAGAAGCAGATGGGGCCCAGCACATCACTCATGCCGTACTTGGTGACCATGCGGCGGGCAATGGCGCTGGCGCGCTCGATGTCGTTGGACGCGCCCGAGGAAACGTCGTCAAGCACCAGCTTTTCCGCCACACGCCCGCCGAGCAGAACGACCAGCTCATCCAAAAGCTCGCCCTTGGACTCATAGTACTTGTCGGTGCTGGGCGGCGACATGGTAAAGCCGCCGGCACGGCCGCGCGGGATAATGGAAATCTGGTACACCGGGTCCTGCGAAGGCAAAAGCCGGGTGACCAGCGCGTGCCCTGCTTCGTGGTAGGCTGTCAGCTTGCGCTCGTGCTCGGTGATAACGCGGCTCTTTTTCTCATTGCCCATGATGACCTTCAAAAAGGCGTCGTCGATTTCGCCCAGGCCAATCTTCTGCTTTTGGCGGCGGGCGGCGAGCAGCGCCGCCTCGTTGAGCAGGTTTTCAAGGTCAGCACCCGTAAAGCCAGCCGTCGTTCGGGCAATGGCGTCAAAGCTGACATTGTCCTCAAACGGCTTGTGACGCGAGTGCACCTTCAAAATCTCAAGACGGCCCTTGATATCAGGCACGCCGATATAGATTTGGCGGTCAAATCGGCCGGGCCGCAGAAGCGCCGGATCGAGGATGTCTGCACGGTTGGTCGCGGCAATGACGATGACGCCCGAGTTGCCGCCGAAGCCGTCCATCTCGACGAGCAACTGGTTGAGCGTCTGCTCGCGCTCGTCATGTCCGCCGCCGAGCCCAGCGCCGCGCTGACGGCCGACAGCGTCAATCTCGTCGATAAAGACAATGGCCGGCGCATTCTTTTTAGCCTGCTCGAACAGGTCGCGCACGCGCGACGCGCCGACGCCGACATACAGCTCGACAAAGTCAGAGCCCGAAATCGAGAAGAACGGCACGCCCGCTTCGCCGGCCACAGCCTTGGCAATCAACGTCTTGCCAGTACCCGGAGGGCCGACCAGCAAAACGCCCTTGGGGATGCGAGCGCCCAGGTCGATAAACTTTTGCGGGGACTTAAGGAAATCGACAACCTCTTCAAGCTCGCCCTTTTCCTCATCCGCGCCAGCCACGTCTTTAAAGGTGACCTTTTTGTTCTCGTCGGTTGCCAGACGTGCCCGGGACTTGCCGAAATTCATGGCGTTCTTCTCGCCGCCGCCCTGCTTGTTCATCATATAATACCAGAACACGGCGAACAGCACAATGATTACGATATAGGGCAGCAGGCTGTACCACCAGGGAATGGTCTGGATGATGTATTCCTGGCTTTCCAACACACCCGACGCGCGCTGCTCGCGAATGAGCGCGCCCAAATCATACAGGAAGATGTCCCCGCTGGGGATGACATGGCTGATGACCGTGCCGTCACGCAGCTCGAGCAGCAGGTTGTCGCCGTCAACGGTGACCGCCCGGACCTGCTCCTGCTCAAACAGCCGGACGATGTCTGACCACGACACCTGCGGCGCAGGTTCGGTGTCCAGCAGCACGGCGATGGTCCCCATCAGCACAACCAGCAGAATGATATAAAATCCGATACCTCTTGTTTTGTTGTTCAAAGGCTTTTTGCCCACCTTTCCGGGGCCTTTGCCCCGCGCCGGCCCGTCCGGCATTTAAACTTGGGATGAATGTGTTTCATACATTTCACGTTTCAATACCGCAATTTCGGGATAATTGCGGTACTGCTCGGCATAGTCCAGGCCGTAACCCACAATAAATTCGTCAGGCACTGTCAGCCCGCGGTAGTCAATCTCAACCGGGACTTTGCGGCGTGCCGGCTTGTCAAGCAAAGCGCACAGTCGTACCGACGCCGGGCGGCGCGCCCGCAGAAGCTCGAGCAGATAAGACAGCGTGACGCCACTGTCCAGTATGTCCTCAACTACTATAACATGTCTGCCCTCGATATTGGTGTCTAAATCTTTAATTATTTGCACCTGACCCGATGATTTTGCCCCCTTGCCATAGCTGGACACAGCCATAAAATCGACCGTGCAGGGCACGGTGATTTCACGTACCAGATCGGCCATAAAGATGAATGCTCCCTTGAGCACACTGACCATAAGGGGATTTTTCCCCGCGTAATCGCGGGAAATGCGTGCGCCGAGCTCGGAAACCGTGTTCTTCAGCTGCTCGCTCGTGATGAGCACCCGCTCGATGCCCTGCGTCAGTTCAGTGTTCATTCTCTGCCCCTCCTGGCGGCCACAGCGACCGCCCGCTGTTCCTCCTCTTTTTCTGCCGTATATGCACGATCCCAGAACAGGGCCCGTATTTTTTTATTATCGCACAAAACCGGCGTTCTGTCACGGTCTTTTTGCGGAATTTTCCTGTCAATCATCCATTTTTTCAACAGCCTGTGCCCGCCGGGCAGCCTGATAACATCGCCCGCGGCGCGCGGACGCACAAACAGGCCGTCCTGTGTGCCCTCGGGCGACAAAAAGGCCGCCATCGGCCAGTCTGTAACGCGCTCGGGCGCCAGACACAGCGTCCACTCGCCCCACTGCACAGGCATGCCCGGTTCCAGACGGACACAGGGCAGCGGCGTGCGCGTGCGCTCGCGTCCGAGCACCAGCTTTTCATACCGGCGCGACGCCGTGATGCCGCCCGGCAGGTCGGCCTGTGCCGACGGGTCACCGCCCGCGCACAGCGCCAAAACGGCCTGCGCATGGCGCATGGTAAAGACGCCCTCGCGCCCCCCGGCGCGGACATACAGGATGCGGACCGCCCGTCCGGCGACCGCCGGGTGAGTCTCTGCCAGCGCGGCAGCGTCCATCACGATAACTTCGCCTTCATACACGGCTCTGTCTGCCAGCTCGCGCGCGCAGCGCAGAAGGAATTCGCCGTCAAGACGGGCCAGCTCTGCCGCACGCGCCATATTGGCATCCGCCTGCGGGTTGATGCTTTTCAGCGCCGGCATAACGGTGTGGCGCACCAGATTGCGCGGGATGCTCTGGTCAAAATTGCTCTCGTCCTGCGCCCAGCGCAGACCGTTTTGCCGGGCATAACGCTCGACCTGCGCCCGCGTCACGTCAATCAGGGGCCGGATGAACGCGCCCCGCACGGGCGGAATGCCGCCCAGGCCGACCGTACCGCTTCCGCGCACCAGATTGAGCAGCATGGTCTCGCAGCTGTCGTCCCGGTGATGGGCCGTGGCAATGCGTTCGCTGCCGCTTTCCCGGGCCGCGCGCTGGAGAAAATCATAGCGCAGCCTGCGCGCAGCCTCTTCAAGCGAGATTCCCTGCTGCCGTGCATAAGCCGGTACGTCGCCCTGCTCATGAAAGAGCGGAATCTCAAGCGACGCACACAGGGACCGCACCAGCGCAAGCTCGCCTTCAGCCGCATCGGGCCGGATGCCGTGAGAAAAATGCGCTGCACACAGCCGAATGTCAAGCCGCGGCGCCAAAAGCGCCAGCGCATGCGTCATGCTCACCGAGTCGGCACCGCCGGACAGCGCGCACAGCACGGTCTGCCCGGGCTGCGTCATGCAGTGCTTTTGCAGCGTGCGCCATACAGCGGTCAAAAGCTCGTCCATGCTCGTTATCCGCCGGTGTGAATGCGTTCCTGGGTGGAAAAGGTGGTGAACTGCCCCATCCATTGCAGGTTGACGCTGCCCGTTTCACCGTGGCGGTTTTTGGCCACGATGATCTCAGCGACATTTTTGTTTTCGCTGTCCTGGTCATAATAGTCATCACGGTAGATGAACATGACGACGTCGGCGTCCTGTTCAATCGAGCCCGATTCGCGCAGGTCAGACAACATCGGCCGCTTGTCGGTGCGACTTTCAGGCCCGCGCGAAAGCTGGGACAGGCACAGCACCGGCACATTGAGTTCTTTGGCCATAATCTTGAGCGAGCGCGAGATTTCGCCGACCTCCTGCACGCGGTTTTCGGTGCGGCGGCTGCCGCGCATGAGCTGCAGATAGTCGATGATGACCAGCCCCAGCCTGTCCCCCAGGCGGCGGCACTTGGCCTTCATTTCAGGCACCGTGATATTGGAATTGTCGTCAATGACGATGTTCATGTCCGACAGGCGGCTCGATGCGCCGGCCAGCCGTCGCCAGTCGTCGTCACTCAGGGTTCCCATTTTGATTTTTTTGTTGTCCACCAGCGCCTCGCTCGACATCAGACGCATGGCGAGCTGCTGCGCCGACATCTCGAGCTGAAAGATGGCGACAATTTTATCCTCGCTTTTGGCCGCAGCCAGCGCCATATTGAGCGCAATGCTCGTTTTGCCCATGCCCGGCCGTGCCGCCATCAGAATGAGCTCGGACTTATTGAGTCCGCCGATATAGTTGTCCAGCTCGCGGAACCCGGTGGGCACGCCGGGCAGCTTGCCCGGGTGGGCCGCCATCTCGTCCAGATGGTCATACACCAGCCGGATGGCCGCTTTGATGCTGGTCAGACCCGAAATCTCACGCCCCTGGCGGATGGCGTAGATTTTCTGTTCTGCCAGCTCGGCAATGTCCTGCGGGTCGTCCTGCTCGCTGCGCGTCAGCTCCAGTATTTCGCCGGCCGCAGTCTGCAGCTCGCGCAGCATGCTCTTGCCGCGCACAATGGCGGCGTATTCCTCGACATTGGCCGCAGACGGCGTCGTTTCAATGAGCTGCAGAAAGTAGTCGCGGTTGGCCTGCTCCTTGTACCCCAGGGCCTTCATTTCGTCGAGCACTGTGACCGGGTCGATAATCTTGGCCGCCGTGAACATGTGCGAAATGGTCTCAAAAATCAGGCGGTTGGTCTCGATGTAAAAGTCATCGGCCGACAAAAGCTCGATGACGCGCGGCGCACTCTTGGGATCAATGAGCACCGACCCCAAAACAGCCTGTTCGGCCTCGACGCTGTAAGGGGTCTGCCGCGAATACAAATCGTTCATTGTATTCCCTCCCGGGGATAAGACCTTTATTCCTCAGTGACGGCGACGCGCACCGTGCCGGTGATTTCAGTGTACAGCCTGGCCTTGACCTCAAAGGTGCCGAAGCTTTTGATGGGTTCGTCGAGCTGCAGCCTGGCCTTGGGAATGTCAATGTGATGCTGGCGCATGAGCTCTTCCGAAATTTCCTTTGTGGTGACGCTGCCGAACAGACGCCCGCCGGTGCCGGCCTTGGCCTTGATTTCGACGCGGATATCCTCAAGCTGCTTTTTCAGCGCAAGCGCGGCCTGCTTTTCCTGCTCAACGCGGCGTGCCGCCGCCTCATCCTGCAGGCGCTTGGTGTTCAAAGCATCGGCCGTCGCCTCAGCGGCCAGCTTGCGCGGGAACAAAAAGTTGCGCGCATACCCGTCTGACACGTTGATGAGCTGGCCTTTTTTCCCCTGTCCCTTGACGTCCTGCAACAAAATGACTTTCATATCGTTGATCTCCTTCTGGTGGTTGTTGATTGTATCAATGCGTGCCGCCCTTTTCAGTGGACTGCCCGTCCTGCGCGGCCTTTCTGTCCTGCTCCTCGATTTCGGCCAGGTACTCGAGCACGGCCCTTTTGACCAGCTCGCTCACCTCGGGCGGCTTTTTGTCGGCAAACTGGGCGCCCGCCATGTTCATGCTTCCGCCGCCGCCGATTTTTTCCATGACAAACTGCACGTTGATCTGCCCGTATGACCGGGCCGAGACCGATGTCCCCACGCCCTCGCCGTACACGACGATCGCCGCTCGGATTCCTTTGAGGTTGATGAGCTCGTCAGCCGCCTGTGAAGCAACGGCACGCTCGACTTCGTCGCTTGTGACCGACAGCGACACGCCGGGGGCGAATTCATGCGCGCCCGCAATGAGCTGGCATTTTTTCACAAAGCCCTCAAGGTCGCCGGAAAACAGCTTGCGCACCTCGACAGTGTCCGCGCCCAGCTGCTTGAGGTAGGCC
This sequence comes from Candidatus Ventrousia excrementavium, assembly GCA_018714845.1. Taxonomy (GTDB): domain Bacteria; phylum Bacillota; class Clostridia; order Oscillospirales; family Butyricicoccaceae; genus Ventrousia; species Ventrousia excrementavium. Next base: position 23,299 of record DVMR01000030.1, read on the forward strand.
GCGGCTTCAAAAGTGCGCACGCCTGTCTTGACGGTAAAGCTCTTGGTGTCGAGCACAATGCCCGCCAGAATGGCTTCGGCCTCGAGCCGCGTGACATCCTGCGGGGTGACGATATACTGCAAAAGCTCCGCGACCAGCTCACTGGCCGAACTGGCGTAGGGTTCATGCATGCTGATGGCACTGTTTTCGATATAGTTGGCCGCGCGGCGGTGGTGGTCAATGACCGCGACGCGCTGCACGGTCTGCAAGAGCTTCTCAGACTCTACGATATCGGGCCGCGAGGTGTCGACCACAATGAGCAGCGAGCTGCCGTCAGCGCGCACAATGGCCTCGTCCTCGGTCAGGAAGCTGTCCTTATACTCCGGCTGCTCCTTCATCTGCCGGACCAGGCTGAGCGCCGCAGTCTTTTCCTCGTCAACCAGCAGGTAATAAGGCTTGCCGCACTTGCGCACTGCCGCGCACACGCCTGCGGCGGCGCCAATGCAGTCAAGGTCAGAAAAACGGTGGCCCATGACAAAAACCTGCGAGCTGTCGCGAATGAGCTGGCGCAGCGCGTTGGCCATGACGCGCGACTTGACCTTAGTGCGCTTTTCCAGCTCGCGGCTGCGGCCGCCGTAAAACTCAAATGCGTTTTTGGACTTGATGACGACCTGGTCGCCACCGCGCGACAGCGCCATATCAAGCCCCAGCGACGCGAATTGATACAGCTCGTAAAGGGTGTACTCCCCCTTGCCGATGCCGATGGACAGCGTAGCCGCAATGCCCTCGCTGTTCTGAACCTGGTGCATTTTTTCAATAATTGAAAACTTATCCTGTACAAAGTCAAGCAGATTGTGGTTTTCAAAAATAAACAGGTACTTGTCACGCTCGAGCCGCCGCATGATGCCGTCGGTCGGCGCCGTCCACTCATTGAGCATTTTATCGATAGAGGCCGTCAGGGTCGACTTTTCCGACTCGCTCAGGCCCTTGTAAAGCTCTTCGTAGCTGTCGAGCATGACAAGCGCCACGACCGGGCGCGAGCGCTCGTGCTCGTCGCGCAGCGTGGCAAACTCGGTGATGTCGACCCAGAACAGCGTGGCCAGCAGGCTGCGCGCCCCACTTTTCCCCGATGCGCGCACCACATTGCCGTACACGGTGAACTTGCGCTCGCCGACGCTGACGTCATAGGGGCAGACGGTTCGCCCTTCCATAATCCAGCGGGTGTCAAAGCCGGGCACAGCGTCTGAGATATGCATGTCAAAAAAGCCTTCGTGCGCACCTGTCATCTCGATAAAGCCGTCGTTGTACCAGATGACCTCACCGGTGTCGAGCCGCAGGATGATGGTGGGCAGCGGAAAATTGACCAGCGAGTGTTTGGAAACATCATCGACCTGAAAAGCCAGATTTTCGACATATCGCCTGATCTCAGCTGAGCGTTTTTTGGCCCTGCTTTTGTAAAAAACATAGACCAGCACCACCAGCACAAGCTCGGCCGCGCCCACCCACACAGAAAAAAACATCGAAGCCAGTGCAAACAAAATGAGAACAAAAAAGTTGAGCTTCATGCCCGGTTCCATTATACGCGCCAGCTTTTTGTCCAAAACGAGCCCTCCTGTCGGGCGCTGCCGGAAGCGCCCTTTTCAATGCACAGCAGCTGTATGCCGCGCTGTGCCGGCAGTATATATGTATGCTTATTATATCACAACAGGATGGCCTGTGTCATCACCCTGCGGCAAGAAAAACCGTCCGATTTAAAACCCGTACAGCCGTCCTGCGACCAATAGCTCGGCAAAAAGCAGAAAATGCCCGGCAAACAGCGCGCCCAGATACGCCCAGGCGCCGACTGCAGGGGACTTGTTCCCCAGTTTTATGACGCGGCTGAGCAGCGCAAACGCAGCGTATCCCGCAAGAGCGCCCAATGTGTTGAGCAGCAGGTCGTCGACATCGGTGCTGCGGTGATTGCACAGCTGGCTCAGCTCAATACACAGTGAAACGGCAAAGCCGGCAGCGGCCGTGCGCGCAGGGCGGCGCAGTTCGGGCCACAGCTGCGGCAGCAGAAATCCCAGCGGCGCTGTCATGGCGACATTGAGCGCGTAGCCGAGCATGTCAATCTCCTGCGAAAAGGGTATCAGGTTGACTTCCCCGCCGCCGGCGCGCACGCCATAAGACAGGGCGTCAAAGATTGTCCCCGCCCCAGTGACGTGAAAGACCGCCGCCATATACGCGCCCAACAGCGCCAGGCCGGCCAGCTGCCGGCCCGTCATGGCAGGCAGACCTGTATCCCGGCCCCGGCATGAGACATAAAGGCATAAAAGTGCGGCCGGCAGCAGTGTGCACAAAAGCTCGTACCCGTTCAAAAGCATTTCTTCCATATTCTTTCCCCGCTTTCCGGCAAAGCGCTCAAAAACGGGCAAGGGCGCTTTCGCCGGTATCCATTATACCAGGCAAAAGCGCCGGATGCTTTAAGACGGGCTGACGACTTTCTTGCGATTTTCTTACAGACTCCCGCTGCGCTGCTTTGCGTGGCCGCGCAGGTAAATCACAGCCAGCACAGTGGCCAGAACAAAGGAGCAAAAGCCAAAGATAAAGGGCGCTTTGGGGTTTGCAGTGTAAAGAAAGCCCGCGAACAGCGCGCCGATGACCGAGCCGAGTGACTTCATGGCGTTGTAAAAGCCCATGACCAGGTTGCTCTGGGCCGTCTTGACGTCGTTGGCGACCATGCTCTGCAAAACGGGCAGGCTGATGGAATTAAAGGCAAAGAACAGAACGTTGACAATGACAAACGGCACAATCTGTTCGAACAAAACGCCCGCCAGCATGGTCACCGAGCAGACGCCAAGCACAGCGATAACCGATTTGTGCGTATCGGTCTTGCGGATGAGCCAGATGCACACCGTACTGTTGGCCACCAGAGTGATAAAGCCCATCAGGCCCTTAAGCAGCCCGTTGTAGCCGGATGAGAAATTGAACTGGTCGCGGATGTAGTAATTAAAAGTCTGGTCAAAGGCCGTATAGCCGAGGTTCTGCAAAAGGCACATGACAAACAGCACAGCAAACAGCGGCGTCAAAAAGCTTTTGGCCGCCACAAAGGCACTGAACGGGTTGAAGCCGCTGCGGCCGCCCGGCTTTTTCAGGTCGCCGAAGGGCAGGGTTGCATCGTCTTTGCAGCCAAAATAAAAAATGAGCCCCGCCACAATCAGCAGTCCGACCTGCACGATGATGGCAAGATAGGTAAATACCTCGCCCAAAAGCCCGCCAATCAGGTAGCCAAAGGCGCTGAAGACCATCTGAATGGTCGCCGTCGCTGTCAGCTGCTGCCCGCGCGCGACAGGGTCAGACTCGGTATTGACAATATAGGTCATGATTCCGACAAAGCCGCCGCCGCAGAAAATGCCGGTCAGCAGCCGCGCGACAACAAAAGCGGGTTCGGTGCGCGCCAACCCGAACAGCACCTGTCCGCCCGCATAGCCAAGACAGGTGATGAGCAGAACAGTCCGGCTCGATATGTAGGCACTCAGGCGGCCCCAGAAGGGCGAGAACAGAAAATTGGTCACAAGCTGCGAAGCGAGCGCCACGCCGAACATATAGCTGCCCAGGCCCAGGGTGGTGAAAATGGTCGGTGTGACCGGGTGCGCGGTGTTTGCACCAATATTGAACACAGCGCAGGCCAGGTAAAAAATCAGCAGTCTTTTGTTTTGTCGCACAGGTCGGTGTCCTCCTCAGTTTGTTTTCTTGCTGCAAAAGCAGGGCAGAAAAACTCTGCCCTGCTTTTTATACTTCCATAATAACGGGCAGGATCATGGGGCTGCGCTTGATCTTTTTATACAGGTAGTCTTCCACGCGGTCCGAAATCTCGCTCTTGATGACCGAACGGTCGGAAACCCCGCGCGAGATGCAGCCGTCGATAGCCGCCCGCGCCAGCTTTCGCACGCCTTCGGTCAGGTCCTCGGCCTCTTTGGCAAAGATGAATCCACGCGAAAAGACCTCAGGCCCCTGTACGACCGTTCCCTTGCGGCGGTCAAACGCCGTGACGATGACGATCAGCCCGTCCTGCGACAGGTGCTTGCGCTCACGCAGCACAGTGGCACCGACGTCGCCGACGCCGTAGCCGTCGACCAGCACCCGCCCCGAGGGCACAGTGCCGGCAAAGCGCGCCCCTTCGCCGTCCAGCTCGAGCACCCGGCCGATTTCAGAAATAAAAATGTTTTCCTGCGGCATGCCGCCCTGCATGGCCAGTCCGGCGTGGATCTGCAGATGCCGGTACTCGCCATGCATGGGCATGAAAAACCGCGGCCGCGTCAGGGCAAGTATGATTTTGAGTTCTTCCTGACAGGCGTGGCCGGACACATGGATGTCCGCCAGCTTTTCATAGACGACCTCCGCTCCCCGCTTGAAAAGCTCGTTAATCATGCCATAAACGGCTTTTTCGTTGCCCGGAATGGGGTGCGCGGCAATCAGAATCTTATCGCCCTCGCCCACTTCGACCTGACGGTGGGCCGAAAACGCCATGCGGTACAGAGCGCTCATCGGCTCGCCCTGGCTGCCCGTCGTAATGATAACGGTCTCGGCCTTGGGATAGCGCGACAGGCTGCTCAGCTCGATATAGGTGTTGGGCGGCAGCTTGAGATAGCCCAGCTCGACGCCGACTTTCATGATATTTTCCATGCTGCGGCCGGAAACAGCCACTTTCCGCCCGTATTTCGCGGCAATATCGATGATTTGCTGGATGCGGTGGACATTGCTTGCAAAGGTGGCGATGATGATGCGCTTACCCTCGCTGTTTTTAAACTGTGTGTCAAAAGACGCGCCCACGCAGCGCTCACTGCTCGTAAAGCCCGGGCGTTCGGCATTGGTCGATTCCTGACAAAGCAGCAGCACCCCGTCGCGTCCCAGCTTTCCGAAGCGCTCAAGATCGGTCATCTCCTGATTGACAGGGGTTGTGTCAATCTTGAAGTCGCCGGAAAAGACCACCACGCCGACCGGCGTCTTGATGGCCAGCGCCACTGCGTCGGGCACCGAGTGATTGACCCGAATCATTTCCACGTCAAAGCAGCCCAGACGGAAGCGGTCGCCCGCCTTTTTGCGGTTGATTCTGATTTTTCCGAGGTTTTTGTGCTCATTTAAGCGCAGAGAAATAATGCCCGCCGTCAGGGCTGTACAGTAAACCGGCACCCGCAGGTCGCGCAGCACATAGGGCAGCGCACCGATATGGTCCTCGTGCGCGTGGGTCAGCACAATGCCGCGCACCTTCTGACGGTTCTGAATCAGATAGGTGACGTCGGGGATGACGAGGTCAATGCCCAAAAGCTCGTCATCAGGAAAGGTGTTGCCGCAGTCAATGACAATGATATCATCGCCGAACTCCAGCGCCGTCATGTTCTTGCCAATCTCGTTGAGGCCGCCCAGCGGAATGACGCGCAGCTTGCCGGCGCTTGCAGTCGCGCCGCGTACCGGCTTACGGCTGGGCGCCGTCTGTGCGGCCCGCGAATAAGTGGTGACAGCCTGGCCTGCTGCAGGCAAAGGCAGCCGAATCCCGCGTGTACGGCGCGGCGCCTCTGCCGGTGTCTGTATCCGGCTCCCCCTCGGCGCGCGGGCTGCCGGCGTTTTGCTGCCGGCAGTCTTTTTTGCAGTCTTGGCGCTGTCTGTCGCCGTCTTTTTTGCCGCGTTGGCCGTGCGCCCTTTGCTTTGTGTCTGTCTGCCCCGCTGTGTCTTGGCGGCCGGCGCACCTTCAGCTGCCGCCTGCGGGTCTTTTTTTGTTTGATTTTGTGCCATATAATCTCCATTCTCCCGTCCCGGCAAGAACAGCGCAGCCTGCTCATACAGCTGTCCAACGCCCGACCGGGACATGTGTACTATTCAGCAGACGGCACAGGGCTGCATCTGTGCAACACAAAAAAGAGCTAACCCAACGCAGGGGTTAACAGCCTGCCATCTGCAATTTTTTATATCTATTACACCGCAGTCTCGCAGACGCGCAGACCCGCGGCAAACATCTCACAACACAACTGCACACATTCTGCGCGCAGCCATATCCCGTGTAAGTATATCATAATTTTTTCAGTTTTGCAAACTGTTTTCATGAAGCCGGTTCTTTTTCCGTCTTTATTGTGCGCTGAACAGCCATTATTTATTCCATAAAATCGCCCGCCGGCAAGGACCCGGCGGGCAATTCACCTTCAGCTTTTATCGCCGGCCAGACGCTGCAGCACGGGAAAGAGCAGCCCGCCGGCAGCATTGCCCAGCAAAACAACGACCAAAAATCGCCAGCTGCCCGCAGGCAGGCCGGCCATGCCCAGGTAAACGGCATCGGCAATCGAGTGCTCGAAACCACTCAGGATAAAGGCGGGCACGCAGGTGACAATACCGACATAGCGCGACATGCCCTGCTGTCTGCGAAAGGTCACTACGGCAATATACATCAAAATACCGCACATGACGGCGAGAAAAAAGGTCTGCCAGCCGGTTTGCAGCAGCTTGGCATCACAGGCGGCAGCGGCTTTTTCCGCCACCTGCGGCAGAAACTGCCGCACAGCGGCACCGTACAGCACACAGGCCGCCACATTCCCCAGCGCGATGATGAGCAGCGTTACAATGTAGCCGGGGCTGTTTTCCAGCGCGTAGCAGACCTTTCCGGTAAAGAGCAGATACCCCATATTGCAGATGGTGAGCAGTCCCGTTGTGAATAGAAGCGCGCCGACAACACGGTCATCGCACGAAAGGTAAACCGTTCCGCCGATGCCAATCATCAGTCCGGCCATCAGACTTTTGAATATTGTCTCGCGAAGTGCGGACGGCGTCAGCGCCGCACTCAGCAAATGGTGGGACTGCCGAGATTCAGGGGTTTTCTGCATCATTTTTCACCTGTTTGCCCTTTCTGCACTTGCCGGTGCAGCCGCTGCATCCGCAGCCGCAGCCGCGGCGCCTGATCAATGCCCGCAGGGCCAGCCCGAGCGACAAAACGAGCAGGCCCAAAACCACCCAGCTGGCGCCGTTCATATCACAGCCCCAGCGCCAGCCCGGCGGTATAAACCAAAAATGCCATGAGCCACGCGACACCGGTCTGAAAAACCATCAGACCCAGTGCCTTGAGCCCGCTGCCCATCTCGCGGCGAACGGCCGCCATGGCAGCGACGCACGGCATGTAAAGCAGCGTGAACACCAGGAAGGACGCCGCCTGCAGCGGGGTGAAGAACCCGGGCAAAGCAGCTGCCAGTTCGGCTGTACCCGCGGCGCCGGTCAGCTGGATAAAAGTGCTGACCACCGTTTCTTTGGCGCACAGTCCGGTGATGAGCGCCGCAACGCTCTGCCAGTTGCCGAACCCGAGCGGACGGAAGACCGGCGCAATCCAGCGGCCCATGGCAGCCAGCATGCTCTGGCTGCCGTCGCTGACCATGTTAAAGCCAAAGTCCAGGCTCTGCAAAAACCATACGGCGATGGACGCAACAAAAATAATGGTAAAGGCTTTGACAATAAAGTCCTTGGCTTTTTGCCACATGTGCAAAAGCGTGCTCTGCAATCCGGGCAGACGGTAAGCCGGCAGCTCCATGACAAAGGGAACCGGATTGCCGCGGAACACGGTATTTTTGAGCAGAAGCCCGGCCAGAATGCCCGTCACAATCCCGAAGACGTAAAGCGCCATCATGACCAGCCCGCTGTAATCAGGGAAAAACGCAGCCGAAAACACGGCGTAAATCGGCAGTTTGGCCGAGCACGACATGAACGGTATGAGCAGAATGGTCATACGCTTGTCGCGCTCGCCGGGCAGGGTGCGCGTCGCCATGATGGCAGGCACCGAACAGCCGAAGCCGATGAGCATGGGCACAAACGACCGGCCCGACAGACCGATTTTGCGCAGAAGGCTGTCCATGACAAAGGCGACGCGCGCCATGTATCCGCTGTCCTCGAGCATGGACAAAAAGAAAAACAAAACGACAATGATGGGCAGAAAGCTGAGCACGCTGCCAACACCGGCAAACACGCCGTCGATGATGAGCGAGCGCAGCACCGGGCTGACATGTGCGGCCGTCAGCACATCGCCGACCAGCACGGTCAGGCGTTCAATGCCCAGTCCCATCCAGTCGGACAGTGTACCGCCGATAACTGAGAAGGTCAGCCAGAATATGAGCAGCATGACGCCCAGAAAGATGGGAATGGCAAAATACTTGTGGGTCAGCACCTGGTCAATCCTGAGCGAACGCTGCTGCTCGGCCGTGGCCTGTGGCTTGACGACCGTTTTGGCGACCAGGGCGGTGATGTATTCATAGCGCATGTCGGCAAGCGCCGCTTCGCGGTCCGTGCCGAGCGCCTGTTCCATATCGCAGACAATGTGGCGGATGATTTCGACATCGCCCTCGTGAATGTTCAGTGTTTTGAGCATGGGCTCGTCGCCCTCGACCAGCTTGGTCGCCGCAAACCGCAGCGGCACGCCGGCTTCACGCGCATGGTCCTCAATGATATGTGAAATCGAGTGGATGGCCTTGTGCACCTCTCCGGTGCAGAAGTCCTGCCGCGCGGGCAGGCGCTTTTCCTGCGCCACGGCAATGGCGCGGTCGACCAACTCGTGAATACCCTCGCCGCGGCTGGCGACAATGGGCACCACGTCGATGCCCAGCTCGCGCGAAAGCGCCAGGACATCGATACTGCCGCCGCTTTTTGTCACCTCATCCATCATGTTGAGCGCCAGAACCATGGGCACCCGCAGCTCCATCAGCTGCAGAGTCAGGTACAGATTGCGCTCGATGTTGGTCGCATCGATAATGTTGATGATGGCGTCGGGCTTGTCGCGCAGCAGGAAATCGCGGGTAACAACCTCCTCGGCCGTATAGGGCGACAGCGAATAAATGCCCGGCAAATCGACGACCGTATTCCCCGGATGGTCCTTGATCTGGCCTTCCTTGCGCTCGACCGTGACGCCGGGGAAGTTGCCCACATGCTGATGCGAGCCGGTCAGCTGGTTAAACAGCGTTGTCTTACCGCAGTTCTGGTTGCCGGCCAGGGCAAAGGTCAGGCTCATGCCTTCACCCCCGTAATCTCTATCTTGCGCGCATCCTCAAGCCGCAGCGTCAGCTCATAGCCGCGCAGGCAGATTTCAACCGGATCGCCCATGGGCGCTTTCTTGCGCATCAATACAGTTGTTTTGGGCGTGATACCCATGTCGAGCAGACGCCGGCGCAGGGCCCCTTCGCCCCCAACGGCTGTGACAACGGCACTCTGGCCAATGGCCAGTTCATCGAGCGTCATCTCCCATTCCTCCCCCAAAAAGCCGGCCTCATAAAAAAACAAGGAAGTAAAGGCCTACTTCTCTATTTACCATTATATCATTCAAAGGCCTGTTGTCAAGCGCGGGTGAACCGGCAATATTCTCCCCCGGCTTTATTTCATTGGCACAAGCCGCTCAAAACCCGTCGCATTTTGAAAGGCGGTGTGGTATAACGGCCGCGGCTTGCCGAAAATCTTCGCTTTTCGGCGTGCAGTGTGGTATAATAGGACCATTCTGACTGCCAGGAGTGAGGCTGTTGAAAATTATGGCTATTGACCTGGGCGACGTGCGAACAGGCGTCGCCTATTCTGACCCTACAGGGCTGATCGCCGGACGGGCCTTTACCATCACGCAGCCCAGTCCCGCGCGCCTGCTCGACGAGCTGTGCGATGAAATCGGGCGCGAACAGCCTAACCGCATCGTGCTGGGTTTGCCGCTTAACATGAACGGCACCGAAGGCGAGCGGGCGCAGAAGTCGCGCGCACTGGCTGACGAGCTGCGCGCGCGCACCGGCGCTGACGTTGTTTTGTGGGATGAGCGCGGCACCAGCGTGACGGCCAACCGCATCCTGAGCGACGCTGGCAAAAAGCGCGGCAAACAGCGGGCGCGGGTCGACGCGGTGGCAGCCTCGGTCATTTTGCAGAGCTACCTGGACAGCGGCGCAGCGCGGGGACCCAGGGGATGAAAAAGCGTTTTTCCCGGGCGGCGCTGACTGCGCTGGTCCTGCTGCTGTGCTATGCTGTTGCCGCTGTAGCGCCCTATGCCATCACAATCGAAGTTGATCCCGACTTTCAAAGAGCTTTTTCCTGTGACAGCTTTTACGGCGACGGCACACTGTCCGGCCCTGACCGCGCCGGTTATATCCCTGAGCCGCAGGATGCCTTTGCCCTGCGGCTGGCTCTCATCGAAACAGCGCAGGATGAGCTGATTTTTTCCAGCTACTCAACTGCCGAGGGCGAAACGACCGACCTTTTCTGGGGCGCGCTTTTATGCGCAGCTGACCGCGGCGTTTCGGTGCGCATCATTCTTGATGGCCTGTTCAACGGTCTGGGCCGGGGCGAGACGGCGCAGGCGCTCGCTGCGCACCCCGAAGTTGAGCTGATTTATTTCAGCCCGCTGAATCTGTTTCGTCCGCACACCATCAACAGCCGTCTGCACGACAAATATCTGATTGCTGACCGGCAAATCATGCTGCTGGGCGGGCGCAACATTTCAGACGCTTACTTCGCCCCTGAAAGCTACGAGGGCCCTGTCTCGCATGACAACGACGTCCTGGTGTGGAACACGGGCAGCGAGCCGGGCGTCATCGCCGATGTGGCCGCGTATTTCGAAAGCGCCTGTGAGCACGAGCTGAGTAGCCCAGCAGTCGGCGCGGTGAACAGCCGCCAAACTGAGCGTGCCCGGGCGCGGGCCGACGAGCTGCGCCAGAAATATCAGGCCTATGGTGCAGCGCAGCCCTTTTCAGATGCGCAGCTCGAAGAGCTGACCGTGCCAACCGATAAGATTACGCTCATCAGCAACCCCTTTACCGGCCTGCCCAAACAACCCCTTGTTCTGTGGCAGCTTTTGCAGCTGGCCGACAGCGCGCAGCAGCAGGTACTCATCCAGTCCCCCTATACCGTTATCAACCAGGAGACACGCGCCCGGCTGGCCGCGCTTTCACTGGACAAGGATGTTGTGCTTCTGACCAACTCGCTGGCATCCTCGCCCAACCTTCCCGCCTTTTCGGCCTACCTGTGGAACCGCACGGAGCTGGCCTCTTCCGGCCTGCGCATCTACGAATATCAGAGCAGTGATTCCATCCACGGCAAAAGCGTGCTCATCGACGACCGGCTGTCTGCCGTCGGCTCGTGGAATCTGGATGAGCGCAGCGTTGACATTGACACTGAGGTCATGCTGGTCATTGACAGCGCGCCTTTCCAGCAGCTGCTGCGCGCACGGCAGGACGAGATTATGGCGCAGTCTCTAATTGTCGGGCCGGACGGCCAGTATCTTCCCGGCGGCGTTGAACCGCTGCCCGTGTCCACGGGCAAAAAGATCCTGTTTTACAGCTTTTCAGTCTTTTCTCACCTGTTTGGGTTCCTGATTTGACAGAAAAACAGCGCGGCCGATATGCCGCGCTGTTTGATTTTTTTACTCTTTTTGTCCGGCAAAGGCATCGGCTCCGCCAACGTCTTCTCCCAGGTCGCAGGTATAAACCCACTCAATGACGTCGCCGTCCTGAGCGGCATATTTCGAGCAGCCGTAATTGGGAAACACCCCGTTGACCCGGTACATCCACCCGGACAGCGGACCGCAGTCCAGCTCGTACAGGTTACCGATGCCTTCAATATAAGATGACTGATAGATTGGCGTGCTGCTGTATTCCATGTGCACGTTGTTGTCGCGCGTCGCGCGGGACAGCAGGTCAAAGACGCTCTCACCCTCAGACAGCGTCAGCTCGGTCTCTGCCAAGATGACGCCGTCGGCCGGAATAATCCCGGCTGCCGCGTCGCTGAGGCTGTCCATATTGTCAAGGACCGTATCACAGCGGATGGAAATGGTCACGCTCGGCTCGTCTGATGCCGGCGGCTCGGCCGGTTTTTCCGGTTCTGACGGCGTCGAAGGCTCGGCCGGAGGGTCCTGCACTGTATCCGGCGCCTGCGTCTCATCCTGAACCGGCGGCTTATCCTGTCCCGACGGCTCTGAATCCCCGGCAGGCTCAGTCTCTTCAGGCGGCGCGCTCTCCGATATGTCGGGCTGCGGCTCTGTGGTGGCCGGCGTGTCCGCCGCATCATCAGGCGCAGGGTCCGTCTGCCCCTGCACGCCGTCGTCTGCGGGAAGAGGCTCATCCTGCGCTGAGCAGGCGCACAGCGTCAGCAGGCAGAGCGTCAGGGCAAAAAAACGCTTGAATTTTTTCACAGTCAGGTCTCCTTACATGCCAAGTACAAGATGCACCACCGTGCGGGCAATGCGTGCCAGCGTCTGTCCGTCGGGCAGCGCCGGCTGAACGATGTCATACAGCCCGGGCTGGCCGCTGCGCGCACGCTCGACCGCCGCCAGCGCATAAAAGGCCTGTTCTGTCGCAAGCAGGTCGCTGTCCCCGCCCGGAATGTGGGCAAAGCTGCCGTCAGACAGGCGATAGCTGAGCAAATTGTCCAAAAGCCCAACGCCATTTTTGACAAAGCGCGGGTCATCCAGCGGCACCCCCAGCTCGCAGAGGGCGACGATGACCTGCGCGGCGCTTTCGCAGTTGTCACTGCTCCAGCCCTCGAACCCGCCGTCTTCGTTCTGCATCTGTGACAGGCGGTCAAGCGCGCGCTCGATCACAGCGTCGACCTCTGCATCGCCGCGATAGCGAGCCAGGGCCTGCAAAACCATGGCCGTCACATCAGGGTCTGGGCGCTCACCGGCCAGGGCAAAACCGCCGCCCGGCAGTTCGCCCTGCAGGATGCAGTCGACATACTGCTCCCGCACGCCGGGCAGGTCGTAGCTTCCGCAGTCAAGGGTGAGCAGCGCATAAGCCGCGCCGTTGACGCCCTGAAAAGTCACCCGCTCAACGTCGCCGAGCGGCGCCAGCAGGTCAAAGCCCGCAAAATTGCGCGGGTCCTGCCCCAACGCTGTCAGCGCGATGTCGACGCGCGAATATTCCGTGTATTTGCGGCTGTGCAGAACGCCCTCGCTCTGGCGGACCGCTTCCTCCAGCCGGCTTAGATAGCCTTCCAGGTACCCGTCGGGCAGCGCGCCGCCCCAGCGGGCCAGGCCAAACACCGTCCACTCCCCGCCCGGCGTGCCGTAGCCCGGCTGCGGCGCCATGCGCACAAGCGCCTGCGCCGTCGGGGTACACAGGTCCTCTTCATCGCCGAGCGCCGCAGCGCACGACGTGACCGTCAAAACCGCCAGCAGCAGGCACAGAGCTTTGCGAATTGCTCTCATGTGATACTCTCCTTTTTGTACTCGGCGTTACGGCTCCTGCAGCTCAGCCTGAAAGCCGCTTTCCCGGTCTCCGGACAGCACGACCGTATAGCTTTGCCCGTATTCGGCATTGATCGCCACCTGGTTGGTCGTCCCGATTTCCGATGTATCGTTTTCCCCATACGGCGAAAAGTCAATGGAAAACTGTGAAAGATCTGCATCTTCACCCAGAAAAGACCGGGTGAAGCTGACGGACAGGTCGGTGTCTTCTGTCAGCTCGACGCCATCCAGGTCGGCCATGCCGCCCATGCCATAGTATTCACCGTCAAGATAGCAGGAATAAAAAATCTGCCAGACGCCGTCGCTTTCGCACACCACTCTGACGGTAAAGGCGTCCTCTGACGTGGTCTCCGCGCTGCACGCCGCCAGACAAAGGGTCAGCAGCACCGCAGCTGCAAGCACTGTTTTTCTGATATCCGGGCCCTCCCCCGCGCTGAACTGTGCTTTTCAGTATACTGCTTTTGTTTGTCACCGTCAAGGGCGCGTCAGAGAGGCGCACTGGCATTTTGGTGCGCAGTATGATATACTTTTTACAGACCTGACAACCTGCAAGGGGGCTGCTTATGAAACGATGCTGCGCTTTTTTATGCGTGCTTGCCGCACTGGCACTCTGCTTTTCGGGCGCTGCGGCCGGGTACAGCATGACAGCCGGGTACGAGGTGCCCGAGCTTTACCTCAGCCTGAATCTTCCGCTTGACTGGGCTGTTCTGACCCGCGATGCCGAGGCGGGCAATCCCGCGCTTTTTCTGTACGACGACGATCCGGAATACATGCGGGATGTATTTGATGCCAACAATATTTACCTGGACGCTTTTAATTTTGAATCCCTGCTTGAGCTGACCATTCTCATGACCCCCAATGAGGATATTTTCGACCTTTCCCTGTGGGACGAGGACTTTGTCAATGAGGCAGCGGACTATTTTGCCGAAAACCCCGTGTGGGCGGGCAGCAACGACGTTCAGTGCTTCCGCATTGACGACTATTACCAGTCCGGAGCACGCTTTCTGACCTATAACCGTCTGGAAACACAGGACGACGTGCAGCTGCGCTGCATGCAGATGACTACCGTTTACAACGGTCAGGCCATTCATCTGATTCTGACTGACTACAGCGGCGCGCTCAGCTTTGATTCCGGGTCACTCGGGGCAGTCATGTTCGATATTGTAAGCACTCTGAGTTTTACCGATGTCCTGGCCGCCCCGGACGATGTCACCGAGGACGCTTTGGGTCCGGCCGAAATCCCGTATGACCACGTTGACGACGCCCTTCTTGTTGCGTTCAATGTGGCCACCGGACTGCTGCCGGTTATCATTGCTTTGATCATCATCGTCATTGCCCGGTCCAGAACCCGCCGCCGCGGTCCAACGGGCCACACTCCCATGCGGCAGACTGCCGGCGCTCCACCGCAGCCGCCTGCCGCCTCGTCCCCCAAGACTTCTCATCCCTCAGCCTCCGCACAGCAGGCTTCACCACCTGCCATTCCGGCGCCGCGAAAGCCGCAAAAAGCTGCTGTCGCGACCGGACGGCCCGTTCAGCCGGCGCCCGACCGCCGGCCAAAGCACAACTGTGCTGAGCAGGACCGGGCATATTCCCCCAAACGCAGGCCCTCTCGCCGTGATGAGACCGTTTTCTGCATTGACTGCGGCAGAAAAGTATCAATTAAAGACGGCCGCTGTCCCCACTGCGGCGCGCGCGTTGTATAAAGCTTCGGTCAGTCAATCATTTTTGACTTATGTACTGGTCAAACGCCGCCTGATGTGGTACACTAGGGTCATCCCTGCGGGGGCATCAAATAAAAACGGAGGAGATTATCATGCTCAGAATCAACAAAGAGGCTCTGCCCATTGTGCTGGTGCAGGGCGAAGTGCGGCATTCACGTTCGAGCCAGACCTTCCGCCTGAGCGCCGACGGCGAACCGTTCATTCTGCCTGCCACCGGAGGCATTACTTATAACGCCAAAATCGGCGATCCCTGCTGCGGCTGGGCGGCCGACCACTTAGAGCCCGGCGTCACCACCCGCAACAGCGACGACGCCTACAACGCCGCCTATTCTTCCCTGTCGTGCATCGGCAACGTCGCCATCGTCCGCTCCGGCGATGCCAAGGGAGCGCGCGGCTTTGTCACCGGCAAGCACGGCGGCTGCGAGCATCTCCTTTGCTATTTTGACGACGAGACCATGGACAAAATGACCATTGGCGACAAAATCGACGTCCGCTCGTGCGGCCAGGGCATGAAGCTTCTGGACTACCCTGACATTCATCTGCGCAGCATGAGTCCCGAGCTTCTGGAAAAAATGAACATTGAAGAGGACGGCAAAAAGCTGCGCGTCGGTGTCGCCAAAATTGTTCCTGCCGCCATCATGGGCTCGGGTCTGGGCGCTGCCACTTCGCAGTTCGGCGACTATGACATCACTCTGCATGACCGCAAGATGACGGAAAAGTACGGCCTGCAGGAGCTGCGTTTCGGCGATATCGTCGCGCTGATGGACGCTGATACCCGTTACGGCCGCACCTACCGCACCGGTTCAGTCACCATCGGCGTTGTCGTACACAGCGACTGCATTCTGGCCGGCCACGGCCCCGGCGTCACCACGCTCATGACCTGCAAGACCCGTCTCATCGAGCCGGTCATTGACCCCAAGGCCAATCTTGCCGACATGTTCCTGTAAAATACAAACTGCTGCCGCGGCGGGAAGTCTTTCCCGCCGCAGCGTTTTTTCAGACCGAGGAGGGCCGCTGTGACTGTTCTGGACCTGACACACCCCATTACCCCTGACATGCCGGTTTACCCGGGCGACCCACAGCCGCGGCTGACAACGCTGGCATCCATGCCCGGCGACGGCTTTCGCCAGCTGGAGCTTACGCTGACGACCCACACCGGCATCCATGTAGACGCCCCGGCGCATCTGCTGGAGCACGGCGCCACGCTCGACCGCTATGCGCCCGGCGATTTTGCCGGGCTGGGCATCGTCCTCGACGCCCGGAAGGATGAGGCAGCGCTTTTGCAGGCTCTTGACACTCCCCCGGCGCAGCGCGCGGCGTTTGTGCTCTTCCGCACCGGACACGGCGCTTTGTGGGGCCGGCCGGAATACCTGACCGGCTGGCCGGTCATTTCCGAAGCGGTTCTTGCGCGTCTGGCTGCGCGGCACGTCAAGGGGGTCGGTGTGGATTGCCTGTCCGTCGACCCGCCTGCATGCACAGATATGCGCCTGCACTGCTTGCTGCTGTCCGCCGGTGTGCTCATTTACGAAAACCTGGCGCTGCCCGACGCGTTGCCCGGCCACGGATTTCTGTTTGTCGGCGCTCCCCTCTCCCTGTCGGCCGCTGACGGCGCGCCCGTTCGCGCCCTGGCCCTGTGTGACC
Source organism: Candidatus Ventrousia excrementavium (assembly GCA_018714845.1). Classification (GTDB taxonomy): domain Bacteria; phylum Bacillota; class Clostridia; order Oscillospirales; family Butyricicoccaceae; genus Ventrousia; species Ventrousia excrementavium. The sequence continues at coordinate 39,853 of DVMR01000030.1, forward strand.
CGGCATGAAGCGGGGAGACATCATCGTGTGCGCCGCTGTCCTGCTGCTTGCGGCCGGCATTTTCGCACTCGGCCTGACGCGAGCGGATGGCGACCAGCTTGTCGCTGTGGTACGGCAGGACGGGACCGAGGTGGCCCGCATCGTCCTGACTGGGCTGCGCGAACCGGTCACCGTCACTGTTGACGGAGAATATCAGAACGTCATTGTCGCAGACAGCAGCGGCGCGCGGGTACAGAGTGCCACCTGTCCGCGCCAGACCTGTGTGCACACCGGCCTTTTGACCCGTGCGGGCCAGACCGCCGTTTGCCTTGAAAACAAAATGACCCTGACGCTTGAAGGCGCGGACGCGCCCGACGTGGTGATACGATGAGCCGGGGCGTCTATAAAATTGCACTGTGCGCCGTGCTGACAGCGGCGGCGCTGGTGCTGTCGCTTGTCGAAAGCGCGCTGCCCCTGCAGGCTGTGGTGCCTCTGCCGGGCGTCAAGCTGGGGCTGAGCAATGTCGTTGCCCTGTTCGCCGTGTACCGGCTGGGTGCGCGGCCGGCGCTGTCCATCTCACTGTGCCGGGTGGTGCTGCTCTTTTTGCTGTCAGGCAGCGTGACCTCTCTTCTCATGTCCCTGTGCGGTGCGCTGCTGTCCCTGGGCGGGATGCTGGCGGCACGCCGTCTGGCCGGGCGGTCGCTGTCTGTGCTGGGTGTGTCGGTCGTCGGCGCCGCCTGCCACGGTGCGGGCCAGATTCTGTGCGCCATGTTCCTGACCGGCGGGACACTGGTGTTTTATTACCTGCCGACATTGCTGCTGTCCGCCGTCCCCTGCGGCCTGTTGACCGGCGTATGCGCTTCCGGACTGCTGAAGAAGCTGTAATAATGAAAAAGCAGAGGCCTTTGGCCTCTGCTTTTGCTTATTCAATGATGCCTTGGGTGATTTTCAGCGTCAAAATGCGCAGCACACTCTGGTCGATGCGCTCTTCAGTCAGCTCACCGTCCCTGACCGCCTGCAAAACGCCCTCAAAAGCCTCGGTATAATCAAGCGGCATCAGTACGATGTCAACCCCCGCGCTGATGGCCAGCACGGCACTTTCTGCCGGCGTGTACTGCCCGGCGATTGCGCCCATCTCCAGCGAATCGGTGACGACAACACCGTCATAGCCCAGCTCGCCGCGCAGCCGGCCAGTCACCATTTCATGCGACAGCGAAGCCGGCAGACCGTCCGACGTCACGCCCGGCGCCGTGATATGCGCCGCCATGACCATGTCCGTCGAATCAAGCGCCGCGATAAAAGGCACGAGCTCGCAGCCGAGCAGCTCTTCCCACGTCTTATCGACCGTCACGGTCCCGTCATGGGTGTCGCCCCGCGTGTCACCGTGCCCGGGGAAATGCTTAACGCAGCTCATAACGCCCGCCTGATGAAGTCCCTCTATTTCCGCGCACACCATCTGCGCCGCGAGCTGCGGGTCACTGCCGAACGCGCGGTCCCCGATAACGGTGTTGTCGGGATTTGTGTTGACGTCGGCCACTGGTGCGAAATCCAGATTAAAGCCGTATTTCGCAAGATAGGCGCCAATGGTCTGCCCCACTTCCCGCGCCTGCGCCGGGTCGCCTGTCGCGCCGACCTGGGCCATGCTGTCGTACTGCGCAACGTCAAAGGCTTTATTGCCCGCGATGCGCGCCACCGCCCCGCCCTCTTCGTCAACGCCGATAAAAAGCGGAGTCTGCCCGGCCGTTGCCAGCGCGCCGGTCAGCGCGGTCAGCTGTTCGGGCGACACGACATTCTGGCCAAACAGCACCACACCGCCCGCGGGATACTGCGCAAGCGCCGCGTCCAGTTCATCGCTCCACGCCGTCACAGGGCTGTCTGTATTCTCTGCCAGCGCCTCCGGCCGAATCATGAACAGCTGCCCGACCTTTTGCTCAAGCGTCATGTCCGCAAGCAGCTCCTGCGCACGCAGGGCAAGCTTTTCCTCTTCTGTCAGCTCGGGCTCCGGGGGCTGCTCATCCTGCCCGCTTTCCGTTTCTCCGGGGCGCTGAACGCTTCCCGGGTCGCCGGCATCCTGCGGCTCGTCCTCGATGGGTGCACAGCCGCAAAGCAGCAGTGCCAGCAGCAGCCCGGCTGCGCCGACCCGGCGCAGATTGACTCGCTTCAAACAAGAACACCTCGTTATAACTGTTTTTTCTTCTCTTCAAACCAGCGCTGACAGTACCCGTGCCAAAGGCGGACATACTCGCCGTGTCCGCGCTGACAATTTCAAATGCGCAAGGCTGCCCGTCCAGCAAAAAGGCCCGTGCTGCGCGAGCACCGGGCCGGAAAAACGCGGGTCGTCATATTCGTCCAGACGTTCAATCTGCGGCATTGTTTTCAATGACAATCTGACAGACCTTCATACACTCCAGCGCGCGGCGGTGGCTTTCCGGCGTGACGCCGGCACAGCAGGACGCATCGACAATAATGGGCACCTCGGGCAAAAAGGCCTTGAGCAAAAGGGCGTTGGAAATGACGCAGATATCGGTGCACAAACCGACCAGCGTGATGCTTTCAACCGGCCCCTCGTACCGATGGCGCGCAGCCAGAACCTCGGCCAGCCCTTTGCTGCCAAAGGTCGGCTTGTCAATGGGCGTGCCTGTGCACAGCGCCGCGATGTCCGGGCACAGCTCGTGGCCATGTGTGCCTTTGATGCAATGCTCTACCGGCAGCTGCCGCCCTTCCTGCGTTTGCAGGTAATCCGTGCCGTGGGTGTCGCGCGTATACAGCACCAGCCCGTCAAATCCGCGGATTTTTTCACACACGCGCGGGACAATGGCCTGTGCTTCAGCCGTGCCGAGCGCGCCGTCGACAAAGTCGTTCTGCATGTCAATGACCACAAGGACCTTCATAAAGCTACTCCTTTCTGCCGAGGCCGCGGTACATGCGGATAAGCAGACGCAGATATCCGGCAAAGGCAATAATCATCATCACTGCGCTTAAAGTAATGAGGATATTGGCAACGTTTTGCGGCAAATCAATGAAAATGACCAGCACGAGCGAAACCGCGTAGAAAACCGCCGTGCTCAGCTTGCCGAACCACTTGGCACCGTCCAGCTTCTGCCCGCGGCGGTACAGAACGGCGCTGAGCGCCGCCATGGTCAGTTCCTTGACCAGAAATAAAATAACCAGCCCTTTCATCAGCGGATGTCTGGTGATAAGGCAGATAATCAAAGCGCACTGCGTCAGCTTGTCGGCAAAGGGGTCAAGCGCTTTGCCCAGCTCGGTAATCATATGAAAGCGCCGGGCAATCAGGCCGTCGAGCATATCAGTCAGACCTGACAGCGCAATAATAACAGCTGCCGCATAATATTCTTCGGCAGTCGACGCTGTGACATACCGCCAGACAAACAGGGGAATCAGAATAATGCGGAAATAACTAAGCAGGTTCGGAATACTCCAAATCTGCTTGGACAGAGGCGTCTTGTTCATGTGGTTACCCTTTTCTAATCAAAGTGGATGTCGTATGGATTATTATAGCACGGCAAACGCCATTTGCCAAGGGTCGACAGGATTTTCCCCTGTTCGCACCATGTGTCATTGACATTTTTCCCCTGCTGCTGCATAATAAAACCCAGCCGCCGCGGCCGCCTCTGGTGATAAGGGGAAAGGCACGGGGCAAATATCAGGAAAGGAGTGCGGCAGACTGTTTTTCTGCCTGCGCAAACACATGAACATCAAAAAAATGACCACCTGCGCCGTCATTGCGGCGGCGTACGCGGCCCTGAGCCTGCTTCTAGCTCCCATCAGCTATGGGAATGTGCAAATCAGGGTCTCTGAGGCGCTGACCATCCTGCCCTTCATCGCGCCTTACACCACAACCGGACTCTTTATCGGCTGTCTGCTGGCCAATCTGCTCAACCCGCTGGGCATCAACCTGCTCGACGTGATTTTCGGCTCGCTGACCACTCTTCTGGCCGGGCTTTTGACCGCCCGGTGCAAAAACCGCTGGCTGGCCAGCCTTCCCCCCATTCTGCTGAACGCTGTCATTGTCGGCGGCGTACTCGCCTTTACGTCGGCCTCCGGTCCGGCTTTCTGGCCGACCTGGGCCGTTTTCGGTCTGGAAGTCGGAGCCGGTCAGCTCGTCGCCTGCCTGGTCGGCGGACAGGCTCTGTTAAGCCTGCTTAGAGCGTCCGGCCTGGCTGACCGTCTGCGTAAATAAACAGAAATAACAAAGCGGGCCGTCCCTGTCGGGACGGCCCGCTTTTCACATTCCTTTTACTTCAGCAAAATGACGTCTGCGTCAAAGGTCAGGCCATTGTACTGGCCGTAAACCTCGATCTGCGCCTCACCCGCATCCTCGTACAGCGAGCGTAAGGTAAAGGTGCCGCCAGTCACTGCGACCAGCTGCGTGCCACTGTCCACGCTGACCGTGATGACAGAGCTGTCGCCGGTTTGCAGCAGAATGGTTTCTTCATCCAGATTGACAAAAAGCACTGTGCCCGATACCCGGTCGGCCGAAGACGCCGAATCGACCTCAATGGCAAGCAGCTGATCACCGCTGACGAGCAGGGACAACTTGTACCCGACCCGCAGCGTCGAGATAGCGACCGCTTTATCATCCGCTGTGATAGACACCGCGCTGGTCACCAAATAGCTGGCCGTCGTGCCGTCCTCAAGAGCTACCTCGATGGTGCTTCCCGCGCTCTCCTGCACGATGCGGGTGATGGTCCCCTTCAGGTTGGTCTCCTGCGCGTCCGACTCAACGAGAGTGACCTCATTGTAGCGCACTGTGACACGCACGCTGTCGCCCAGGCGCAGCTTATCAAACGAGCTTTCTTTTCCGCCGCGCTCAAACTCAGGCAGGTCGGTGACCGGAATGTCAAAGGTCGTCACCACGCCGTCAGCATCCGTGACCTCGAGTACGATGGTCGAACCATAGGTGATATTGGTCAGCGAGCCTTCCGTGACGATTGAGCCCGGGTACCCGATGATTTCAACCACATTTCCCTTGCTGTCCCGGCGCATTGTGACAAACCAGCTTGTGCGAATGTCCTTGAGCACAGCTTCCTCGCCTTCATAGGTCACAGAAACGCTCGATGCCATTTTATAAGTGCTCGACCGACGGGTCGAGGGGTCAGTAACGCTGATTTGTTCAGGGTCACGGTTCAGATTGACGCTGCGCACACCGCCCTGTACATAATCAGTGTCCGTGTCAATATCGACCGAAACGACCTCGTCCGTATCGCCCGACAGGCGCAGCGACACAAAGTCGCCTTTATAGCTCGAGTTGAGCGTCCGCGACACGCCGTCAATCACCACAGCAGCATCGCCGCCGATTTCGTAGCGCCGCGTCACGCCGTCATAACCGGTGACCGACAGCGTTGTTTTGCTTGTCGTCACATCGACGCCGGCCACCAGGCCCTCTTCAAGGTAAGTTCCGCCGCTCAACTGCAGCGCGAGCAGTCCGCCCGACGCGTCCAGCGTACAGGTTGCCGTCGTGTAATCGCCATCCAGGTCGATGATGCTGCGGTCACCTGTATTCCGGCCGGTCGAAACCTCAGTCAGGCGTGAGATGGTCAGGGTGCGCGTCTCCGCGCCCGTGTTGACGGCAATCGAGTTGCGCTCAAGGTCTGTGACCGTCCCGGTCAGCGTCTGAAGGCTGCCGAACAGCCGAACCGAAGACACTGTGCCGGCATTGTTGAGCGCCATGCGCGCGTACAGACCGTTTTGCAGCGCCGACGCATCTGAACGCATGTTGTAGCGATACACCTGCGCTGTCGCGGGAACGGTGACGCTCTGCGTGCCCGACACGTCGCTTTTAAGCCGCACGACCGATGAGCCGCGGCTGCCTGAAGTTACCGATGTGATGGTCCCGGCCAGCCACTCGTATGTGGTGTATTCGGGCAGCTCGGTGACAATGCCCTGCTCAGCCATAAAGTTGACCACGCGTGAAAGCATGGTGGCGACCACGCCGCGGTTGACGGCGAGCTGGGGCGAGAAGTTGTTCTGCGTATCGCCCTCGACAATGCCGTACAGGCTGAGGATATAGACATAGGGACGGCGGCTGGGCGTAATAGAGGCTGTATCGCTGAAAGACAGGTCATAGTTGGTCAGGCCGGCTGCCAGCTCTGTCAGACCCATGGCCCGCACAAAGTACATGGCCAGGTCCTCTTTTTTCATCTCGCGGCCAAGCGCAGCCGTCGTCTGCAAAGAGCGCAGCTCTTCGACGGTGAGAACCCCGGTTTCCAGGCAGATTGCCAGCTCTTTGCGCGCCCATGAATAAGATGTGCCCAGAATGGAATCGAGCGTATCCTCCCAGCGCGCCTCGATAAAGGTCGCGTGCGAGCTTGAGACATTGCACACGCGGCCGCAAACAACAAGCGCCTCAGCAGCCGTCAGATTGTTGTAGGGGCGGAAGGTGTTGTTTTCATACCCGTTAAAAATGCCGCGTTCGCTGACATCGTTAATATAGATTTCAGCCCAGTGGCCCTTGGTGTCGGTATACTCGACCGCTGCCGCAGGCAGCGCCAGTCCCGTTACCGCAAGACACAAAACCAGCAGAAGGGTAAGCGGACGTTTGAATCTCA